>NZ_JALAAR010000003.1:0-347798 GCF_036984005.1 Rheinheimera muenzenbergensis
ATTAAAAAAGGCTTACCGGCAAGCGAAAGCAGCGCCGGTGTAGTGCGCAGCTTTGGTTATGATGCCTTCAGCAGGCTTACCAGCAACACAGAAGACTTCAGAAGAAGACTTCAGGGTCAGGTCTTGCTTTTTGCCTTTTCTGTCTGGTGCGCTACAGTTTAGCGATGCTACAACTTCAGGGTCAGGTCTTGCTTTTTGCCTTTTCTGTCTGGTGCGCTACAGTATAGCGATGCTACACACCAGTCGGAACGAATAACATGGCAAGACCTTTACGGCTGGAATTTGCCGGTGCGCTTTACCATATCACCAGCCGGGGAAACGAGCGCAAAGCCATCTATGTTGATGATACCGATTTCGAACTGTTCTTAATGCTACTGGGTAAGGTATGCGAACAGTATAACTGGGTGGTGCATGCCTATTGCCTGATGAGCAACCATTACCATTTATTGGTAGAAACACCCGATGCTAACCTCAGTAAAGGCATGCGCCAACTTAACGGCACCTTTACCCAGGCGATAAATCGAAAACACAAGCGGGTAGGACATTTATTTCAGGGCAGGTATAAAGCGATATTGGTAGACAAAGATGCCTATTTGCTCGAATTAAACCGTTACATTGTGCTGAACCCCATCAGGGCAAATATGGTGCAGGCACTTGATGATTGGCCATGGAGTAACTGGCATGCAGTGATGGGAAAAACGGTTTCCCCCGCCTGGCTGGCGACAGACGCGATATTGCGCATGTTCGGCAAACAACGTAAAACGGCCAGAGAAAAATATGACGCCTTTGTGCAGCAAGGTAAAGGAGTGCCTGTTTGGGATAAGCTCAGCAACCAAATATTTTTAGGCAATGACGACTTTGTACAATCCCATTTAGCATTATTTAACGAAACTGATGAGTTATCTGACATTCCGCAAAAGCAGCGACGCGGCAAAGCCCAATCACTGGCAGAGTATGAACAGCATGCAGGCACACGTGATCAGGCTATTGTTGCTGCGTATTGCTCTGGCAGTTATACCCTTAAAGACATTGGCAGCTATTTTGG
This sequence comes from Rheinheimera muenzenbergensis, assembly GCF_036984005.1. Taxonomy (NCBI): domain Bacteria; kingdom Pseudomonadati; phylum Pseudomonadota; class Gammaproteobacteria; order Chromatiales; family Chromatiaceae; genus Rheinheimera; species Rheinheimera muenzenbergensis. The sequence continues at coordinate 1,046 of NZ_JALAAR010000003.1, forward strand.
CTTGCATTACTCGTGGGTGAGTAAGATAGTGGCAAAAAGCAAGACCTGACCCTTTCGGCATAGTTATGATATTGCTATCCGTATTTTCTGTTTATTTTATTATAAGAAAATAAACGAGTTACCCACCAATACTTCCTATAGCTTGGCAGGATAAAAAAGTAAGATTTTTTAAGATGTTTAAGTAAAGTCTGGTTGTCAGCAACAGCTGAAAATAGCCGCAAAAAGCAAGACCTGGCTCTTTGCGTTTATATGAAGTTGATGTGCATTGAGGTGGTTTATTAAAATTTTTAGTTTGTTACTTTTTTTGTTACCTCAAGTTTTCGCAGGTAATTTTTCTATCATGAGTCCTGCACCGGTGGCTGTGAACTTAAAAGCAACCTGTAACGCCGGTCTGTGCTCAGCAACAGTGTGTATAAGAAATGAGCAGGACCGTGACTTTGTATTGCGATCTGCTTTTCTAGGTCCCGAACAACTAAAAATTCATGGCATAAGGTTTTACTTGTTAAAGGACTACTTAAATCACGATAGTGATATATATTCGCCGTGGTTGAAAGTGGTTGAAGGTACTGATTTCCTCAAGCAGAACCAATTGAAAAGAATCGACGTTGAGTCCGAACTAAATTTTTCTGCCAGTGGCAGACAATGCTTCAGTGTTAACCTCGATGATATATATAAATTTGAAGCTGCCACGGAGTACATCGGTTTCTATATGTTAAAAGATGCCTGTGTCTACGAAAGTAAAAAAATGCTTGGCTGCTTTAATAAAATGTCAGACATTGTTGTAATTAAAAAATAGTACTACTGAGATAATACATCGATGTCCTGATCATACCGCCCAATTAGCTCGGCTGGATAAAAAAACGGTCTTGCTTAGAGAGCAAAATCTGCTTGGAGACCTCAGGGCCCCCATTAGCGCGATGCTCTTCGATGCTAGTTCCCAGTAACGAAGCAACCGCATGATAACAAGCAACAAGTCTTGCTGAGTGAGAAAATATAAATCTATACATACTTAGCGACTCACGGCTAATTACCGCTAGGAAGCAGGATAAGAATATGAAATTAAATTTAAGCTATGTTTATGAAACTGATTTAAACATGGAAAAGAGATTTGAAACTATATCTGGTATTTTCAAAGAATTTATTGATTTTCAATATCGCTTTGACAATGCTTTAAAAATTGAATATTTGGGCGTTAAAGTTATTTTGAGGCGAAATCGCCCTGGCTTTGAAGCGTTTGTGAAACCTCGAAAATTAATTTACCGAGAAAAAATGACCATTAATAACCCTATTTCAGGAGAGGTCAATTATGACGGTTTCTGTACATATGACCTAAAAATAAGCGATGAGGCTTATGATGAACTACTAGATTGTTCAGAAGATAGACTCAGGATTATTATTTGTGACGAGTTTATTGAGTCATGTGAAAAACTAAGGATTCTGAATAATAAAGTACCTGAAGCTAATGTAGACGAATTCATAAGGAGGACTAAACTATTTTTTGATAGATTATAGCTTTGCCTCGGGTAGTAAGAAGAAGGCTATTTTGAAGGTCCTGCGTTATTTAATAAAACTAAAAAATCAAGATGAAACATGACTCCCCCGTTAATACCACGGATAATCTCAAGGGCTGGATTTACTATTTATGAATAAATTTACTATGGAGATAAATCTTAAATCACATCTTACGCAATGCTGGCCATGGTTTATCTATGCTATTGGCAGCGCATTGCTACCGATATATTTTGGCATTAATAGTGATGTAAGACGCGTGGACTTTTCAATATTGTTTGCAACTTCTTTTTTTATATTATTTTTTGTACCTGAATTGATATTGCACATCAGGTACTCGAAACTAAACAAAGGATTTAGAATAGTAAGCTGTAGAGGTTCAGATAAATTTACAATAGTTGGCCCTAAGTCTGAACGTGTTATTAACTTATCTTTGATTGAAAAGGTAGTTTTATATTTAACTCTTCCAGTTGCTTGGGGAGGATTGAGATTGTTACCTGCATCCAGCTATTTTTATGGCTTAATTCATCTGAGGACAGGTGAATCTATACTGATCACGACCTTGCTTGATTCAGAGCTAGCGTGGCTTGTAGATCTTGCACCTGATATTACGGAAGTTAATAAGCGCCTATATTGTTGGCCGGAATCCGCTCACGAGATTTGACCGGGTAAAAACATAGATTTGCTAAATCCAAAGCAAGCAGCCTTTCTCAACAAGCTCACTATTAACTTAATGACAAAGAGACTTTTACCATCTGGCGTAGATCGGACAAGATAATCAGGATAACCTGGCTCTTTGCCGTATAGCGCTAACCCTTGAATCACGAGTCTACAACAGCCCATCGTGTTCTCATCTTTGGGTTTTCTGGAAAGGGTGTAATTTAACACCTGCTCCTTATTTACCTGAGTAGTGATGTAATAACCCGGAAACTCGAATATTGTAATCAGATACGGATTGAATTGAAGTATGAAAATTAGCAGCAATAGAACCATTACTGAAAAAGAAGGGTATGAAGCGATGCTATACATGCTCCAAGCCTACCTAGCTGCGACCGGCTCTAAAGACTTAACTGATATTCTCAGTGGGTGAGAATATTGGCTGGAAGCTGACACTCCGGCTGACTTCGCATTCTGGGAGTATTGGACAGAAGCAGTAGACAAGGTGAAAAGTAATGGCTCTCCTCCGTTGAAAGAGTTGTATTAGAATGTGTATCCAGTTGCTACCGGTCACTATGTTTGCTAGATATGACAACCGATTTCTGTCCAACACTTAATCTAACTTAAGTTGCCAGCAATAGCTGAAATTTGGCAGAAGTTTCTCCGTTACTTTGCTTCGGCGATGACGTCCCGGTTTGTAATTCGAAAAATCGTGGTTGAGTTAATTAGCCTCCCAGCTTGCCGCCAAAACCCAACGGCAACCAGTTCAAAGTGGCATTGGTGGTTACCGAAAGTCGGCAGTGTTTAGTAAGTTTCAATGACACTTACCATTTTGGTTTTCAGGAAAGATAGTTATGAATAGGTTCACTACTTTTTTATTCTTCATACCGTTTTACTTAGCAGCTTCACATGATGAAAGTGTTGAAAAATTCAACTTTTCAGCCGCAAGCTCTAATGAAAAAAGTCTGGTTGTTGATGGACCAGTCTTTAGTCACAAAGGACTCTGCATGAAGGATAGAGTTATACTGACATCATTTAACAATCGAGTTACATCTTCAAAGCCTTTTCAGTTGTTTCAAGCACAAACAGCTGGCAGCGAATGTGATGAGTTAGATAGAGAACAAGAAGTTATCTATAGTGGTAAGTTAGAGGATATAAACGTCGAAATTTATAATGCTAGAATTTCAAAGTTAAATAGTTGGTGTGAAAACAGCAATAGAGATTTTTGTAGTGACTATAAAATCAAGGAGTTTCACCTCGGTATCGGCGGACAAGTAAGAATTGTAGTTTTTGGTGCGGCAGGAAAATCATATTCCGTTGAACTCTCTCCCGGTAAAGATGTTTTTGTTGGGCGATTATTCGACTGAATTTATGTTAAGGTGTATTTTTAGCTTGATTCGGAGATGTAAAAGCAACTTTTTACAAATACTCCAGGGTCAGCTCCTGAGGTATCCCCACAAAATTACTAGCTAAAACAAAAAGGTCAAATCATAACCTTCCCCTGACGGCACCGGGTAGTACTGTTCTGAGCCTTTTTTATTCCGCTTGCTCAGCACCAACCTGTTAAGGTATAAATAAAAACTTGGCCAGGGGATCAAAATGCTACTACGAATCTATAAAGCCTTCGTCAGAGGCGCGCATTTAACTACACAAAAGAATTCCCCTCGTTTTGCTCAATATTTTACAAGTGCGCAGGAGGGGATCTTCTGGGGTTGCGTTGCAATACCGATATCTTTTTTTGTAGCTATTAAAGTGTTAGGTGACGACAAATTTATCGCTCCAATATGTTTTTTATTGGGAGCGATTGTTTATGCATCCAGAAGGTATGTATTACCAGACAAGTCAGATTATTATCCAGAAAGATCAAGTCTTAGCAAGGCGCAAATTAGGAAAGAAGTTGTTATATATAATGCAATTACGTTGTTTATGATCTCACTCAACGCATTTTGTATTTACTTAGTGGTGCTGTAATTTTGGAAAAAGGGTCGTAGTTAATTAGTGACAGCAGGAACAAAGCATCAGTAATGGTCCACGTAATGAGCCACACCTTGTTCGCTGGACGTGATGGCGACTGGAATACTAAAAATGTTCATGGACGACTTCAACAACTATTGCAATCCGCAAGGGAAGGCAATTCACCTCAAGCTGCACAAGCAAGGCGCGAGCTGCGTACAAATGCGTACCTTTATGAATTCAGTGTCATGGGGAACCACTAATGAAACTTTTAGTTGCTATATTAACTTTAATGCCTTGTTTAGCTCTTTCAAGAGATGTTCCATTTATTCAGGCTCCAATATCGACACACCTGAGTTCGGAATGCACAACTGAGGCTTGTAATATGACTTTGTGCATGGCAAACCTTCAGAATAATAATCTTACAATAGGCTCTACTTTCCTTTATGAGGAACAGCTATTGGTGAATGGTATGTTGTTCTACCTATTGGAAGACTATATCAAGGTAGGCAGTGATATTTACTCTCCGTGGCTAAAAAGAGACAAAATGACAGATTTTTTCAAAGAGAATTATTTAAAGCGGATTGAGACTTTAGCTAGAATTTCTTTTAAACCAAGGGAAGAAAAATGCTTCAATTTAAAATTAGACAAATCTTATGCATTAGAAGACGGGCGATATTATATTGGCCATTACTTCTTGCACGATGCTTATGTATTGGAAATTGAAAAAACTGGATTCTTTTCCGTTAGCTCTAACATTGTTGTAATTCAAAAATCAATAATCGGAAAAGTGGGTGAAGCTACAGGCTTGCCTAAGCCATGATGCTGATAGCTTGACCAGTGATAATGGGCTGGATGTGGCACCATTTTTGCCCGTACCGGATTTATTTCTATATAACGCTGACATTGCTTTTAAGAAAGAAGTTGAGGCTAATGATATACGTGGTATTCGATTTGAACCCGTATACGTTACAACGTTGAATTAGTCTTCACCTCATAAAAATTTCTTAGTATTTAGTATATTCAAAAATTGCCCCGCATAGGCGGGTCTTCTTTTTCTGCTATAAGTGAGTAAAACCGCTAGCAGGCTGTGCCTTTATTAGCTCCGCCCCTGAGGGCTCTTCTAAAAGACAGAAAAACACAAAAGTGTCCTTTGAGGGGCCTTTATATCGATTTATGTCCTTTGCAATTTGCTTTTTGTCCTTTACAGGTATAGCTTAAGGACATATTTATTAATTTTGTCCTTAAGCTATGAGCAAAAAAGCACGTCTTGAACAAGAAAAATCAGCAATTTTAGCCCATATTGCTGAAAAAGGTGCCCCCATGAGTCTTGGTGAAATAGAGAAAACACTCTCACTCTCTATCAACAAGAAAACCTTGCAAAGACGCATATGGTCTATGGTTGAAGAGGGAGTGCTGCTATCTAGTGGAGAGAAAAGCCATACTAAATACTATGTTTATCAGGACAGAAATGTAGTAAAAAGTGTCTCTAAGGTGTCGATTGAGGACAAACATCCTATATTTTCGAGTGATGTAATGTCCTTATTAAGTTATTTAGATACACCTTCTTATGCACGAGAAAAATCGAGCTATCAATTTGCCTTAGTAGATAACTATATTCCCAATAAAACTCAGTACCTGCCTGAAGCAATAAGAGTTCGATTGCATGAAGCGGGTAAGCGGTTTCATGAACAATTAGCCGCAGGCACCTACGCTAAAAAAATTAGCCAACGATTGTTAATTGACTTGTCCTATAACTCAAGTCGATTAGAGGGTAATACTTATTCGAAACTCGATACTCAAAAGTTGATAGAGCAAGGTTTAACTGCTGAAGGTAAAGTTCATGAAGAGGCTGTAATGATCATGAATCACAAAGAAGCAATTGAATTCTTGATTGAAAGCGCGGAAGAAATCGTAGTTAATGCGTTCACAATAAGAAATATTCACGCACTGTTATCACAAGACCTGCTGGCAAACCCAAATGCCTGTGGCAATGTGCGGCAAGTACAAGTATTTATTGGTAAATCTGCTTATTTGCCACTGAGCAACCCACATCAGTTAAATGAATACTTATCCCTTATTTTACGTAAAGCGGACAAAATTGAGGACCCGTTTGAAAAAAGTTTTTTTTTATTGATACACTTGTCGTACTTGCAGCCCTTTGAAGACGTAAATAAACGCACTGCACGACTGGCATGTAATATTCCTTTTATCCAGAACAACTTATGTCCTTTAAGTTTTATTGATGTGCCGCAAGAAGATTACTTTAAGTCTTTGCTGTATTTCTATGAAAAAAACCAATTTGAGCCTGCAATTGAGCTATTTGAATGGGCGTATTTGCGCTCATGTCAGCAGTATGACGTTGTTACTGATTCATTGGGTGAAATTGATGCTTACCGCATACAATATAGGGCTGATAGAAAAAGAGCGATGGGTCATATTATTCGCAAAAAGCTTGATGAGGCTGCTGCTAACCACTACCTTGAGCAATACTGCCGAGATAACAACATTACATCAGAAGATAAGTTTATCAGTATGACTCTCAGCGACCTTTCGCAACTGCATGAAGGCTCAATTATTGGGCTGGGTGTTACAGAGAAAATGTTTTTAGAGTGGCAAAGCATGCAGTGATTGGGTCAGGAAGATAATTAACATGAAACATATCTTGGTCTGTTTGTTGTTTTTAACTGGTTTGGCATATGGTGCAGATAGATGTATTGACGAGGCTTTGTGTTCCGTAACGATTATTCACTTGATATCTAATCCTGAACGATATGATAAGAAAGAAGTGATTGTGCGAGGTTACTTTGTCTACGATGAGAATCAATCAAATCTGTATCTTGATTCTGAAAAGGCAAAGCACAGCTTATCTGAATATTCACTAAGTCTGGATCTCACTGAGATAGAAACTCAATTGCTCCAACAGAAAACAGGAGAATATGTGCTGATTCAAGGCGCTTTTAATCAACATGACCGGGGATTTGGCGTACCAACAGCAGGAACTGTCGTAGTAACCAGACTGGGCTCGCCATAATAAGCAGACATGCGGAACCTACGGATCCGCCCCCTCTCCCCCGGCTTTAACACTCCTGCAGCGCTTTTAGCACTTTCGAATGAAACTCGCGGTGTTTCATTACCAGCATAACGACTACTGAAGCGGCCATAAACAGCAGCGGATCGATAAACCAGGTAAGTGCCGATAACGAGAAGTAAATGGCGCGCAGGCCGTAGTTAAACGAATGGCCGGCCTGATCAATCACTTTTGAAGCGCGGTTGGCGTACAGTAATTGATCTTCGCTGCTCATACCGCGGCCATCTGGTGCCGCACCAATTAGCACGCCGCAAAAGCCATACTGGCGCAGTGACCAGGTAAACTGAAAAAATGCGAACACAAAGATAAAGGTCAGCAGCAATAATTTAAGTTGCACCGCGCTTTCACTGTAACTGGCCCAGGGCACCAGATTGGATAACATCAGGCTGAGTTTTTCTGCCGATGCCATAGCGGTGAGTAAACCGGCCAGGATCAGCAAGGTGCTGGAGGCAAAAAAGGTGACATTGCGCTCCAGCGTGGAGATAAGCCCGACGTCAGCCATTTTATTGTCGCGCAGCAGCATTTTTTGCATCCAGTCATTGCGCTTACGCCGCAGTTCATAGGATAAACAACTGACTGCACGGGCTTTCTTTTTGGCAAACAGGGTGTAGCCAATCCACAGCAGAAAAAACCAGCATACTGCCACTATATCCAACACTGCCATGCTACCTCCAGCCAGGGTTTAAATAATGCTGCTTACTTTACTGCGCTCTGGCGGGCGCGCCGTTGCTGCTGATTAAACAGCCAGGCGTCGGCACTGTAAAACAGCAACGCCAGCCAGATTAAACCGAATGTAAGCAAACGCTCTGCGGCAAAGGGCTCGTGGTACAGCCAAACGCCAAATACAAACATAAAGCTGGGGCCAATATACTGAAAAAAGCCCATAGTAGACAATTGCAAGCGCCGTGCTCCGGCAATAAAACATAGCAAGGGTACCGTAGTTACCAGCGCGGCCGCGACCAGATAGCTATTTAACTGCCAGCTATTGTTCAGCAAATTGGCGGTGTTGCTGTCGGCAAACTGCCACCAGTACCACAGCGCCAGCGGCATTAATAACAACGACTCGATAAACAAGCCGCTAATGGCATCTACTGCCAGTTTTTTCCGCATCAGGCCATAAATAGCGAATGAACCGGCCAGAGTCAGCGCTATCCAGGGCACTGAGCCGAAGGTAAGCACCTGCAGCAATACGCCACTGCCAGCCAGCAGCACGGCTAACCATTGTAATTTGCGTAAGCGCTCGCCAAGAAACAACATGCCCAGCAGCACGTTAAGCAGCGGGTTAATATAGTAGCCTAAACTGGCGTCGAGCATATGGTTGCTGTTCACCGCCCAGATAAATAAGCCCCAGTTACCGCCTAACAACAGTGCCGACAACAGCAGCCAACCCAGCATTTTTGGCTGGCGTAGTACGGCCATAACTTTGTCGCCTTGCTTTAACGCCAGCAACACCAAAAACAGTAAAAAAAACGACCAGATAATACGATGCAGTAAGATTTCAGTGGCGGGGATAAAATCAATCTGTTTGAAATACAGCGGGGCTATACCCCATAAAGTGTAAGCACTGGCAGCAAAGATACCACCCAGTTTTTGTTCACGACTTAACGACATTAAGGCAGGCTCCGGTAAATGAGCCGTTATTATACGCCTAATCACCGCCTGGGCGCAGGACACTTAACGGTAAAATCCGGCCAGCCGGCTAAATAACTATCAGGCTTTGTTACCCCTTGCCGCTCTGGCAGCTGAATTTACTGTTTCAGTGCATCGCATTTGGCTTTAGAATGCCGGCTTTGTTTACCAATGATGCGAGCAACGTGACAGCCGATCTGTATTCTGTGTTAAAAACCGTTTTTGGCTACAGCGCCTTTCGTGATGGCCAGTTGCAGGTCATTGAGGCGGCGCTGTCACAGCGCGACAGCTTTGTATTGATGCCAACCGGTGGTGGTAAATCGTTGTGCTATCAGTTACCGGCGCTGATTTTACCGCAGGTAACCGTAGTAGTATCGCCGCTGATGTCACTAATGAAAGATCAGGTTGATGCGTTAAAAGCCAATGGTATAGCGGCAGAATTTATTAACAGCAGCCAAAGTCGTGAAGATATTTTGCAGGTGTTTGCCCGTTTGCGCCGTAACGAGCTCAAGCTGTTGTATGTAGCACCGGAGCGTTTGTTACAGCCGCAGTTTCTTGACCGGTTGCAAGATGTCGGCGTAAGTTTACTGGCTATTGACGAAGCCCACTGTATTTCGCAATGGGGCCATGATTTCCGGCCCGACTATATGGCACTTGCGTTGCTGAAGCAGCGTTTTCCGCAGGTGCCTCTGATGGCGCTTACCGCCACTGCCGATGCCGCCACACGGCACGATATTCTGCAACAGCTGCAGTTACAGCAGCCGTATATTAACCTGAGCAGTTTTGACCGGCCTAATATCCGCTATACGGTACAGGAAAAGTTTCGCCCGGTAGAGCAGCTGGTAGCTTACCTGCAACAACAGGAAGGCAGCAGCGGCATAGTGTACTGCGCGTCGCGGCGTAAAGTAGATGAGCTGACCGAGCAGCTGAAACAACGGGGTTTTAATGCCGCGGCGTACCACGCCGGGTTGGACAGCGAACAACGCGCCGCCGTGCAGGATGCGTTTAAACGCGATGATTACCAGCTGATTGTTGCCACCGTCGCCTTTGGTATGGGGGTGAATAAATCGAATATCCGCTATGTGGTGCATTTTGAGCTGCCGCGCACTATTGAAGCTTATTATCAGGAAACCGGTCGTGCCGGGCGCGACGGCGTCGCCGCCGAGGCCATGCTGCTGTTCGATCCGGCTGATATTGGCCGGATGAAACGCTGGCTGGATGCCGAGCCAAACCAACAGCGGGCTGAAGTTACCTGGCAGCGCTTTTTAGCCATGGCAGCCTTTGCCGAAGCGCAAACCTGCCGGCGCCAGGTGTTACTGAATTATTTTGGTGAAGCCAGCCAGACCCGCTGCGGCAATTGCGATATTTGCCTTAATCCACCACAGCAATTTAATGCAACTGAGCTGGCGCAAAAGGCGCTGTCTTGTGTGTACCGGGTGGGCCAAAGCTTTGGCATGCACCATGTTATCGATGTATTACGCGGCGGCCACAGCCAGAAAATTATCGAGCTGGGGCACGACAAGCTGTCAACCTGGGGCATTGGCACCGGCTTAAGCCATGATTACTGGCTCAGCATCCTGCGCCAGCTTATTCATTTTGGCTTGCTGCAGCAGGACATTACCGCCCATTCGGTATTAAAGCTGCAACCGGCGGCACGCCCTGTGCTGCGTGGCGAAAGCAGCTTGTCACTGGCGATCCCCAGATTACACAGCGTCAAACGGGAAACCGAGCAGCTCAGCAAGCAAGCGTACGACCGGCTGCTGTTTGCCCGGCTGAAGGCGCTGCGCAAACGCATTGCCCAACGCGATGATGTTGCGCCTTTTGTCGTGTTTAGTGATGCCACCCTTATCGACATGTGCCGCTTGCTGCCCACCGACAACATCAGCATGTTGTCGGTGTCGGGCGTCGGCCAGACTAAGCTGGCACGCTATGGTGCCGACTTTCTGGATGAAATTAGTGAGTATCTGGCAGAGGACAATCAGCCACCAGCCGGCAAACTGGCAAAATAAGCTGAAATATTGGCAATATCGTCATCGCTTAGCCCGGACGCCATCGGTGACATTATCGGGTTTTTGCGCTCGCCATCGCGGTACGCTTTCATCGCGCTTTGCAGATATTTTACTTTCTGGCCGGCCAGGTTAGGGTAATCCGGAATAATAGAGATACCATTGGCACCGTGACAGGCCGCACAAACAGCGGCTTTGGTTTTACCCGCTGCCACATCAGCGGCAAATGTTGGGCTGGCAACGGCCAGTATCAGGCTACAGATCAGATATTTCATACAGGCTCCATCTTATAGTTTGTTGTATTAGTTATAACCTAACTGGCTGAATGCTCAAGCCATATATACGTCTGCCGCTTTGATGTTGATCAAGACAGTGCTAATCTCTGTTTTTCTGCTGACGCTGTGTTTTGCGCTGAACTAGTGTTGGGCCGTCACACTATTATCAATTTTTGCTTTGTTCAGGGAGTGCTTCCGTTGAGCTTTATCCGCTGTATCTTGCTGTGGTTATGTCTGTTTGCCAGCAGTAGTTTTGCTTTTCATGCCGAAACCAACACTATCGCCAGCCCGCTAACAGAGCGCATTCAGCTGCAGCAGGTTTACTATCTGACGACCTCAGCCGATATGACCATGGCGCAGCTACTGGATGATCCTTCGTTTCATCACAGCTTCCGGCTGCTAACACCCGCCGAGCGGGTGCTGTTTAACGGCGACGACGCCGTCTGGTTATTTACCCGGCTACAAAACCCCGGTAGCAGAGCACTGGATATCGTGCTGGAGTATGATTTTCCGCTGGCGGATAAAGTCGAAATATACCAGCTGAACAGCCGCAATAAAGACGCCCGGCCATTAAGCCGGGCAGGCACCGACTACCCCTTTAGTGAACGCAGCCTGGCATACCGTAGTTTTGCGGTATCACTGCAGCTTAAACCTGACGAGCAAACCGACATTTTTCTAAAAGTTCAGGATGCCGCTGTTATTCCCAGTGAGTTGCTGCTGTGGTCGCACAGCAGCTTTGTTGCCAATAAACAACGCCAGGCTTTGCTGGACGGTGTGGTGCAGGGCCTGTTGCTGTTACTGGCGATGTACAACCTGATGCTGTACCTGCGCAGCCGGTCGAAACACTATCTGTACTATGCCGGCTTTTTCTTCGGCTTTGCGCTGGTGGTGGCGGTGCTCAACGGCATGGCATTTATGCTGTTATGGCCCGACTACCCGGAGCTGAACCAGGCAATGTTATATATCGCTGCCGGCAGCGCTCTGTTGTGTCTAAATCAGTTTGTCTGCCAGGTGGTACAGGATGCGCAAAACAACTGGTGGCGCCGCTGTAGTGCACTAAGCAATATTATCGCCTTACTGCTGCTGTTCAGCCCGTTGTTTGCCAATGGCCAGCTACGTTTAGCACTGCTGTTTGTCTGCGTTGGCTGGGTGTTGGGCAGTAATCTGCTACTGGCGCTGACACTGTCACTGCAAGGCCGGCATCAGGCCCGCAGTTTTATCTGGGCCTGTGTGCTGACGCTGATTGCTGCCTTGTTGCTAACGCTAAATCAGGCCGGTTATCTGCATGCCGGTATTAACTGGTCCTATATTTTGTTTTCTCTGGTCATGCTGAGCCTGGCGCTCACCAGCTTTAATCTGCAACGGTTTTTTATTACCCAGGATCCCGGGCTAACGTCCAATGCTGAGCTGCAACACTATCACGATGTGTTTCATAATGCGGTTGAGGGCATGTTTACTACCACGCTGGATGGTAAATTACTCAACGCCAACCGGGCTTTGCTGCATATTCTGGGCTACAAAAGTGAAGACGAGCTGAAACAGGCGATCAGTCACACCGGTATGGCGCGCTTTTATGCCGACCCGGCAGACCGGCAGTTTATGCTGCAGCAACTGCAGCTTGGTGGTAAAAAAAGTTTTGAAATGCGCGGTTTACGTGGCGACAACAGCCCGTTCTGGGCGCTGATGTCAGTGCGCTTGTCACCATCGAAACAACAGCATCAGGCCTTTATTCACGGTTCTGTAATTGATATTACCGAGCAAAAGCTGGCGCACGAACAACTGGCCTATCTGGCCAGCCACGACGCCCTGACTGCACTGTACAACCGCTATTACTTTGAACAGCAACTGTTACATCTGAGCCAGCAAGGTACCGCTAGCGGCTGCATTATTTTTATTGATATAGACCAGTTTAAGCTGGTTAATGTCAGCTGCAGCCATCAGGCCGGTGATGTACTACTTAAGCAATTAAGTGAGCAATTTAAACGTACTCTGGCACACCATGGCCCGCTGGCACGACTGGACGGCGACGAGTTTGCCATTCTGCTTACCGACAGCAACAGTAACGAGGCGTTTTCTCTGGCGTACCGGCTGCTGGACACGGCTCGCGAGTATCGTTTTATCTGGCAGGACAGCATTTATCCAATTACCGTCAGTATTGGCGTTGCCGAAATAAGCAAAGATGACAGCCCGGACAGCATGCTGAAAAAAGCCGAAGCCGCCTGCCACCTGGCCAAAGATAAAGGCCGCAACCGCATTCAGTTATTTGATACCGAAGACAAAGACAGCCAGCGCCTGCAAAACGAAGCTATGTGGGTGCGACGCTTGCGCCAGGCCATTGAAGACAACCAGTTTGTGCTGTACCAGCAAACCATACTGCCGCTGCGCACAGCCGATCTGCCACATAGCTATGAGATATTACTGCGCCTGCGTGCCGATGACGATACCTTGATCACGCCGGCCAGTTTTTTAACCTCGGCAGAAAGTTATGGCCTGATGCCGCAAATCGACCGCTGGGTGATTAAAAACTATTTTCGCTGGTTACAGCGCCAGCCCGGGCATTTACAGCAGCTTGAGCTATGCAGTATTAACCTGTCAGCCTGTTCGTTACAGGATGCCGGTTTTAAAGATGATGTGCAGTTGATGTTTGATCGCTATCAAATCCCGTTCTCGCGTATCTGCTTTGAAATCACTGAAAGTGTTGCCATTGTTAATTTGCAAAGTACGCTGGCGTTTATTACCCATTTTCGCGCTTTAGGCTGCAAAATCGCGCTGGACGATTTTGGTAGTGGCTTCTCATCCTACAGCTATTTAAAACACTTCCCGGCAGATTTCGTTAAAATTGATGGCCACTTTGTCCGTGATCTGCTGGACGATCAATACGACAGAGCCATCGTAAAATCGATCCACGATGTGGCCCGTGCTATGGGCATGCAGACAGTGGCCGAGTTTGTCGAAACTGATGACATCCTAAACGCCGTTAAGTTACTGGGCATTGATTACGTACAAGGCTATGCCGTCGCCAAGCCGCAACCTTTAACAAACCTGCTCGCCGGCTAAAATAAATCCTGCCGCCCTATTGCCGCTGCATTGTACAACTCAGTACAATGCAGCGGCGACATTTCGTCGCTCCTTAACAGGCAACCCAGTTTTATATTTTCGTTCGGAGTCTTTATGCAACGGCTGCGTGAATTATCGCGTCGTGTTGAGGCTGTGTATGGCGAAATAGCGACAACGTTTTCAGTCTATCAACAACAGCGTGGTCTTGGCTGCCGCTCTGGTTGTGGTGAGTGCTGTTTGCAACCGACGATAGAAGCGACGGTGCTGGAAATGTTACCGCTGGCATTACACTTGTTTGATCAAGGTAAAGCAGAACAAACACTGACACAACTCGAAGAGTTAACAGAGCCTGCGGGCTGTTTTTTTTATCAGAAGCTATCGTTTGACGGCAAACAGGGTCAGTGCAGTGCCTATCAGCACCGGCCGAGTATTTGCCGTTTATTCGGCGCGGCTGGCTATCGCGACAAAACCGGCCAAACCTCGTTGTCGGTGTGTAAAGTGATTAAAAGCGATAAAGCCGCCGCCTATCAGGATACATTAATTGCCATGCAGTCTGATCCACCACCTTTAATGGTGCTGGCAAAAGAGCAGGTTAACGAGCTGGACTATGACCTGGGTAAGCAACACTTACCTATTAACGATGCCTTGCAACAAGCACTGGAAAAAGTGTTGTTTAAAGCCTGGTATTCCGGCATGAACGACGATCAGCAAATTGCCTGACACGCTAGCCGGGGCAGTAACGCTGCCCCGTTAGCGCACGGCGATAGCCGCTGTTACCAGCCTTGCAGTACTACCTTACCTATAGCTTTACCACTTTCCAGTAACTGATGCGCACTGCGCAAGTTGGCGGCGTTAATGGTACCCAGCGTTTGCTTAAGCGTTGTTTTAATCTGGCCTTGCTGAATTAGCCGGCTTAGGTCTGTTAACAGCTGATGCTGGGCCTGCAGATCCGGCGTACCAAACATGGCACGGGTAAACATAAACTCCCAATGCAGCGAAATACTCTTTTGCTTTAGCGGCATAATATCAATGCCAGCGGCAGGGTCGTCTATCAATGCCAGCTTACCTTGCGGCGCCAGCAGCTGCACCAGTTCGCCGTAGTGTTGATCGGTATGGGTTAAACTGGCCACATGGCTAACGCAGCTTAAATCCAGCGCTTGTAACTGCGGTAATAATGGCTGGCTATGGTCCAGCACATAGTGCGCGCCCAGCTCGCTAACCCATTGTTTGCTTTCTGGCCGCGAAGCCGTGGCAATAATGGTGGCGGTGGTTAATTGTCGTGCCAGCTGGATCAGGATCGAACCTACACCACCGGCGGCACCGGTAACCAGTAATACCGGCCTGGGGTGTTTTAAACCCGGTTGCTGAATTTCCAGCCGGTCGAACAGCAATTCCCAGGCAGTAATAGCGGTAAGCGGCAGGGCAGCAGCTTCAGCAAAGCTGAGGTTATCCGGCATAACACCGGCTATACGTTCATCGACCAGTTGCAACTCGCTGTTGCTGCCAGGCCGCGTTAATGAGCCGGCATAATAAACTTTATCACCGGGTTTAAATAAGCTGACCTCTTCGCCCACGGCAACCACTTCGCCAGCGGCATCCCAGCCCAGTACTTTGTATTCGCCTGGCGCTGGCTGCACCCTTTTGCGGATCTTGGTATCTACCGGATTGACCGACACAGCCGCTACCCGCACCAGAATATCCCGGCCAGCCGCTACCGGATCTGCCAGGGTAATATCCTGCAATGCCAGTGGATCTGTGGCCTCAAGTGATTGCTGATAAGCTACCGCTTTCATAACATTTCTCCATTTCTGAGCCGCTACCTTAATCTGCCAGCCGGTAACGGTCAATCTTCTTCAGTAGCCCTTGCCGTGAAAGCCCTAATTCACGCGCTGCCTGGCTTTTATTGCCCTTACACTGTAGCAATGCATGCTTAATCAGTTTAATTTCAAGCTGTTGCACCGCCTGCTCCAGGCTCATCTGGCTGCTGTCCAAGGGTAACATGGCCTGCAGATTTAGCGCTTGCGGGTGCAATAAACTGATATCGGCCATACTAAGCACCCCACCCTGCGCTACGGCGGCTACGCTTTCCAGGGTGTTTTTCAGCTCACGCACATTGCCCGGCCAATCGCGCTGAATAAACCAGTTTAGCGCAGTGCTGTCGAGTTTCAGGCTTTGGCCCTGTTGTTTTGCTTGCTGCTGCAAAAAGAACTGTAACAACAGCGGAATATCCTGCTTGCGCTCGGCCAGGGCCACCGTTTCCAGTGTAATACCCTTAATGCGGTAATACAGATCTTCGCGAAACAGGCCTTTTTTCACCAGCTCAGGCAGGTTGGCATTGGTTGCCGATATCAGCCGCAGATCGATTTTTTGCTGCTGGCGGCCGCCGACAGCAAAGTAGGTACCTTCCTGTAGCACCCGCAGCAGTTTTACCTGCATCGGCAGCGGCATCTCACCAATTTCGTCGAGAAACAACGTGCCTTTGTCAGCCAGTTGCAACAAGCCGGGCCGGTCTTTGTCTGCCCCGGTAAAGGCACCTTTGACATAACCAAATAGCTCGCTTTCCAGTAACTCGGCCGGAATGGCGCCACAATGCACCGACACAAACGGCTGGTTAGCGCGGCGGCTTAGCTGATGTAAGGCGCGCGACACCACTTCTTTGCCGGTGCCGGAGGGCCCGGTTACCAGCACCCGTACATCCGTTGGCGCTATACGTTGGATTAAGGTGCGCATTGCGGCCATGGCTGGTGACGCACCTATCAGTTGCTGCAGCGCGCCCTGCTGTTGCTGTTTTAACTGCGATAACTCGGTATCGAGCTGATGTTTGCTCAGCGCGCGCTTAATCACTACGGCGAGTAAATCCGGATCAACCGGTTTGGCAATAAAGTCCCAGGCACCCAGCGCTATAGCGTCCAGCGCCAGCTGGCGCTGGGCATGGCCGGTTAAAATAATTACCGGTTGTTGGGTAAAGCTACCAAGCTGACTCAGCGTATGCTGCGGGTCAAACTCTGGTGGCAGTGATAGATCCAGCAACACCAAATCCGGTTTAAAACCGGGTAAAAGGAGTTTAGCTGCCGGCAAATCAGCCGCCGTCTGCACCTGATAGCCGCTGTGCTGCAACCAGCTTTGCGCCAGCTGGCAAAACGCCGGTTCATCATCAATTAATAAGATCCGTTCTGCGCTCATCAGTGTGTGTCCTGTAAGTTAGCCGCGACTACGGCGCCGCTGTGGGGAAATACCAGTTCAAAACTAACCGGCCAGCCCAGATCGTCGCGGTGACGCACGCTGGCACCATGCGCACTGGCAATGCGCCGCACTATTGCCAGCCCCAGTCCGCTGCCGCCGGCTCTTTTGCTGACAAAAGGTTGAAACAAATCAGCCTGCTGCGACTGCGGAATAGCCGGGCCATTATTGTGCACCCGCAATATCACTGCGGCGGCATTGCCGCTGGCTTCGAGCCGGATGGTCGCTGCCGCCTGGTTGCGGCAAAATGCCAGGGCGTTATCCAGCAAATTCACCAAGACCTGCTGCAGGCGGTAGCTGTCGGCATGCAGGTTCAGCGCCTCATCTATCGCCAATTCACACTGCACGCCCTGCCAGTCTTGCTGCTGTATTACACTTTGTACCAGCGCCTTTAACGGCACTTCTGTACAGTGCAGCTGCAACTGGCCGGCATAGCTAAGTAAGTCGGCAATCAGTCTGTCGGCACGTTTCAGTTGCTGTTGAATATGCTGGCGGGTATCGGCGCTGGTGCTGGCCGATGCCATAGAGATAATGTTAAGCGGGTTACGTAACTCATGCGCCATAGCCGCTGACAGCGCGCCCAGCTCAACCAGATGTTGCTGATCCAACCGTTTGCGTTCGGCATCAGCCAGTTTCAGCGACTGCTCCAGAATGCGGCAGTTACTTTGCAACAAAGCCGCAAACACATCGCCCTGCAAGCGATAGCCCGGCGTCACATCATGCCAGCCCGACAGCTGATAGTGCCAGCCACTGCCGTCGCGCTGACACACTAAACGCAAACCGCTGTCACTATCCGCTGAGCTGGCCTGCGGCAGCTGCACCCTAACCTGCTGCCGCAGCTGCACCGATAGCAACTCGCTGGCTTGTTGTGCCAGCGCCGGCCAGCTGTCGGCCTGCAACAGTTGTTCACGCCAGTGCGCCAGCAAGGTATCGCTTAACTGTACCCCCGGATAAATTAACCGCCGCGCCAGCGCCGCCAGCGGCTGGTAGCACAATGCACTAAGCAGCAGCAACAGTACCGAATACAGCCACAACTGACTGGCCGGCACGGCAGCCAGCGCCTGCATGCCAAACTGCCCCAGCATGGCACTGACCAACGCCATCAGCGCCAGCACCAGCAGTAACATACCCAGCCACAGCAAGGCTTTGTTGGCAAAGGCATTGATAGCCAGCAACTGGTACCGCACTACACCATACACCAGCAGCAGCAAATAGCTCGGCAGCAGCAGCATCGGATACGGATACCAGGCCAGCCCGAGCGACGGGAATATAAAACTGGTGGCCAGTAACAGACCCCAGCCGCCGGCCAGAAACATCGCCACGATTGAGCGGCGTTTATTGCCGCTGTGCCGTAACCAGCCCAGATACAACACCAGATGCGCCGCAACCCCCAACAGCACAGTGTAAGCCAGGTTTAGCCAGCCAATGCCGGTAAACACAAAAAAGCCGGCAAAACCTGCTGTGGCCACCACAGTGCCACCGTGGCCATACCAGCTAAGCAGGATCAACAGTAACGTCAGGCCATACAATGGCCATTTTAACCGCGGCCAGTAACGCAGCAGCCGGCTGTGTTGCCGGCCAAAACCGACAAATTGCACGGCAAAATGCAGAAAAAACATCGGCATTAACGGGTTAGCCAGCACCAGCATAATGCCCGGCGCATGCCATTGCTGCAGTATGGCAATGTGACCGGCGCACCATAGCGCCATCATGCCGGCAAACCCCGCCAGCGCCGGCATAGCCGGCTGCTTTTTGCCCTGCCATAACAACCAGCCAGCCAGCAAAACGGCACAGACCGTGGTGAGCAGCATACTTATTTCAAACGCAACCAGCAGCGACACTGTAAACCTCGTTTACATATTCAGCGATACATTATCGTAAACCTTGTTTACGATTGGCGCAATAGCAATAAAATATCTATATATATCAATAGATAAAGAATACACAACAATGTGGTAAGCTTTTTGCTGTAGTGCGCTCAGTCAAGTATTTAACCGCAACTAGATGAGGTACAAATGAACTTAGCATTCTTCAGCGCCGAATTACTCAGCCTGCTGCTGATCTGCGCCGCCGCCATAGCGCCGGCATTATGGGGTTACAGCAGAACACGCCGAGGCTGATATGGAACTGGATGCCGCGCTGTTATCCCGTCTGCAGTTTGCCTTTACGGTAAGCTTTCACATTATTTTTCCGTCTATTACCATAGGTCTGGCAACACTGATCGCCATTTGGGAAGGCCTGTGGTTGAAAACGGCTAACCCAGTTTATCTGCAACTGGCCAAATTCTGGATCAAGCCTTTTGCCATTACCTTTGGTATGGGCGTGGTATCCGGCATCGTATTGTCTTATGAGTTTGGCACCAATTTCTCGGAATTCTCACGGATCACCGGCGCCGTACTGGGGCCGCTAATGGCTTACGAAGTACTGACCGCCTTTTTTCTTGAAGCTGGCTTTCTTGGCATTATGCTGTTTGGCTGGCAGCGGGTGGGGCCAAAACTGCATTTTTTCGCTACCGTAGTAGTCGCCATTGGTACCTGGATCTCGGCATTTTGGATCATTGCGGCTAATTCCTGGATGCATACTCCGGCCGGCCACAGCATTGTCGACGGCGTGTTTCAGGTAGACAGCTGGTGGCAGGTTATTTTTAACCCTTCCATGCCGTATCGTTTCAGCCATATGTTGCTGGCAGCCTTTATTACCGCCACCTTTGTCGTGCTGGCAACCAGTGCCTGGCAGCTGTTACACAGCGAACATAAAACCATGGCGCGCAAAGGCCTGTCGATGACCTTATGGCTGGCACTGATCTTAACGCCGTTACAGGCTTTCGTTGGCGATTTACATGGCTTAAATGTTAAACAACATCAGCCGGTTAAGCTGGCAGCAATGGAAGGGATCTGGCCTGAACGCGAAGCCGGCGCGCCGCTGTTGTTATTTGCTATTCCGGATAAAGCCGGCGAAAAAAATCATTTTGAAATAGCCATTCCGAAACTGGCCAGCCTGATTTTAACCCATGATGCCGATGGCGAGCTGATGGGGCTTAAAGCGGTGCCAG
The DNA here is from genome assembly GCF_036984005.1 of Rheinheimera muenzenbergensis. NCBI lineage: Bacteria > Pseudomonadati > Pseudomonadota > Gammaproteobacteria > Chromatiales > Chromatiaceae > Rheinheimera > Rheinheimera muenzenbergensis. The sequence goes on from NZ_JALAAR010000003.1 coordinate 21,515, forward strand.
CGGACGAGCGGCCTAATGTGGCGGTAGTGTTTTTCTCGTTTCGCGTTATGGTCGGCATAGGCCTGCTAATGATAGCGGTGGCGCTATTGGGTGCTTACCTGCGTTGGCGCGGCCGTTTATATCAAAGCCGCTGGTTTTTAACCACCTGCAGCTATCTGGCACCCAGCGGCATTATTGCTGTGCTGGCTGGCTGGTATGTGGTTGAGGTAGGCCGCCAACCCTGGCTGGTGCAGGGCCTGGTACGCACTATAGATGTAGTATCGCCACTGCCTGCCGAGCGGGTGCTGTTTTCACTCACCCTGTTTGTTCTGACCTACAGCCTGCTGTTTGGCGTCTATTTGTACTTTATGCGCAAGCTTATCAAAAAAGGGCCGCCGTCGGCCGGGCAACTTGAACAACAACTGATTGGCGTTAAAGCATCCGGCTATGCGGTGGCGCTGGCTAAACAACTTAAACCGGCTCAGGAGCAACACTGATGGAATTGCAATTAGGTTTGCCGCTTTTTTATTTTTTGCTGCTCGGCTTTGCCATTTTAATGTATGTGCTGCTGGATGGTTTTGATCTGGGGGTCGGCATTTTATATCCGTGGTTTAACAGCGATGCCGAACATGATCACCTGATGCGTTCGGTATCCCATGTCTGGGATGGTAACGAAACCTGGCTGGTATTCGGTGGCGTGATCCTGTTTGGTGCCTTCCCGGCCGCCTACGCTGCTATTGCCTCCAGCCTTTATCTGCCGATTATGCTGATGTTAATTGGGCTGATATTCCGTGGCGTATCGTTTGAATACCGCTTTAAATCGCACAGCTCTAAAATCTGGTGGAACCGCGCTTTTGCTATCGGCTCGTCGCTGGCGGCTTTTTGTCAGGGCCTGATGCTGGGCATGCTGGTACAGGGCGTTGACAGCAGCGGCTTAAGCGCCAGCAGCCTGCAAGGCTTAACGCCTTTTAGCTTGTTTTGCGGCCTGGCAGTAATGGCCGGCTATGCCCTGCTGGGATGCACATACCTGACCATGAAAAGCCGCGGTGCTATTCAGCAAAAAGCCGCCCGCTACGGCCAGCGTTTACTGCTGTTTGTTATGCTGTCGATGCTGCTGGTTAGCCTGTGGACGCTGTACAGCCAGGCCGATATCCGCGCCCGTTGGTTTGGCAGCGTCTACAGCCTGGCGCTGATGTTGCTGCCGCTGTCGGCGATACTTTGCGCCCGCCTGCTGTTTCGTGATCTTGGCCGGGTTCAGCGTCAGTTTGCTGCAGCAGCAGACATAAACAACCGTCACGAAAGCCGGCCGTTCTGGCTGGCCGCCGCCTTGTTTTTACTGGCCTTTGCCGGCCTGGTCGTCGGGCTATTCCCTTATTTACTGCCACGCCAACTCAGCTTTTATCAGGCTGCCGCACCGGATAGCAGCCTGCAGTTTATGCTGCCGGGGGTGTTAATTTTTGTGCCGCTGATCCTGGCCTATACGCTATGGGGTTACCATATTTTCCGCGGCAAAGTAGAAGACTTTGAGGAGGGTTATTAATGCCAACACCTTTATTGCCCCGCCCGCTGCCTAAGGCAGTATGGTTTGTGCTGTTATATCTGGCCGGGGTGGCTAGCCTGACGTTGCTGGCGTTGCTGCTAAAAGGGTTACTTAACGGCCTGTAACCGCAATTGGTCGCATTTTATGCTGTTTTTACGTCAGCCCTGTTGCACATCGCTACAGTGGCCGCCATTATCAGTTGACAGTACTTTATACCGACTGAAAGAACACAGGATTTATGCGCTGGTTAAGTAGTCTTGCCATATTGATGATGTTAAGCCTGTGGTGCACACCTCAGGCTTTTGCCGTGCATGACAGCAGGCTATCACCTTTGGCCGACACCAGCTTACACGCTGTATTGCCGGTACTGCACGATGGGCTTAATGCCGACAGCGAAGATAGTACCGATCAGCCCGGCGGTTATATTGTTAGCACACCTGTTGCACCACCAGCACGTTATAGCGCTGTGGTTAAGCAGTATCATGCTGATGCCCGTCCATCCCATTTCCTCAGTAACCTCAAACCGCGGGCACCACCGTTTCCGGCTCTAATCTGATTTCGTTCCGGCATTAACACTGCCACTTTAGATTATTGCTACACCGGTATGGCCTCTGCGTACCGGTACCGAGGAAACACGATGAAAACCTTAGCCTTATACTCAGTTGAAAACATTGACCATTTAGTACAGCCTGCCGATTTTAGCGGTACCACCTTGCAATCACCGGCGCTGAGCGTTGTTAACGATTTTAAACACAGCGAGCCGAATATGATTGACGCCGGCACCGCAGCCCGTGAAGCCCTGCAAATGATGCAGCGCGAACACAGCAAACTAAAACTGGTGGTAGACAGTGGTGGCGAGCTGGTGGGTTTGTTGCCGGTTGAGCAGCTGTCAGAACAAGCCATGATGCGGCATATTGCCTTTGGCACCAGCCGGGACGATATCCGGGTGGCCGACTTGATGCGCCCGCGCGAACGTATTAAAGCGCTGGCTTATCAGCAACTGCAACACTGCAGCATTTCTGATGTGGTCAATACGCTGCAATCCAGTGGCGAGCAACACTGCGTGGTGATCGACCGCGAAAACCACCAGATCCGTGGCGTGATAAGTGCCCAGGATATTGCCAGACGGCTAAAAATGCCATTGGCCATTCAACAGGCACCGACCTTTCTGCATATTTTTGACAGCCTGGCCGGTTGACATTAGCCGCCATCACCGTGGCACAACGCTCAAAACCGTCACTCTGCCGCTGACGGCTTTGAGCCATCCCCGCTTCAGGGTAGTTTAAGCAGATAATAAGCAACTACTATCCTGAGGCACCTATGCTGAAATTATCCCGCATCTCCCTTGCCGCCGCCGTGCTGTTAAGCCTGAATGGCGTCGTGCTGGCTGCTGAGCCCGTAACGCCTGCCAGCAGCCGTTACTTCGAAGCTGAAGACATCTTTGCACTGGAATATGCCTCTGATGTGCAAATATCGCCTGACGGTAGCAAAATCGTTTATGTGCGTGCCAGCAATGACATTATGACCGACAGCACACGCAATAGCCTGTGGCTGCTGGATGTTGCTACTGGCGCACAAACAGCGCTATTTGCCGACCAGTTTAACTACAGCCAGCCGCGCTGGTCACCCGATGGCAAACAGCTGGTGTTTATCTCAGACAGCTCAGGCGCACGGCAAATTCATCTGCATTGGTTAACTGAAAACCGCACTGCCAAATTATCGGATTTACGCCACAGCCCGGCCAACCTGACATGGTCACCGGATGGCAAGCAGCTGGCCTTTACCATGAATATGCCCGCGGCTGCCGCTGAAATGCAGCAAAAAGTAAAGCGGGTGCAAAAACCGGCCGGAGCCAAATGGTCACCCAGCGCTACGGTGTACGACAGAGTACGCTACCAGGCCGATGGCCAGGGCTTTTTGAAACCACAATTCCGGCAGATTTTTGTGCTACCAGCCAGTGGTGGTACGGCACGCCAGCTAACCCAGGGTGATTTTAATTACGGCAGCGATTTACAGTTTACCCCTGACAGCAAGGCAGTGGTGTTTGCCGCCAACCTGGCAGCAGAGTGGGAATACCAACCGCGCGATGCTAACCTGTACCAGTTAAATTTAGCCACCGAACAACTTACCGAGCTAACCTCAATGCCGGGAGAAGAGTCAGCACCAGTGTTTTCTCCTGATGGTAAAAAGCTGGCGTTTTTATGGCAAAGCAATGCGTTAGTGCCCTACAGCAACAGTAAGCTTAAAGTGCTTAATCTGGCCAGTAACAACATTAGCGATATTGCCGCAGAGTTTGATCGCAGCATCGAATCGCCTAACTGGTTAAGCAATAACAGTTTTGTGGTGCAATACGACGACCGGGGCCAGCGTAAACTGGCCAGTTTAACGGCCAAAGGTAAGCTGACCGACTTAACCGCCAGTTTGGGTGGCGTAAGCCAACCTCAGCCGTATTTAAGCGGTAGCTACTCAGTTTCTGATAACGGCGTTATTGCCTATACCCATGGCACCAGCCAGCGCCCCAGCGATGTCGCCGTGCTGCAAAAAGGCAAAAACCGGGTACTTACTGCATTAAATGATGACCTGCTGGCACATAAAAAGCTGGCTCAGGTACATGAAATTAAATACAAATCCTCGTTTGACGGCGAAGAAATTCAGGGCTGGTATATGACACCGCCCGATTTTGACCCGACGAAAAAATACCCGTTATTGCTGGAAATTCATGGCGGCCCGCACCTGGCCTATGGCCCGCAGTGGAGCGCTGAAATGCAGCGTTATGCCAAAGAAGGCTATGTGGTGTTTTATGATAACCACCGCGGCAGCTCATCTTATGGCGAGCGTTTTGCCATGTTACTGCACAATAAATACAGCTCACCGGAAGACTTCGCTGATCATAACAGCGGCGTAGATGCCATGTTAAAGCTGGGCTTTATTGATGAGAACAACCTGTTTATCGGGGGTGGCTCGGCCGGCGGTATTGCCTCAGCTTATGCCATAGGCCTGACCAACCGCTTTAAAGCCGCAGCCGTGGTAAAACCTATTATTAACTGGTTAAGCAAGGTGATGACCGGCGACAGCTATACCTATCAGACCTTCCATCAGTTCCCCGGTGTACCCTGGGAAAATGTCGAACATTACTGGCAACGTTCGCCGCTTAGTCTGGTGGGCAATGTCACTACACCAACCATTTTAATTACCGGTGAAGAAGATCGCCGCACACCAATTTCTGAGTCAGAGCAGTTCTATCAGGCGTTAAAGCTGCGCCGTATCGACACCGTACTGGTGCGTATTCCCGGTTCACCGCACGGCATTTCTAACAAGCCTGGCCGGATGATTGAAAAAGTCGAATACATGCTGGCCTGGTTTGAAAAGTACCGCACACCGTCTAACTAATACCAAAGGGCCGAACGGCCCTTTTTTATTGTCTGTTGCAAACCGGCATGCTACCTTGCCGGCAATTATTCCGCCGGAGCCTTGTTATGACTGCCAATCTGGCCATTTTTGTTATCCGCTCGCTGATCTCGTTGTTGGTCGGTGGCGCCCATCTGTACTTTGTGATTCTGTGTTTTGCCTATATCAACAGCATCAACCCGCTGCCAGAATGGCTTAGTGCGTCGGCTAACTGGCGTGATTCAGCCTTACTCATTATGTCGGTTGCCGACTTAGTACTGCACCTGCTACTGGCGCTGCCGGCCGCGGCTGCGTTGTTATATTTGCAGGGAGAACAGCGCCACTATCACCTAGGGCTAATAGTGTTGCCGATCTTGGTGCTGGGCTTACACAGCTTGTGGCGGTTAGTTGAACTGCGTGATGAGCTTAGCCTGACCTATTTAAGTTATATCAATACCTTAATACCCAGCGTCGCCTTAGCCATAGTGGGCTTACTGGCCATTAAACACTTTAGCCATATTAAAGCCCACATAGCATCAACGCCGCAGTAAGTTAACCCGGCTTAACATTGCGCTGCAAAATGGCCAGCGTCGCGCGGATATAAGCCAACCTGTGGTTAATATCGGCGCTGTGTGGCCGGATACCGATTTTTGCCCCCAGAATAAGTAAATCCACGGCCTTACAGGCCGCCAGGCACTGCGCCATGGCCTGCTCTGTCATCCAGCTACCTGGCTCACCCGGCTGTACCAGTGCGCTGGCTTGCGGCGGTTGATGGCTGTCGCGCCAGGCGCCGTATTCGCTGTCCTGATCCGATACACCGGAAAACATCAGCCCGCTTAACACGCCGGCCGCCTGCGCTGCAACCAGATGCTGCAGCGCGCCATCGCTGCGGCGGGTTTCAAATACCGAACGCCCCCAGTTAATCACCATACCCAGCTGTTGCGACGCTGGCAAAGTGGCATTTAACACCGTTAACACGTCAAGTTCATCCTGCAGTGCTAAAAAGCCTTTAGAAGGCACATGCTCTGGCACATAAGCATCACAGTGCTCAATAACAATGCGGGCGCCGTGCCAATCCCATTCAAGCATAGTGTTAAGTGATGCCAGCAGTGCTGCTTTAGAAGATGGCGCTTTATTGCGCGCCGGCGCCGTCTGAATTTGGATTGCCGTTACCGCCTGACGCCGCAAATGCGCGTTCAGCTTGCCAATAGCGGCACAAGCCTGCTGCATAAAATCCAGCGCCGCCTGCCGGCCGCCTTCATCTACTGACGCCAGGCCAAACAGCGGGTTGTGCGCCAGCGCATTCATAATGCCGGGAATACAGGTAAACACATAATCCCACTGCGGGTCGATATTGGCTAAAAACCAGTCATCGTCGTGCTGATGTAAGCGGCCCAAAAACGGGTGCTCCAGCCCTTTTAGCTGCGGCAGTTTTTTCAGCTCGTCGTAATAAGCCGTTTCCAGCTCAGCATCCCAGCCAGTTTGATTAGGCGAAGCAGCATAAGCGCCCAGATAATATTTCATAGCAGTCTCAGCAAGGTGTCGTTATCAGATTAATCATCAGGGCTGTTTAGGGTAAACACCAGATGCTTGCGCATATCTTTAAGCACCACGCCCTTTTTCAGCATCAAGCCGCTTAAGCGCTTTTGCCAGGCCAGCAACTGCGGCTGCGCCGCGTCTAAATAAGGTTGCGCCGCAAACTGCAACCGCACCAGCAACGACAGCGGAAAGGCTTCATATTCCATGCTAAACCAGCACTGCACCGCGCCCGGTAATTCTACCAGCGCCTGCTGCTCCAGTGTCGTTACCGCATCCAATACCGCGGCCTGCTGTTTAAGTTGTACTTTGGAGAGTTTTTTCATCAGGCTTACCTTAACAATACTGCCCGGCGACCCAGCCGCTGGCCCAGGCCCACTGGAAATTGTAGCCACCTAGCCAACCGGTAACATCGACTACTTCGCCGATAAAATATAAACCCGGCTGCTGTTTGGCTTCCATGGTTTTTGACGATAAATAATCGGTATCGACACCGCCGATGGTCACTTCGGCTGTGCGGTAACCTTCGGTGCCATTGGGTTTAAATACATAAGCATGCAGGCTGTCGGCAATGTGTTTGATACTCTTCGGATTTAGCGCTTTAAGTGGCTGATTGGCAAAGATGTTTAATTGCAGTAACTTTTCGACCAGCCGTTTTGGCAGTAATTTACCCAGCGCGGTTTTTACTTCCTGCTCCGGATGGGCTTGCTGCTGCACCGTCAGAAATTCAACTAAGTCGGTTTGCGGTGCCATATTTACCACCACCTCATCACCGGGTTGCCAGTAGCTGGAAATTTGCAGTATTGCCGGCCCGCTTAAGCCACGGTGAGTAAACAGCATATCTTCCGGGAATACTGTGCCGTTAGCTTCAGCCGTTACCGGCAAAGACACACCGCTTATTTCCTCAAACACGGCTTTATCACTTGGCTGCCAGGTCAGTGGTACTAAGGCCGCGCGCAGCGGTAGCACTTTTAAACCAAACTGCTCGGCCAGCTGAAATCCAAAGGCAGTAGCGCCTAAATTCGGCAAGCTGAGGCCGCCACTGGCGATGACTAAGCTGTGGCACTGCCGGCTAAGCTCGGGCGTGGTAACGCTATACTGGCCATCAGCGAAGCTGACAGCGCTGATATTTTGCTGCAACGCTATTTGCACATTGGCCGCTTTGGCCTCTGACAGCAGCATATCAACAATGTCTTTGGCGGAATCGTCACAAAACAGCTGGCCGAGGGTTTTCTCGTGGTAGGCAATGCCGTGCTTTTGTACCAGGGCGATAAAATCCCATTGCGTATAGCGGCTTAACGCCGATTTACAAAAGTGTTTGTTTTGCGACAGAAAGTTTTCCGGTGCGGCATACATATTAGTGAAATTACAGCGGCCGCCTCCCGACATCAGAATTTTGCGGCCAACCCGTTTGCCGTTATCCAGCAGCAACACCTTACGGCCACGTTTACCCGCTTCAATGGCACACATTAAACCGGCTGCGCCGGCCCCAATAACGATTACATCCCACTGCTGCATGTTTCTGCGTCTGCCTGTTACTTACAAAGGCGTTATTGTCGGCGACAAAGCGGACCAATGCAAACTGTGCCGGTTTACATAGCAACAATGAATATAAGTTATGCTTTTTAAGCATATAAAAAACAACCCGGCTGTATGAATACCAAGCTGTAACGAGCACAGCGCTTCGGTTTACCTATAGTAGTGCGTTTAAAAAAAAACCTTTTTTCTAAACAGCGGCGATCGCGCAGATAAAACTGCAACAAATGTCACTATTTTGCGGATTTACACTTAATTACATTATGGCTAAAAGGTAGGAAGATGTTATTGCATGGTTGCAATAAGGCGTCATCAATCCAGGAACATATAACAATAAATAATCAAGAGAAACACATGAAAAATAAGAAGTTTAGTCTAAGCAAGCTGGCACTATTGTGCTTGCCGGCAACCCTACTTGGAACCACAGCAGTAAGCGCTCAGGACGCTATTGACCAGGGCACACGTTATAGCAGCCCGGTTAGCGTCAAAGCATCTAGCACTAAAAGCAGTGCCGGTGATCGCAAACGCTACATCGTGAAATACAAAACACAGGCGCTGGAAACCTTTGGCCCAGGCATGTTTACTAACGATGCACAAACGCTGCGTAGCGTTAATTTACAGCAGCGCCAGCAGCGGCTGGAAAGCCGTGGTGCCAGGATAAAAGAAGTGCTGGCAGCCCAGGGCGCAGTAGCGGCGGAACTAACACCCAGCCAGCTGGCGGCATTGCAAAACGATGCTGACGTAGCCTTAATTGAAGAAGATCACAAGCGTTACCCGATGGCACAGCAAGTGCCATTTGGCTATACCATGGTGCAGGCGCATCAGGTTAGTGATCAGTTTGCTTCAAACCAAAAAGTTTGTGTCATTGACTCTGGTCTGGATTTACCGCACGAAGACTTTTTAACCGGCAATATTACCGGCAGCAACAATGCCGGCACCGGTAATTGGTATGAGCACGGCGGCCCGCACGGTACCCACGTTGCCGGTACTATAGCAGCGCTGAACAACAGCGTTGGCATGGTAGGTGTACTGCCAAACGGTAATGTTAAACTGCATATTATTAAAGTATTTAATGATGACGGCTGGGGCTACAGCTCTACACTGGCCAATGCGGTAAATACCTGTGTCAGCAATGGCTCGACGGTAATTAATATGAGCCTGGGCGGTGAAGGTTCCAGCACCACTGAAGCTAACGCTATGCAGGCGGCCTTTGATCAGGGCGTGTTGTTAATAGCGGCGGCAGGTAATGATGGCAATACGGTTATGTCGTACCCGGCATCTTATGATGCTGTTGTCTCTGTTGCTGCGATTGACAGCAATAAGCAACTGGCGGATTTCTCCCAGCGTAACAGCCAGGTTGAGCTGGCCGCACCGGGTGTGGATATTCGTTCTACCTATCCAGAAGGTACTGGGCTGGAAGCAGTACTGAGTGTCGGCAGCAGCAGCTATGCCAGCAGCCCGATGACCAACTCGTCTGATGGCAGCGCCAATGCCGCCCTGGCGAACTGTGGCCTGGCTGAAACCACCTGCAGTAACGTGGCAAATAAAATTTGTCTGATCGAGCGCGGTAACGTCAGCTTTGTGCAAAAAGTGCAGTCTTGTGAAGACGGTGGCGGCCTGGCAACAGTCATCTATAACAATGTTGCCGGTGATTTTGGCGGTACACTGGGTGATAACCCGGGTACCAGTATTCCGGCTCTGGCCGTCACTCAGGCAGTAGGTCAGGCGCTGATGAGTAAGTTGGGCCAGACGGCCAGCTTAAGTTCAGGCGCCAGCAACTACGGCCTGATGAGCGGTACCTCTATGGCATCGCCGCATGTTGCCGGTGTTGCCGCTCTGCTTTGGAGCCACTACCCGCAGTGTAGCAACGCACAGATCCGTAATGTGCTGGCGGTCACTGCCGAAGACTTGGGCACCACAGGCCGGGACAACTCATACGGCTATGGTCTGGTGCGCACGAAAGCCGCTTTTGACTACATCGCACAAAATGGTTGTGATGGTTCTGGCAATGGTGGTGGCGGTGAAGAACCCCCTGTTGGTGGCAACGAGCTGAGTAAAGGCGTGGCGCTGACTAACCTCAGTGGTGCAGCAAACAGCACCAGCTTCTACACCTTTACTGTACCGGCCGGGGCAACAAACCTGAGCTTTACTATGTCAGGCGGTACCGGTGATGCCGATATGTATATTAAGTTTGGCAGCCAGCCTACCACGTCCAGCTATGATTGCCGTCCTTATAAGACAGGTAATGCCGAAAACTGCAGCTTTAGCACAACGCAGGCCGGAACCTATCATGTGATGATAAATGCTTACAGTGCTTATGCCGGCGTTTCTCTGCTGGCAGATTACACAGCCGGCACTGGCGGCGGTGGCAACCAGGGCGCGACACTGACTGAGTCGGATATCAGCATTGCCCGGCGTAGCTGGAAACATTACACGGTAACAGTACCGGCCGGTATGAGCAGTCTGACCGTTAATACTTCAGGTGGCAGCGGTGATGCTGATCTCTACGTACGCCGCGGTGCTCAGCCAACCACGTCAAGTTATGACTGCCGTCCGTACGAGTCTGGTAATACCGAAAGCTGTAGCTTCAATAACCCACAAGCTGCAACCTGGTATATCTCTGTGTACGGCTATAGCGCTGTATCAGGTTTAACCCTGACGGCAAGTTACCAGCCATAACCATGTCAGGCTAAGCACTGAGATCACGCTGTCGTAGCGTGAAAAACATAAGGCCAGCTGATGCTGGCCTTATTTATTGCAATGGCGTTGCCACTCAGATTAGAGATTAGGGGTTAAGTAAACGGGCCAGCTGTGCCTGAGCCAGCGGTTCACTTTGTTCTGCTGCCAGCTGATACAGATCACGCGCCTTGACCAGATCACGGCTGACGCCACGGCCAAACTCATACATCCAGCCCAGATTATATTGCGCATTGGCATAGCCTTGTTCTGCAGCCTGGGTAAACAACTCCACCGCCTTTTTATCATCGGCTTTTACCTGACGACCGTTTTTATAAAACAAGCCCATTGCCGTTAACGCCCGGGGCACGGCAGCCGGCAGAGCCTGTTGGTAAAGCTCAAAGGCACGGCGTTCATTCATAGGCACACCATAGCCTTTTTCATGCATATAACCCAGATGAGCAATGGCACGCAAATGATTTTGCTCTGCCGCTTTTTGATACCAGTGCACGGCCCGGGCGTCGTCTTGTCTGACGCCACGGCCGGTTTCAAAGCGCAGCCCTAAATTAAACTGGGCATCAGCATCGCCCTGCTCTGCGACTTTGCTGTACCAATACAGCGCCTTATCATCATCCTTTTTTACGCCACGGCCGGCACCGTACATAAAACCCAGATTGTACTGGGCATACAGTACCCCCTGCTCTGCTGCACGTTGATACCAGCTGACGGCTGCGGCATCATTTTGTGCCGTGCCGGTACCATTGGCCAATCGCAGGCCGGCTAAATATTGCGCCTCAGCATGGCCTTGTTCTGCCGCTTGCAAAAACCAACTAAAAGCTGCCGCTTCATCAGGCTCCAGCTCCTTGCCTTGGCTATACAGCACGCCAAGCCGGTACTGCGCTTCAGCATTGCCGGCCTGGCCAGCTTGTCGCAGCATCTGAAGGCCTTGCTGCTTATCCTGACGCACGCCGCGGCCATCCAACAGATGCAGGCTAAGATAATAACAAGCCGTTATGTCGTTATTGCTGCATGCAGGTTGTAAAACTTCTACCGCTTTGTCGTCGTTGGCTCTGACACCACGCCCGAGCGAATAGCTGATCCCGGCTTCACGCTGAGCCTCAATAATACCCTGCGCTGCGGCCCGGTTAAACCAATCCAGCGCCCGGCTCTCATTTTTTGCTACGCCCTGGCCCTGCAAATATGCACGGCCCAGCTCATAGGCCGCACGGGCATGATTTTGTCCGGCAGCTTTTTGGTACCAATTTACCGCTGCTGCCAAATCCTGTGCTGCGCCGCGTCCGTCCATATAGCGACCTGCCACAATAAACTGGGCATCAGCATCACCCTGCTCAGCAGCACGCTGATACCACAGCAATGCCGCTGATTCGTCTTGTGTTACACCACGGCCGGCACCATACATATAACCGAGGTTATATTGCGCCAGAGCAAATTGCTGCTGCGCAGCCTGCTGATACCAAAACACAGCAACCGCATCATCCTGCGCCACGCCATTGCCATTAGCATAGGCCAGTGCTAACTGGTATTGCGCCTGCGCCATACCCTGATCTGACGCCGCATTAAACCAGTGCACAGCACCAGCCATGTCAGCTGCCACGCCATGACCATAAGCATACATCGCCGCCAGATTAAACTGCGCATCCGCCACACCAGCGTGTGCCAGTGGGTACCAGTGACTAAAGGCTTCGGCATAATTCTGTCGTTGGAAAGCTCTAAGCCCGCTATCGAAATTCGCCTGTGGCAGTGGTTTTACCGGCAGTTCTGCCGCTTTGTAGCTAGGTGCAGCTGCCGCAACAGCAGGCGGCTGCGCCGGTGCAGCCCTGGTTGCTGCAGTAGCAGGTACAGGTACGGGTACAGCTGCAACCGCCGGTGCCTGCCGGGTTTGCTCGGTATCGGAAGTACTTAGTGGTGCTGCTACTGTAGTTGGCTTACCCGGGCTAACCGTAGCAGGCGTTGCAACGGCTACGGCTGTAGTATCGGCACTGTCGGCCGTTTCAGTAGCGGTTTGTTGTTTCATCTCGGCTACAGCATCGATGATATCGCGTTTAGCCTGCGCCGATTCAGCATAATCGGTGCTGCCCGACGCAGCCTGCTCCAGCCAGTAGGCCGCTTGCAATGCATCCTGTTCAACGCCATGGCCTAAAGAATACAGCTTCGCCAGCTCAAACTGGGCTTTAGTGTCGCCTTCCATTGCCAGCGTTTGCCAGATTTCGGCCGCTTTGCGGTGCTCACCCTGAGCGTACGCAGCCTGCGCCGCAGCAAACTGTTGTTGTGGTTCCGCTGCCAGTACACAACTGGTCAGCATTAAGCTTGTTATTATTTTATTTAGCCGCATAGATGCCCCTCCACCGTCTGATGTTATATCAAAGAACGGCAGCTACACCAAGAGCAGTGACAGGATAAAAACAGTTTTGTGACAGCTAAAATACAGAAAAAGCGCGATAAAGTGTCAATTTTAACCGGTAAGTTGCTGCTGATAGCCATGCAGCAGTGCCGACCATAGCTGTGGCTGCCAGCTAAAACTGTTATGCAGGCCCCGCTCTTTCTGCAGCGACCTCAGCAAACGGGCCAACGTTGCCTGCTGCCAGTCATTGCCGGCTCTGAGTGCACATTTATCAAAATCAATCAGCCAGAATTTGCCCTGCTTATCCAGTAAAATATTGTGGCAGTTTAAATCGGAGTGATACACGCTATGCTGATGAAAGCGCGCTATCATGCTGCCCAGCTGTTGCCACTGCGCAGCGCTGAGACTTTGCTGTTGCAGCAACTGAGCTAAATCAGTCGCGCCCTCTATGCGTTCAATCAGAATATCCGCCCGGTAGGCCCAGGTAATACCCAGCAATCGCCGGGGTTGATATAAAGCCGCACAAGGCCGCGGCACCGGCAATCCCCAGCTTTGCATCTGCCACAGCAGAGCATATTCAGCCATGGCCCGGCTTTGCCGTAGCGGCACCGGCCAAAAGCAGTCTTTATTTATCTTGCCAATCAAACCGCCGCGGTAGTAGTGCCGCAGCACGGCTTGCTTGTCATCTTGCCGGACAAACCATACGGTGTTACGCCCGGTTGACTGGCCAGACACTAAGCCCTGCTGCTGCCAGTATTGTGGCTGAAAATAATGCAGACCAGCGTTGGGGAAAAAGGCGGCATCAAACCAGGCCACTGCACTGCCTTGTTGTAATCTGGCTATACCAGCCAGCGGCAGCAACTGCCCTACTTCACCCATAGTTCGTGCCAGCGCCCCCTGTTGCTGCTGATACAATGCCAGGCCCTTGCTACCAAGCTGTTGCGCCAGCTCTGGCTGATCGACCAACTGCTGCACAGCTCTGGCTATATCGTCACTGGTACGGACCGCCAAATAAGCCTGCTGACGCTGAAGTAAATTGAATACCTGTTGAAAATTAAACACATAGGGACCAGATATCACCGCCTTAGCAAAGACCATCGCCTCCAGCGGGTTATGTCCGCCGCGCTCAATCAGACTACCGCCGATAAAGACAAAATCTGCCAGCTGATACCAACTGAGTAATTCGCCCATTGAATCTGCCAGCCAGACGGCCGTGGTGCTATCGGGCAGCTGAGACTTACTGCGCCGGACATAGCTTAGCTGTTGTTGTTGCAATAAGGCCGCTACCGCATCGAAACGTTCCGGATGGCGTGGCACCAATACCAGCAACAGTTGCGGGTACTGCAGGCGCAGCTGCCGGTAGGCCTGCAATAACATTTCATCCTCTCCGGCATGGGTACTGGCGGCGACCCAGACAATACGGCCTTGCAGGGTCGGCTTAATGTCTGCAGCAAGGGCCACACTCTGCGCCGGCACGTCCAGTTCATATTTCAAATTGCCAGCCAGTTGCACCTTTGGCGCGGCCAAAGTGGCAAAACGCCGGGCGCTGGCGCTGTCTTGCGTTAAAATCTGGCTGATATTTTGCAGCATCGGCTTTACCAGACACGACAAACGCCGGTAACCCCTGGCAGAGCGGGCCGACAGGCGGGCATTCACCACTAAGGTTGGTATAGCCAGGGCCTTACAGTTAGCCAGTAAATTTGGCCACAACTCGGTTTCTAAAATAATCAGCAATTGTGGCTGCAAAAATGCTAACCAGCGCCGCATTAGCCAGGGAAAATCGAATGGCAGATAACAATGTATGATGTTGTGGCCCTGTTGCTGCTCTGCCTGTAATTTCAGAATGGCTGCTGAGGCAGTTGGCGTAGTGCAGGTGATAGTAAGTGGTAACTGCGGATACTGTTTAAGTAATTGCTTAATTAATGGCCGGGCGGCATTAAACTCACCCACCGATACGGTGTGCAGCACTATGCCGCTCCGGGCATGCTGAGCGGGCAGTTTAAACGCAAAGCGCTCGGCCAGACGCCGCCGGTAAGCGCTGTCCTTGCGTGAGCGCCACAACAAATAACCCAGCAGCAGCGGCGATAGCAGACATAGCAGCAAGCTGTAGCAAAAACGACTTAACAGTGACATCTATCCCTTCTTAGCTAACTCTGGTCCGCCGCGCTGGTGTTATAAACACTGGCGGCAAAGGTGCGCCATAATGCCAAATTTGGCCCGCTGATACCAAAAGATTCTGTTTCAGCTGCAGATAAAATGTTAATCTAGCGGCCTTATTATGGCCTGAAACCCCTCTGGCGGCACAAGGCCGGCCGACCTTTGTACGGAGCTATTATGGCACTTCCTGAATACCGGCAACCTGCCATGCTGGATGGTGTAAAAGAATTTTTGCTGCGCTTTGCCGCTTCAGGCTATTTTCCGGCCACCGCTTTTATTAAAAACCAGCCCGACAAGACCAAGTTGGCGGTGGTACATGACAATATCAAACTGGAGATTGTCAGCCACTGCTGGAACTACGCGCGCTTTTTTGTCTATCAGTTAAGCTCGCTGGTAAAATACCCGCCCAGCAATATGCAACTGCGCTTTACCGTATTTTACTCTGCCGAAGATGTAGAAACAGCCAAACTGCTGCAGCATTTTCAAACCATCAC
Source organism: Rheinheimera muenzenbergensis (assembly GCF_036984005.1). NCBI lineage: Bacteria > Pseudomonadati > Pseudomonadota > Gammaproteobacteria > Chromatiales > Chromatiaceae > Rheinheimera > Rheinheimera muenzenbergensis. The sequence goes on from NZ_JALAAR010000003.1 coordinate 37,182, forward strand.
AGTACCCAATGTCGAGTGGAATTTTCAGCAATTACCCACGCCTTTATTGCTGCGCCGTGCCATTGGCCGCAACCATGCTTCTAAGCATACCCAGGCCGATTGGATTTGGTTTGCCGACTGCGACATGGTGTTTCACGAGGGCTGCTTAGACACGCTGGAACAATTACTTAAAGGCCGGCAGGATATTTTACTGTTTCCGGATACCTTGCTGGTAACGGCTTTGCTGACCGAAGCCGACCCGATGATTTCTGCCGGCAAAGACAAAACGGCACTGCTGGAAGTAGATAAAAGCAAATTTAAACCGCGTAAGTTTGACCGTGCCACCGGCGCTATTCAGATTATTCACGGTGACGTAGCCCGCGCCTGCGGTTATTGTGACGATTTAGCCGTGTATCAAAAACCGAAGCAACACTGGACTAAAACCTACGAAGATCGCGCGGTGCGCTGGTTGTTAGGTACCCAGGGCACGCCAATAGCACTACCCAACCTGCTGCTTATCCGCCACGCTGAAAAAGGCCGTTACAAAGAAGACAGCAAAATTTCGGTGGTCCGCAAAGCTATCCGCCGGGTTAAGTCGGCACTGATCAATAAATAACAGAGAGCGTTATGGCAGCTAAAAAAACAATTGCACAAAGTATTCGCTGGTGGTGGAACACCAGGGTATTAGGCTTCTGGCGGGTTAAACTAGCTGGTGCGGTAAAACGTAAACTGGCCGCTCCTGCCGATAACATAGTGTTTAACCGTGATGCCACGCCTATGCCGGCTGCGAAAAAAACCGGCATTACGGTGATTTTGACGGCATACCGGCGTGCCGAATATCTGGCAGAACAAATAGCGGCACTGCGCAACCAAAGCGTACCACCGGACGAAATCTGGGTATGGTCAAACCGCAGTGAAGACGATTTACTGGATGTGTCAGCATTAGCCGATCGGGTAGTGGTGTGTAACACTAACTTTTTGTTTTGGGGCCGTTTTGCGCTAGCCAGTCTGGTTCGCACTGAGTTTGTCGCCTTTTTCGATGATGACATCCTACCGCAGCCGCGCTGGTTTGAAAACTGTTTAAATACCATTGCAGCAGGCCATGATGGCATTCTGGGCGGCTCTGGTGTGTTACTACCGGCAGCAGGCGGTTATGCCAGCAAAAATAAGGCCGGCTGGAACGGCGCGCAAAACAACGACGTGACTGAAGTCGATTTAGTCGGCCATGCCTGGTTTATGCGTAAAAGTTATGTGCGCTATATGTGGATTGAAGAGCCGGAATATTGGGACAATGGCGAAGATATCCATCTGTCTTATATGGCATTAAAACACGGCGGCATTAAAACGCTGGTACCTCCGCATCCATCAGATGATCAATCACTGTGGTGCTGCCGGCCTGATTTTGGTAAGGCCGTGGGCCGGTTAAAAGTGGCAACCTACCAAACGCAGGATCATCGTGGCACCCGCAGTGCTATTGTCGATAAATACCGTGCCGATGGCTGGAAAATTGTGGCGATACGCGGCTAATACTGTCAGGTAAAAACAAAGTACCTAAACCTGCTAAACCAGGTTTAGGTACTGTTTGACTTACAGCGCCGCTAAAATCACTTCAGCTTTGCTGACTTCAAAGGTTTTTGGTGCTTCAACGTTTAGCAGTGTAACCACACCGTTCTCAACAATCATCGCGTAGCGCTGTGAACGCAGGCCGCCAAAATCACCGGTTTCCATAGTCAGGCCAATTGCTTTATGAAACGCCGCGCCGCCGTCAGCTAAAAATACAATTTCTTCGGCATTCTGGCTTTTTGCCCAGGCACTCATAACAAAGGCATCATTCACTGCAGTACAGACAATACTGTCCACGCCTTTGGCTTTTATTTGGTCTGCCAGCGTAATATAGCCGGGTAAATGCGCGGCTGAGCAGGTTGGCGTAAAAGCGCCTGGTACAGCAAACAGCACTACTTTTTTATTGGCAAAGATCTGGCTGGTAAGTGGATTCATTACGCCTTCTTTGGTCAGTTGCGAAAAACTCACCTCAGGCAACTTGTCGCCGACTTTAATCATGGTATTTCCCCTGTTAAATTATTCGTTAGCAAAAATAGCATTAAATTGCTGCATTAATATACACATCAAAGCGGTTATTCTTACCCGTTACCGACATTGTAGGTGGTTGTGCTGCCAAAAACCCGGCATAACCAGGCCGTTTTACCACTACTCTTTTGCTCGCTAACTGCATAGCCGGTGCCAGCAAAACATCGGCATCGGCATCAGTGCCCACCACGTCATGAAAGGCCCGCATTTCTTTTTTAACCAAGGCAGTTTTTTCCCTGGCCGGAAACATCGGATCTAAATACACCACATCCACTGCCGGCTGGTGCTGCAGCGCCTCAAGCGCGCTGCTGTGCAGCAATTGCATACGCTGGTTAAGCCAGTTAAGTTCAGTACTGGCCGCGGCCCGGCGCAGGCCGTCAAACAATAGTGCCGCAACCAGTGGATTACGCTCAACCATCACCACCTGAGCCCCCAGGCTGGCCAGGACAAAAGCGTCACGGCCTAAACCGGCGGTGGCATCCAGAATACTGAGATCACGCTTTTTATTCAGGCCGCAGGCTTTGGCAATAGCTTCGTTTTTACCGCCACCATGCAGCCGGCGGTAACTGGCGGCACCACTGGCAAAATCAACCAGAATATCGCCTTGTTTAGGTAAGTCTGTATTTCTAAGTACCAGGGCGTCGTCCTGCCAGGCTAAATGCCAGCCGGAAGCCTTGTCGGTAAGTGCCAGGCCAAATTGCTGGCACAAACTGGCAACATAAAGCTTATCTGCCGCTGCAGACGCTAATAGAGCCAACGCCATTATTGCTGCATCCCCAGGTAATTCTCCCCCACACTCAGAGCAATAATCTGGCTGATATGTTGTAAGCTGCTGCCAGATTGTTGTTGCCACAGATTAAATTGTTGCTGAATTTGCGCCAGACTGCGTTTACTGTTGATACCGCCGTCAAAGACGTTGCTGGCACGCAGGTAAGCCTCGACGTCGGTACTCAGAATAAAGGTGTCTTTGCCAATGGCGCGCAGCGCATAAGGGCCGGTGTTGCCACCAAGGCGGGCACCATGCTGCTTTAAATAAGCCCATAAACCGATAATATCGGTTGTTGGCCAGTCTGCGATAAAACGGGCAAAGCTGCCGTGTTTAGCGGCAATGTCGTCAATCATCAAGGCATTATCACGGATGGTAAAGACCTTGGCCGCATTGCGGATAATACGCTCGTCTCGGGCTTTGGCTTCAAGCATCTCATCGCTCATCAGCAGTATTTTTTCGATGTCAAAGTCGAAAAACACTTCACAAAAACCCGGCCATTTTTGCCGCACCACCCGCCAGACAAAACCCGACTGAAACACTTTTTTCGTCAGCTCGCCCAGCAACAGGTTATCCGGTATGACACTGATTTCAGCCGCACTGGCACTGTGCCCCAATAAGGCTGCCAATGCTGCTTCACCGCCTTTACGATCGCAGGCGCGCTGATAAATACGCTGAAAAGATTCTGCTGTTGTCACACCACTTACCTTTGACATAAAAATAAGGCAACAGTGTACTGTTGCCTTAGCGTTCAGACCAGTAGCAAACTCAATAGCTTGCTGTATCTGTGCCGGTTTTTAATGTACAGACGCCGTTTTCCAGCACCACTGCAGGTTTGGGCACTATGGCGCAGTCGGACATCAGCCCCAGCCGTTCATTTTCTGCTTTGGCGGCACTATTGTACTTTTCAATCAGCGCTAACAGTACCGTCTCATTTTTATCTTTCAGCGAATAGGCAATATAGCTGGCCGGCCCGCCACACGGCTTACTGCCAAAACCGGCGACCCGGCATTGCTGCACGTTATCGGCGCGGGCTTCACCAATCAGCGCCATAATTTCCGCCCGCATGCTGGTTAAATCTGCTACTTCGGCCATTTGCTGTTTCCTCGCTTTCATCGCCGTTAACGGATCTTTTACCGGATCTATCGGCTCGACCACCGGTTTAGGCAGCAGACGCTCAGTGTCAGCCGTACCGCTTGCCTGCCCCTGCTGACAAGCCGATAACACCAGCACTGCCAGTAACGGCAATAATCTGTTTGTACGCATAGCACCTCCTGTTATTTGCGTTTCAGCTTGGCAGAGCGGCGCTGAATTGGCAATGAATTGTTAACCGGCAATGCCCATATGCCGCAACAAGGCTTCATTTGATGGCTCGCGGCCACGGAAACCTTTAAACAATTCCATCGGCTCGGCACTGCCGCCACGCTCTAAGATCCAGCGTAAAAAATCCCGCCCGGTGCCGGCATTAAAAATACCTTCTTCTTCAAAACGGCCAAACGCATCGGCTGACAATACTTCAGCCCACAGGTAGCTGTAATAGCCAGCGGCATAACCGCCGGCAAAAATATGGCCAAAACTGTGTTGAAAGCGGTTAAAGCGCGGCGGAATAACAACTGACACTTCGCTGCGTACTTCGTCCAGCATTTGCTGTACCCGGCCGCCCAATGCCGGCTCATACTCGGCATGCAAACGAAAATCAAACAATGCAAACTCCAACTGGCGCACTAAAAACATCGCTGACTGGAAGTTTTTCGCCGCCAGCATTTTGTCCAGCAAGTCTTGTGGCAGTGGCTCGCCCGTTTCATAATGGCCGGAAATAATTGCCAGCGCCTCAGCCTGCCAGCACCAGTTCTCCAGGAACTGGCTTGGCAGCTCTACCGCATCCCAGGCCACGCCGTTAATACCGGCCACTGCGGCTGCATCCACTTTGGTCAGCATATGGTGAATACCGTGGCCAAATTCATGGAATAAGGTCACCACTTCATCATGGGTAAACAGCGCCGGTTTGCCACCTACCGGTTTATTAAAGTTGCAGGTTAAATAGGCCACCGGCGTTTGCACACTGCCACCTTGCAACACACGCCGGCCCTGACAGTCGTCCATCCAGGCACCGCCGCGCTTTTTCGCCCGCGCATATAAATCTAAATAAAAGCTACCGCGCAGCTCACCGTCAGCCGCAAAAATATCGTAAAACTTAACATCCGCGTGCCACACATCGACGCCATCGCGCTGTTGAACCGTTACACCAAATAACTTTTGCAGCACGCTAAACAAGCCGCTTACCACTTTATGCTCAGGGAAATACGGCCGTAGCTGCTCGTCCGATATGGCATACTTGGCCTGTTTCAGCTTTTCGGCATAGTAGGTAATATCCCAGGCGGCCAGCTCTGTCAGCTGGTATTCGCGCTGGGCGAAGGCACGTAGCTCGGCCAAATCCTGCTCGGCTTGCGGTTTGGCACGGCGGGCTAAATCGTGCAGAAAATCCAGTACCTGCGACGGTGACTCTGCCATCTTGGTTGCCAGTGATTCTTCTGCGGCGTTGTTAAAATCCAGTAGCTGCGCCAGCTCATGTTTTAAGGCCAGCGTTTCTTCAATAATGGCGCTGTTATCAAACTGGCCGGCCGTCGGGCCCTGCTCTGACGCCCGGGTGCAATAAGCGCTGTACAACTCTTCTCGCAGTTGCCGGTTATCAGCGTAGGTCATTAACGCTATGTAGCTGGGAAACTCCAGCGTAAATACCCAGCCATCCAGCTCGCGGTTTTTTGCCTCGTCAGCTGCCGCCAGTTTGGCATCTTCCGGTAAACCGGCTAAATCGGCTTCATCGGTAATATGCTTAAACCAGGCTTGGGTTGCATCCAGTGTATTGTTAGAAAACTGCGAGCCTAAATCGGATAACCGGCTTTGAATTTCGCCGTAGCGCTGCTTTTTTTCTGCCGATAAACCAATGCCCGACAGCTTAAAATCGCGCAAGGCATTTTGAATCACCTTTTGCTGCGCCGGCGTTAAAGCGGCGTAGTCAGCACTGTGCGCCAGTTGCTGATATTTTTGGTATAAACCTTCATGCTGCCCCTGCCAGGTGCTGAATTCTGACAATAGCGGCAGACAGCTCTCATAGGCCTCACGCAGCTCTGGCGTATTGACGACAGAGTTCATATGCGACACCGGCGACCACAATTTATCCAAACGTTCTTCGTCTAGCTCCGGCTGTGCGATTAAACTATCCCAGCTTACGTCAACAGCCGCCACAGCGCGTTCTACAGCAGCACGGGCCTGTGCTATCGCCTGCTCTACTGCAGGTTTAACCTGCTGTGGGCTAATGCGGGAAAATGGCGGTAAGCCGGCGAACGACAGCAATATATTTTCAGAAGCAGACATAATAAACCTTAATTGCGATGGCAAAATATTACCGTTAATGTTGGGGCAGTCAGCACTATTGTCAATGCAGATCGATACCGCTTACTGCAGTTCTGCTGGTTACTGTCTTGCAAAAGCCGGCCTTACCCCATATAACCTGTGCATTAATCAGCAATCCGGGACACAGATATGAGCCGTCATTTTAATTACTTAGCCATAGGCGCCGGTAGCGGCGGTATTGCCGGGGCCAACCGCGCTGCCCAACGTGGTGCCAGCGCCGCCGTTATTGAAGCTAAAGCCGTAGGCGGCACCTGCGTTAATGTCGGTTGCGTACCAAAAAAAGTAATGTGGTACGGTGCCCATATTGCCGAAGCACTAAAATACAGCCCGGATTACGGCTTTGACGTGACGCAAAATAGTTTTAACTGGTCCACGCTGGTGAAAAACCGCGAAGCCTATATTCAGCGTATTCATGCCAGCTATCAAAAAGGCTTTGATGCCAATGGCGTAACCCTTATTCAGGGATTTGCCCGCTTTGTTGATGCCCATACGGTAGAAGTAAACGGCGAGCGTATCACGGCCGATCATATTACTATCGCTACCGGCGGCCGCCCCAGCCGGCCACAGATCCCCGGCAGCGAGCACGGTATCGACTCCGACGGCTTTTTTGCTTTAACCACCCAGCCGAAAAAAGCCTTAGTGATAGGTGCAGGCTATATCGCGGTGGAAATTGCCGGCGTGCTGCATGCACTGGGCACAGATACGCATCTTTTAGTACGCAAAGACCGGCCACTGCGTAATTTCGACAGCGACATTACCGATATGCTGCTTGAACGCATGGCGCAGGATAAGCTCAACCTGCACAGCCACACTGAAGTCAGCCGGGTGGAAAAAACCGCCGCCGGAACACTGACAGTATACTGCAGCAGCGGCAGCGTTTTTAACGATGTCGATTGCCTGATTTGGGCTATCGGCCGCGAGCCGGCAACCGACAAGCTAAATTTGGTCTCTGCCGGTGTGCAGACCGATGAACAGGGCTTTATCCGCACCGATAAATACCAAAACACAAATGTGAAAGGGATTTATGCCGTTGGCGATATCACCGGTGAAGCTCAACTGACGCCGGTGGCCGTCAAAGCAGCCCGACTGCTGGCCGAGCGGCTGTTTAACCCGGCCATGCCAGATGCGCATATGGACTATTCGCTAATACCTACAGTGGTATTCAGCCACCCGCCTATTGGCACTATTGGCTTAACCGAAGCCGAAGCTGTTGCGCAATATGGCGCGGCTAATGTCAAAGTGTATCGCAGCAACTTTGCCGCCATGTATAACGCCATTACAGCACACCGCGCACTGAGCCGCTTTAAGCTGGTGTGCGCCGGAGCGGATGAAAAAGTGGTTGGCCTGCACGGCATTGGCGAAGGCATGGACGAAGTGCTGCAAGGCTTTGCCGTAGCAATAAAAATGGGTGCTACTAAGGCCGATTTCGACAACACCGTAGCGCTGCACCCAACCAGCGCTGAAGAGTTTGTTACCCTGCGCTAATGCCAACACTAGCAGCGGATACAACGCAAGACGCCGCCCTGCCATTAGTATTGGCCGGGCCATTGCTGCGCGCCGTCACGCCACAACGTTTTACGCTGTGGCTGGCGACCAGCCGGCCGGTGCAGCTGCAACTTAGTCTGTTACCCGACAACGGCGAGCCTCAGCATTTTACGGCACTGCAAATGCAGCAACATTGTCAGACAGTGCGCTGTGCCGGCAAACTGTATTTGCAGCTTATTCATGTTCCGCTGCAACAAGCGCTGCCAACCGGCTGCTGGATAGGTTATGACTTAACCCTGGCGGATAAATCGGATAATCCGCAACCCGACTGGTTGGGCTGGCAACACTGGGCAGCCGATATAGTGTATGCCGGCCGCAACACCCCGGGCTTTGTTATTCAGCCCCAACTCAGCCGGTTACTGCATGGCTCCTGTCGTAAGCCGCATTATCCCGCCGAGGATGGCTTGCTGGCGGCAGATTTATACCTGCAGCAACAGGCAGCAGAGCACTGGCCGGCGTTGTTGTTACATAGTGGTGATCAAATATATGCCGATGACGTGGCTGCGCCGATGCTAAATGCCATTCACCGGCTCATCGGCCAGTTGGACTTTACCGATGAAAGCTTGCCCTGCTCTGCTGTCACCAAATCATCTGAACTGCATAGTAGCAAACCTTACTATTATCGCCGTGAAACCTTATTACCAAAAACAGAAGGCAGCCGGGCTGTTATCACTCAGCTGTTTAAAGGTGCTAAAAAGCCGGTATTTACTTCGGACAATGCCCGAAACCATTTGATCAGTCTGGCAGAAATGTTGGGCATGTATTTATTGGTATGGTCGCCGGCAGGCTGGCTGGATGATGCAACGCAGCTCACTGCCGATATCGCCGCTCAACTTAGCGAAGAGCAACAGCAAACCTTCAACAAGCATCAACAGATTATTCAGCAGTTTGCCGCTGGTCTTAGCAAAGTAAGGCGGGTATTGGCGCACCTGCCCAGCGCGATGATTTTTGATGATCATGATGTCACGGACGACTGGAACCTTACCGCCGAGTGGGAGCAAACAGCCTATAACCACGATTTTTCCCGCCGCATTATCGGTAATGCCTTAATCGGCTATTTGCTCTGTCAGGGCTGGGGCAATACGCCTGAGCGCTTTACGCCCGATCTGCTCAAACAGGCAGAACACGCCTTCGCCAACAGCGGTTCTGAACAGCATCAGCAGCTTATCACTGAGCTGCTGCGTTTTAACCAGTGGCATTATCAATGGCCTACTGAGCCGCCGCTGCTGGTATTGGACACCCGCACCCGGCGTTGGCGCTCGGAAGTTAACATAGGCAAGCCCTCCGGCCTGCTGGACTGGGAAGCCATTACCGAATTGCAGCAAGACCTTATCGGTCATGATGCGGTGGTGCTGGTATCACCGGCACCGGTATTTGGCGTGAAATTAATTGAAGGCGTGCAAAAGTTATTTACGTTTTTTGGCCGGCCGCTGCTGGTGGACGCCGAAAACTGGATGGCGCACCGCGGCACCGCTTATGCGTTGATGAACTTATTCCGCCACCCTAAAACACCGAAGCACTTTGTTATTTTATCCGGCGATGTGCACTATTCATTTGTCTATGAAGTCAACCTGCGTGGCCAACAAGGCGGGCCGGATATCTGGCAAATTACCAGCAGTGGCTTAAAAAACCAGTTTCCACCCCGCTTGCTGGATGTACTGGATCGGCTTAACCGCTGGCTGTATTCGCCACGCTCGCCACTAAACTGGTTTACCAAACGCCGCAGTATGAAGATTGTGCCGCATAAGCCCGACACGGCTAAAGCCGGCGAGCGTTTGCTGAATCAATCCGGCATAGGCCTGGTTGAGCTTAACGCCGATGGTTCACCAAAGCAGGTGTTTCAGCTCACCAGCCAGGGTAAAAAAATAGCCTTTAACATCAGCGAAACGGATGCACGCTGGGAATAACCGGCACAATAGCGCCGCCCGGACATAGCCGCATTTGCCACAGTTAATTTACTCCCATGCCTGTTAATTGGCTGATAGTTTCTGTGCTATCAACAGCGTGCTGAATTATTGACTAAGCTGTGTGAAGACTATTGTTATCGGGACGCATAAATGGATTTTATCACTGACTTATTAAACGGCGATTTTATGCCGCATGGCCATTGTTTGTTGTGGCGTACCGATTTACTGATACTGCATGTCGGTGGCGATGTATTGACCTTTATTGCCTATATGCTGATACCGTTAGCGTTAGTGAGGTTGGTGCGGGCACGGGACGATTTACACTTTAATTCGATATTTTTGCTGTTTGCCGGCTTTATTTTTTTCTGCGGTGCAACCCATCTGTTGGGTATCATTAACGTCTGGCACGGTTATTACTATATTCATGGCATTGTAAAATCGCTGACCGGTGTTATTTCTATACTGACCGCCATTATGCTGTGGTACTTGTTGCCCCAGGCGATAAGCATTCCGAGTAAGCGCAGTATGCAAATTACCATCGCTGAATTAGTGCAGGCGGAGCGAAAACTGGCCGAAGCCAACCAGCATCTGGAAGCCGAAGTAAAAAAACGCACCGCGCAGCTGGAAAAAATGGCTACCACAGATGATTTAACCGGCTTGTGCAACCGGCGTGAAACGATGCGCCTGCTTGAGTTGGAGATTGCCCGGGCCGCACGCCAGCATACGGCATTGAGTATTATGATGCTGGATTTAGATCACTTTAAAGCCATCAACGACAACTATGGCCATCAGGCAGGCGATGTTACGTTAAAATCCGCCGCAGAAAGCTTTGCCCTATTGCTGCGCAAGACAGACTTTATTGGCCGCATTGGCGGTGAAGAGTTTCTGATTATTTTACCCGACACCGCTATAGACAATGCGTCTGCGCTGGCAGAGCGTATTCGCCAGGCACTGCAGTTACAATCGACTGAAAACCCTTCTATACCAGCGTGCACAGTCAGTATAGGTGTAGCGCAGTGTCGACCCGACGATAGCCTGCACGACCTGATCCAACGTGCCGATGAATCACTGTATCAGGCAAAATCCAAAGGCCGCAATTGCGTGTCGCAGGCGCCAAACTAACCGGCCCAACCGGCTTAATCCCCGCTGGCAACTGCAATCGCGCCGTTACTGCCAGTTCAGTTCTGGCGCTTCAGCTTTGGCAAAGCGGATGAAATGCCGGTCCATGGTATCGACGATATCCATTAAGTCTTGCTGCGAAGCGGCGCTGCAAATCAGCTGTAAACCTAGGGCATCGGCTTCTAAGCTGCAGACACCTTCGGCAAAGATAACCTGGCCACGGTTTTCGTCCCAGTCGGCGCGCACCTTGTGTGCAAAATGCTTGCACAAGCGTTGCAAATACTTACTGCCGTTAGCCGTTGTTATCCGGGCTGTGCACTGCAGTTGAGGCGTAAGTTGCGCTGTGGTTTCTGCTTCAGACATGTTATTACTCCTGCCACCATGTCGGCAACCGGCGGCATAGCCGCCGCTTGCCTGATACAACTTAAAACTGCCAGGACAGGCTCAGGCGAACATCGCGGCCTGGCTCTTTATGACTGGCAAAGCCTTCCCAGATTTCGCTGTAATCAGCAAAGCTGGAGTGATCGCGATAAGCTTTATCAAAGGCATTTTTCACCATCAGACGCAGTCTGATATTGTCGTTAACATCATAGCTGGCGTAGAAGTCATGCAGGCTGTAGCCTGGCTTGCGCAGTGTGACTACTTCACTGACGTCTCCACTGCTAACCACATTGTGCAGCGCAACTATGCCGTCCAGCGCCTGCACATGTGTGAAGAACCAGCCAACTTCCAGATTTTCCAGCACACTGTAGCTGACATCCAGGCTAAACGTATCACCACGGGAGTTACCGATAGCCCGCTGTTCGTAGCCTTCAAGTTTAATGCCATCATAAATAAGCGGCTGACCATTAACTAAGGCAGGCGCCTGAATTTTAGCAATATTAAAGGCGTTAAAATCAGCACTGTAGGCCGCCAGATTAACAATAGCGGCACCGTTAGCATCAAACGCATTGGTCGCCACATTAGGCTGGTAGTTATGCAGCTCGCTATTGTTATGCACATAGCTGGCAACCATACGCAGCTCATCTTTCTGATAACCAAGCTTGAGCTCTACGCCGTTTGATTCAATATCACCAATGTTGCGCACATTGGTGCCGCCAACTTCAAGGTTCATGGCGTTATCCAGCGTAGACTGGTAAGCGGCAATTTTAAACATCAGGCCGTGCTGGTTGTACTGCAGACCCACTTCGGTATTCTCTGCCTCTTCCGCTTCAATGCCGGGTTCGACACCGTTATAGTCAATGGTAAAAGTATCGCCCACTTCTTTGCCGCGTAACGCCTGGGCATAACCTGCCGTTAACTGCCAGGCCGGTGTCAGTTGCCAGGCTAAACCCAGGTTGGCACTTAAACCATCACTGCTGACTTTGATATCTTCAGAGCTGCGGCTAAGGTAACTAAAGCTGCCATCCGGCCCGGCGACCCGGCCAACCGGCGTCAGGGTGTCAAAATCGGCGACCAGGAAAAACCCTGCCTCAGCTACCTGAGGATACTGGGCGGCAACAGCCGCAAAATTGGCCTGATTTTCAGCATAAAACTTGTGCGTGGTGTTCAGGCTGTAATCGTCATAACGCAAACCAAAGCTAAGCAGCAGGGTTTCACTGATGTCCCAGTGATTTTGTGCATAGATCCCCAGCACCTTACCGGTTTCCTCTGCACTCAACGCTTGTCCCAGCGTGCCGGCTGACGAGCGTTGGTCACGATATTCGACCCCAACCGTCAGGCTATGGGCTGCCAAATCCAGCGTATTACGGATATCGCCGCCACGGGTGGTAATTTGCCCCTGATAAGGGTGCCAGGCGCGGTTACCTTTCACCAGCAGCGATTGCTCGGTATCGTACAAGGTAACCGCCAGGTTCAGCAGGCTACCCTGCTGAATACCATAGTTGAACACGGTAGTGCTGCGCTCGGTTTCAATCGGAAAGATCGGGTTGCTGGCTGAAATCGGGAAATTAGGCTTAGAGGGAAAGCTGCCCTCTTCTTCGCGGGTTTCGTAGCTTAGTGACAGGTACTGACCATGCTCAAATTCAGCGCTTAGCTTGATAAAGTTCAGCTCCTGCTCGGTATCAGTCGCCTTACGCACCGTCTTACCTGTTGCATCGGTAAACTCGTAAGCGATTTCGTTGCCATCACCGTCTTTGTAGCTGTCACTGTCTACTTTTACGTGCGACGCCAGCAGGCTCCAGTTGTCATTGATCCGGCCATAAGCGCTGGCACTGTATTTGTAAAAGTCATTGCTGCCACCGCCTATTTTCAGTATGCCACCAAAGCGCTGATCTTTATTTAGCAGATCATTGGCGTCTTTGGTCTGAAAGCGGATAGCACCGCCGATAGCACCTGAGCCGGCGGTAGCTTCACCGGCTCCTGCCTGCACTTCAACGCTTTTTAGCAGTTCCGGCTCTATCGCCAGCCGGCCAATGTGGTGAAACAGGGTGCCGGTTTGCGGCGCGCCGTCAACGGTAACGTTAAGCATAGTGTCTTCAAAGCCACGAATGTACACCAGTTGAGTAATGCCCAGACCACCACCGCCCACGGTAACCGAAGGCTCCAGCCGGAAGATGTCACTTAAATCATTGGCCTGTATTTTTTCGATGTCGTCTGCCGTTACGGCAAAGTTAGTGGCCGCACCGACCACAGAGATCCGCTCTATATTCTGCTGCTGTGCGGTATTTTCGCTGTGTTGCGCTACAGCAGAGTGGCTGAGCAGTGCCAGTGATATGGCCAGCGGCAGAGCCGCTACGTTTTTGTGTATATTTTGCATTGGCGGTAGGCGTCCTGTGTTTTATGCTAAATGCTTAAATGATAATAATTATTATTTGCAAGGCATTATAGGAATCGGCCGTCCAAAGAAAATGAAATTTACAATTGTTACATTTACAGCTGCCGGCACGCCGGCTGCTATCCCTCCAGAGTCGCGCCGGACAGAATGTCACAATTGTAACCTTGATTGCTGAGCCAGGCTCTGCCGCGTAGCATCATGCCGCCATAGCGAATTGAATACTGATGGGTATGGGGAAAACGCCTGAATGATGACATCACCTGATAGCAATCCGGCGCTTGCAGGGCCGGTCGTAAAGACCTTTTTTTACTATCTGCTGCCCTCTGTCGTGGGCTTGCTGGCCCTCACTACGGCTAACCTGGTGGATGGCATTTTTGTGGCTAATCAGCTCGGGGCCAACGCCCTGGCGGCCATAAGTTTGTTGTTGCCCTACTTCAGCTTACTGATAGCCATTTCTTTGATGCTGGCAATAGGTGGCGCCGTTACTGTGGGTAAATACCTCGGGCAACAGGATAGCGCCATGGCGTCAGCGCTGTTTAGTAAGGTGATGATGCTGGCCGTGCTGCTAAACAGCGTCTTTGCCATCGCCAGTTTTCTGGCGGAACCCTGGCTGTTGTGGTTGCTCCGGGCCCCGCCCGAGGTGCAACCGCTGATGCAGCACTATCTGGCGGTGATGCGCTGGGTATTTATCGGCCAGTTAAGCACTATGGTGCTGTATTATTTTGTCCGGATGGACGGTCATCCGCTGCTGGCAACCTGGGCGCTGGTGACAGGGGCACTGAGCAACATCTTATTTGATGCGCTGTTTATTGTGCACTGGCAACTGGGCATGGCCGGGGCGGCTTATGCCACGGCAATAGCACAGTTGCTGCAATTTGCCGTGTTAGCCAGCTGGTTTTTCAGCCGGCGCCGCAGTTTGCGCTTTTCGTGGTATCAGCAAAACTGGCAACTGCTGTGGCGAACGGCCTACAATGGCTGCTCCGAATTTATCAATGAAGTGTCCGTCGGTCTGTTATTTCTGTTGCTTAACTGGTTGCTGGTACTGCAACTGGGTAGCGCAGGGGTGGCGGCATTTAGCCTGGTTAACTATCTGATTTTTTTCAGTGTAATGCTCAGTTACGGCGTAGCCGATGCGCTGCACCTGTTAGTCAGTCAGAATTTCGGCGCCGGTAAACGGCGGCGCGTTAGTCAGTTCCTCAGTTTGTCGTTGCTGACAACCGGCGCTTTGGGTTGCGGGCTGGTATTGGTGCTAATTTTTGCCCATGCGACGATTGCAGCTTGGTTTCTGTCTGCTGAAGCCGCCACTGTCGCGCAACTGTCGGGCCATATCATGTTGCTGCTGTGGCCGCTGTTTCTGGTTAATGGCGCTAATATAGTGCTGAGTTGTTATCTCACGGCAGTGCATCAGCCCGCTGCATCAGCCACTCTGGCGTCTTGCCGCAGTATAGTATTGCCGGCGGCCATGCTATTGCTGTGTTATGGCCTGTTTTACCAGGCTGCGGTGTTTAACCCTGCTCCGGCACAGTGGCTATTCCTGATCGGCTTACCGGCAGCGGAATGGCTAACCTTTCTACTGGCGCTGGCTTACGTCTGGCGTTTTCGACCTGCCAGCCTGCCGTGAAATGTAACAATTGTAAATTTATTTGCGGACGAGAATAGTTATCATTAACTTACTAGGCAATTTACTAACAGGCGCAAGCTTCAGGAGTTATGCATGGCATTTCAGGCCAGGCACGTCGCAGATAATGCATCCTTTCAGGCATTTGTTAACGCTTATCTCAGAGAAATTCAGCCAGGCGTCTGGCATTCTGGTTGCCAGTGGCAAAGATGCTGCGGCCTGGCAATAGATCCACAAAGCCAGTACGTCATTGAATTGCAATTGGCCAACACCGGACAACGTCTGGCAATTGGCGTTGCGTATCGCTCTGTGGTCGGCAGACACAGACTGACGGCTTGTTATCAGTTACAAACGGCCAGTCTGGACTGGCAACCGCTGGACTCGATATCGGCCATTATGCTGCTTATTCAGGAAATTTATGCCCAGCCACAACGGCGCGCAGAAGTCAGTGAGCAACAACTGGAACTGACGGCCCGCACGCTGGAAAGCCACCAGATCATGACACAGTATCTGCAGGCCAGGTTTGACGATCCGCTGCTGCACAGCACGCGCTTTATCGACAGCGAGCAGTCTATTCTGTTTGGCCACTGGCTCCACCCTACGCCCAAGTCACGTCAGGGCATGCATCGTTGGCAGCATGCACACTATGCGCCTGAGCTTAAAGGCCGGTTTAAGTTGCACTTTTTCGCGGCGGCCGCAGAGCGGGTGATACAAAACTCGGCGTTGACGCAAAGCGCAGCGCAGATCGTGGCAGACATTGCCTGGCGTGAGCCCGACACGGCGCTACGGCGGCAGGCAGAACAGCTTTGCCAGCAAGGTATGGTGCTGCTGGCCGTGCATCCGCTGCAGGCGCAGTGGTTAGTTACGCAGCACAATATCCAACAGCTGCTTGGCACTGAGCAACTGGTTGACATCGGGCCACTGGGGCCGCTGTTTACCGCTACGTCATCGGTGCGCACCCTGTATTGTGACGAACTCAATTACATGGTGAAAGTGTCCATTCCGGTCAAGATCACCAACTCACTGCGTATTAACATGCACTACGAGCTTGAAGCTGGTGTGGCTCTGGCCAGATTACTAAGCAGCAACGGCTTTAGCCAGCGCCAGCCTGAGTTTCGGCTAATCGCTGATCCGGCCTACTTGTCGCTGGCGTTGCCGCAGCAGCAGGAAAGCGGTTTTGAATTGATTATCCGCGACAATCCGTTTTATCAGCAAAGCGCCGACACCGGGTTAGCCGGCGTGCAGTCGTTGGCAGCCTTACTGCAAGAGCCGGTTTTACCGGCGCAGCCGTCCAGGTTGGCGAAAATTATTATGCAGTTAAGCCAGCAGCAGGGTACCTCGCTACAGCAAACCAGCCTCGACTGGTTCAACCGCTACTGGCAGTGCGCCATAGCGCCGGCCATTCAACTGTTTGACCAACTGGGCATAGCACTGGAAGCTCACCAGCAAAACTCGATTCTGGAATTAAGCAACGGCTATCCGGGCGCCTATTATTACCGCGACAATCAGGGCTTTTATCTGGCCGAATCGCAACGTGATAGCCTGCTGCAGCTTGAACCCGGCCTGCAGCAATGCGCTAAATTGTTTTACCCCGACGCGGTGATATGTGATCGCTTTAGTTATTATTTGATCATCAATCAGTTGTTTGCCGTAATCAACCGCTTTGGTCTGGATGATCTGCTGTCTGAAGCGCTATTGCTGCAAGAAGCGCGTAACCGTTTGCTCAGCCTGTTGCCCCGGATGTCAGAACGCGGCCGGGCGTTGATAGCGTCAATACTGTACCGCCAGACCATACCCTGTAAAGGCAACCTGCTAACCCGGGTCGAGGACGTCGACGAATTGCAGGCCGATAACGAACTGGCCGTTTACACCCGGATAAGCAATCCGTTGTACACCGCCAGCAAGCTGGCCGGGCCTGCCTCCGGCGATGAGAGCTCAGCAGAGGTAGCGCTTGAGCTGGCCTGAGGTTATTGCATCTGAGGATGTTGCATCTGAGGAAATTGCCCCTGAGCTGTCACGCCCCAGGCAGACAGCGGTTAACTGCCCCCATCGCGCCCGGGTACTGCGGCAACTGCTGGAAGCTGTGCTGTTTGAGCAGATAGTGCCCTACCGGTTTGATGGCCGCTATTTTAGCTTTCACATCGCAGGGCAAGCTTACCGGGCCCGCGGCAGGCTGTCGGGTTTTGGCCGGGTACGTCTGGTCGCAGGCGATATCTGCCAACTTAATAACGGCGTGGCGCAGAGGGTCGATTTAGCCGCGCTGGTTCAGGCGTTACCCGGCAATCCTGATGCTGCGCAGCGGCTGTTGCAGGAGCTGGAGCAAACTATCAGTTTTTGCCGCTGGAACCAGCAGCAGCTGCGCCGTACTGAGCCGCGTCGCGGCCTTGGCTATATCGCACTGGAGTCGGCCATTGACGAAGGCCATCCTTATCACCCCTGCTTTAAAGCCCGCAGCGGCTTTAGCCTGGCCGACCATGCCCGCTATGGGCCTGAAGCCGGTCAGCCATTTCAGCTGTGCTGGCTGGCGGTACGACGGCCCTATCTGGCGATGCAACTGGATTGCCCAAGCGAAACAGCATTTTGGCAACGCGAACTGGGTAGTGCAACCTGGCAGCAGCTGTGCAATGCCATGCTGGCTGAAGGCGCGGCACTGACCGATTACGCCTTATTACCGGTGCATCCGTGGCAGCTTAACGCATTACAACAGGCTATTGAGCAGCCTGTCGCGCGCCGGCATCTGATCCTGCTTGGTAGCGCCGGTGACTATTATCAGGCGGGTATTTCACTGCGCACGCTGTTTAATGTCAGCCACAACCATAAAGCCAACATTAAGCTGCCGCTTAATTTGGTGAACAGCTCGTCGCTGCGCACTATAGAACCGCATTCTGTCTGTACAGCACCGCGGCTAAGCCGGTGGCTGCAAAGCGTAATGGCGCAGGATCCCTGGTTTGAACAAAACCCAGCGTTGGCTATTCAGTCTGAATACGCCGGCCTGGTATTAAACGACGCCGCAGCCAGCCCTGAGCAGCATTGGCTGGTAAAACTGGCGCCGTCATTAAGTGTGATATTTCGTGATAGCCGGCCGTTGCTTACCAGCGGTTACTGCGCAACGCCCTTTGTCGCCTTAACGCTGACAGAAACAGACGGCGCCGCCTTTATTGCGCCCTGGCTGCAACGCTATGGCATACAAAACTGGTTAGATCGGCTGATCGAGGTGGCAGTGATACCGGTTTGGCACTTGCTGGTACGCCATGGTATCGCGCTGGAAACCCATGCGCAGAACATGACGCTGTTACACGATAATGGCTGGCCACAACAGCTGGTGCTGCGCGATTTTCATGAAAGCCTGGAGTTTGTCAGCACCTTTTTAGCCGCCCCCGCGCTGCAACCGGATTTTGCCGGTTTGCACCCGGATTACCGCCAGGGCGCAGACGATCGTTATTACTGGATGTCTTCTATCGAAGCGCTGCGCGAGCTGCTGGTCGATACGCTGTTTGTCTATAACCTGACCGAGATGGCGTTTTTACTCGAACAGCAGTTTGCTTATCCCGAAGCACTGTTTTGGCTACGGATAGATCAGGCGCTAAGCCGCTACGCCGCAACAGCAAAAGGCTGGTCGGCCCGGCTGGCGCAGCTGGATCTGCATCAGGCGCAGATCCAGACAGAATCGCTGCTGCGCAAAAAACTCAGCGGCCAGCCGGGTAGCGAATTTCACCATAGCATTACCAACCCCCTGTATCAGAGCCGCCATGGAGCCAGCGATGTTATATATTGATGATACTTTTTACCCCCAAGCGGCGTTACAACAGCAGTTTGCTCACTTTGCCGGCATAGCGCAGTTGCAGCAGCCTGGCCGCCATATTGCTTACTGCCTGCCAGATACCTTTGTCGGACTGGCGCTGTGCCTGTACGCCAGAGAGCAGCAGCTGTCAGTGTTGCCAATTCATGCCAGCACGCCCAGAGCCCTGGCCGAGCGCTATGCCCAGAAGGCTGGCTGTGAGCTGCTGTTTTATGGCGAGCTCAATACAGCGATTAGTCTTGAGACAGCGCCTGACAACAGCGCAGCCGGCCTGATCCAGCTCAGCTCCGGCACCACAGGGGCATCAAAGTGCATCAAGCGCAGCTGGTCAGACATAGCGGTAGAAATTAGCAGCTATTGCCGGCATTTTCCTGAGGCGCAGCACATGACTCCGCTGGTGGCCTGCCCGGTAACCCATTCTTATGGCTTAATTTGTGGCGTGCTGGTAGCGCTGCAGCGTGGCCTGACACCGCGCATTATTACCAATATCAATCCGAAGTTTTTACTGAAACACCTGCTGGCCAGCGATAACCCCTTGCTGTACACCTCACCGGCTATGTTAAGCGCTTTGCTGCCGTTCTGGCCCAAAGGCAGCCAGCTGCACGCGGCAATGATTTCCGGCAGCCTGATGTCGGCCCCGGCATTTGCGCAGGTACGGCCGCAGATCAGGCATCTGTTTCAACAATATGGCTGCTCTGAAGTGGGCTGTATCAGCCTGAACCGCGACACCCAAAGTGCCACTGCCATAGGCACTGTGCTGCCCCATTTGCAGGTCAGCGCAGGCGCCTCAGGCAGCGCAGCGGAAGAAATTTGTGTCAGCCAGGCTGATACCGCCGCAGTGATTCGTACCCAGGATCTGGGTTATTTCAGCTGCACAGCGCAGGGTGAGCCGCTGCTGCATTTTGTCGCCCGTCAGGACGATACCATCATAGTGGCAGGCATGAATGTCTACCCGCAAGACGTTGAAGATGTGGTGTTAGCGCATCCGCAGGTTCGCGATGCGGTGCTGTTTAAAGTACCGGACGTACAGGCCGGCCAGCGTGCCTGTTTACAGTTTTGCAGCGACAGTGCATTAAGCGCTGATGCATTAAGGCGCTGGTGCTGTCAGCACCTGGCTGACTGGCAGGTGCCGCATCATCTGGAGGCGGTGGCGCAAATCCCGCGTCTGGCCAACGGTAAAATTAATCGAAAACAGCTTGCGGCCAGCTGGCTGGCGTTACAAGCCGGCCAGACAGCACAAGCAGCAGGGTAATACACACAGCATTATGCAAAAAAATACTGTTATTTCAGCAATACGACAGGTATTGCACAATGAACTGCAATGTCAGTACCTGGACCGCTTCCATGCCCAGGCGCGTCTGAACGAAGACTTATATCTGGATTCAGTGCTGCTGATGCAGCTGTTACTGCATCTGGAGCTGTCACTCGGTATAACCGTACCCGACAGCGCATTGAATAAGCAGGATTTGGCCACCGTTGATAGCCTGGCACAATTCTTATTAAGCCAGGGTACGCCGGCACAACTTGCCGACAACGCTGTTGAAAGTGCAGCGCCTGAGCCGGCAGCGGAATTTGACGATATTAAGGTGCACTGCTTTGTCAGTTGTCTGTGTGAGATCATTAAAGCGGATGAGCGGGTCGATCACCGGCCGTTTTACTTTGGTGTCTGGGATGCACAGGTATTAATCGATGCGCAATGCCGGCTGGCTTACCATGCGCCGACGCTAAACCATGATTTTTTCCGCCGCTGGTTTCAGCGCATCTATGGTGTGGCGGTCAATCCCTGGTACCGGCCAGAGCTGAGCAAAGCGCAAAATCTGCAGCTAATGCAAACGCTGTTGCAGCAAAAAAGCGCCAGCGAACAGCTGATGGTGATGCTGGATTTGTATTTGCTGCCAGAGCGGGAAAATAAATTTAACCAAAATCCCTTTCCACACTATGTGCTGCTGACCGAAACCGACGATCCGGAGCAGTGGTTTATGTCCGATCCGGATTTTCGCTGGCAAGGTGTACAGCGCAAACAGCAGGTGTTACAGGCTCTGGCCTCCGAGGCGGTAGCCGGCGGCTTTATTTTTGACAGCAAGCAAATTAAACCGGCAGAAAATCAGGTAATTGCCGACTATTTTCTGGCTTGTATCAAGCGTGACAGCAACCCGATGACAGACCGGGTACGCCAGGTGGTACAGCACCATGCCGCACCATCGGCGGCTGGCCCTGCACTGACTCAACTGGGTGCAGCACTGCATCATTTGCCGGTGCTGGCGATCCGCAAATACGCCTTTGAGCATGCTTTTGCGTTTTTCTGGCTTGATATTGGCTTTGACGAGACGGAGTTTGAAGCCTGGTGCGAGGTGATTGAAGATCTGGTTAGCAGCTACAAAAAAATACAGTACCGGGCGATGAAACTATCCACCGGCCAACTGTCGCCAGCACAGCAGAGCGCGCTGTTTGACGAGATTTATCAGCTGTTGGATCAGCAGGACGCGACGGAATTTCGCATTAAGGCGCGTTTGTATCAGCTATTTGAGCAGTGGTGTGGCATACATCAGTTAGGCTTCGCGGCCAAGGCCGCAGGCAGTGCAGAGGTGAGCCTGTGAAACTGTCCGTTTGCACTATTTCTTTTCGCCATCAGTTAATCTCTATTGCTGAGATCGCCAGCTTTGCCAGGCAAAACCATTTTCAGGGCATTGAGCTTTGGGGCGCGCATGCAAAGAATCTGGCCGAGCAGCCGCAGTATGATCAGCACTGGTTAGCCGGCTATGGCCTGAAAACCAGCATGCTCAGTGATTATTTGCCGTTACTGGCCGACGAGGCCGTGCTGTATCACAAAGTGCAGTTATTAGCCCGGCTGGCACGCCACTGGGGCAGCGAAAAAATCCGCACTTTCGCCGGTGCCGTCGGCAGTAGCAGCCTGGACGGGCAGCAACGGCACGCCTTGTTTAGCCGCTTACAGTTGGTGTGTGACTGGCTGGCACCACATGGCATCAATCTGGTGATAGAGACACACCCTAACACCTATGCCGATTCTGTCAGCGCTACGCAGCAGCTGTTTGCCGAAGTAAACCGCAGCAATATGCAACTTAACTTTGACGTGCTGCATGTGTGGGAGTCCGGTGCTGACATACGCGCCGCGCTGGACGCACTGCAGGAGCTGATCCATCATTTTCACTTTAAAAATATCAGCGATGCAGCCCATCTTAGCGTGTTCGCGCCGGACAATGTCTATGCAGCGGCCGGTTCCAGAGAAGGCATGGTACCAATCTTTGACGGTGTGGTGGACTATGCCGGCTTTATCGATTATCTGCAGCAGCACCCTAACGCCAGATTGCGTAACCTGGACGCCTCGCTGGAGTGGTTTGGCAACCACTGCAAAAAAATACTGGGGCGCGACCGTTACCTGTTGCAGCTGCAACAACAACATAACCAATCACCAGCTTTAGTGCTGCCGGGAGCTTAGCAGTGTTGATCAAATTTATCGCCCTGCAACTAGTCTGGTTTGGCAGTGCGGCCTGGTATTGCAGCTCGGATAAGCAGCAATTATTGCGCCGTCCCCTGGCCCGCAACGTTGCTGCGCTGGCTTTGCTGACCGGCACAGTAGGCGCCGTTTTATTACTGTGCCAGCTGTATCCCTGGTTAGCCGCCAGCTTTAGCGTGTTGACGCTGCTGATGTTTTGCTGGTGTTTACTGGCGCTGCTGTCAGCGCACTGGCCCAAAGCGCTAAGCACTCTGGGCGCCGGTGCTTTGCTGATGACACTGCTGGCGCTGCTCGGAGGTGCCAATGTGGCTTAAGTCTATCGTGGCCATGCTAATGGGTTTGCTGATTAACGCCAGCCTGATGCTCAATCTGACCTTAGTGTTGCCCCTTGCCATCGATGTGTTACTGCTGCTCGGGTATGTACTGGGTTTTCTGCTCTGGGCCGGTGTAATGACCTGGTTTTATTGCTGCGTATCGCTACGCCAGGCCCTGCGCCCCTGCACACCGGTATTGCTGGTGTCTGTGGCGTTAAATGTGTTACTGCTACTGGGAGAGCGCCAATGAAAGCGCAAACGCTGCGCTCAGCACTGGACGGCCATGGCTGGCTGGGGATCTTTATCTCAGTGCCGTTATTTATTATCTTCTGGGCCGGCTCGTTAACGCTGTTCTATCCCGAGCTGAAAAAATGGGCCGAACTGCCACAGTTTCCGGTCGATACGACACAGGCCGTGCTACCGGTTGATCAGGTGCTACGCCAGACACTGGCGCAGTATCCGGTAGACCACAGCCAAACGCTGTTTTTGGTGTTGCCGGATGAAAACCTGCCCTGGTATCAGTTTTATCTGCCGCAGTTGCCTGCAGCAGACGGCGTGAAAGCCGATATGCTGGAGTTACTGGTACACCCGGTCAGCGGTGACGTAGTGACAACGGCGGAGCAGTTTCATTTCGCCGATTTTCTGTATAAGTTGCACATAGATTTACAGTTACCGGCCGGTGATTACTTAGTCGGTATTATCACGCTGTTGTTTATGGTGATCATCTTTACCGGTGTGGTGGTGCAGTTTAAAAAGTTATTCAGCCATTTTTTCCTCTATCGCACCGATAAAACATCGCGCTACCAGCTAACTGACCTTCACAATGTAATTGGCGTAATAAGCTTGCCCTACAGTTTTATCTTTGCGCTGACCGGGCTGATGTTTAACCTGGGGCTGATCTCACAACTGGTTACCCTGACACTGGTGTATGACGGCGACAGACAACGCCTGCTTGCCGATGCCGGTTTCGCCCGTGTTGTAGCGCAGCCGTCAGGCCAGGTACAGCAGATGCCGGATTTGGATCAGCTGATTGCTGACTGGGAGCAGCAGCAAAATGCCCATGCCCACTCGGTACGCCTTAACCATTATGGCGACCAGAATGCCCTTATCCGCCTGATTGGCCAACATAACGACAACTTTGCCCAGCGCATTGATATGACCTACCGGGTGCGGGACGGCCAGTTTCCGCCTGACATTAACCCGGCACAGCGCAACGCCTTTGCCGATGGCACCCGCTTTTTGTATGCGCTGCATTTTGGGCATTTTGCCGGTGTCGATCTGCGCATTATCTACTTTTTGTTAGGCCTTGGCGTCTGCGCCATCATAGTGGCGGGCAATATGCTGTGGCTGAATAAATACAGTAAAAAACGCGACATTTCGCCACGGGTCTGCCGGTTGTTACATGCCACAACGCTTGGCGGCTGTATCGGCATAGTGCTGGCGACTGGTGTCGGCTTTTTGCTCGAACGCACGCTGGCACCCGCCTGGTTAAACCGCACGCCGGTAATTGAAATCGCCTTTGCCGGCACGCTGTTGTTTAGCATGCTGGCCGCCTGGTTCAGCCACCGGGCAAAGCACTTCGTGCGCCAGGGCATGCTGGCGTGCGCGCTGCTGTTGCTGCTAACCGTTGCCGGCGATGTGCTGATGTTCGGCCCCCAGCTGCTGCAGTTAGCCCAAACCGGCTCTGCCGAAGTGCTGGCGGTCAGCTGCAGCTTTGCACTGCTGGCCATGCTATTGCTGTGGCTGGCCAGTCGGTTTCGGCTAACAGCCAGCCAACAGCCAGAATATCAGTACCAACAATAATCACACCACGAGGATAGACCATGTCTGCAACGCGCCCGCAGCTAGCTGCCAATTTAACCCGCACCGGGCGACTTGCCACTTTTGACATCGCCAAAGGGCTGGCGGTGTTATTGATGATTATGATCCATGTGCTGGATTTTTACGGCTTACCCGAAGTACGCGCCGGTGCCTTTGGTGCCACGCTGAAATTTGCCGTCGGCTGGCCTGCCGCATCTATGTTTGTGTTTATTATGGGCGTGTTTGTCAGTTATACGGCTAACAGCAGTTTGCGCCAGGACTTGTTACGTGCAGCCGCTTTATTCGCGCTGGGTTATGCACTTAACCTGGGCCGCAGTACTGTGCCGATGTGGCTGTCGATTGAGCTGGGCCTGGTAACCACTGCTGAGGTCGCCCCTCATACGCCGTTATCTGAATTGTTGATCGTTGACGTGTTTCAGTTTGCCGGCCTGGCACTAGGCATTTGTACCTTGCTGCGCCACGGCTTGGCAAGGCCGGGTTACTGGCTAACAGCCGCGCTGGCCGTTGCCTTTGTCTCGCCACTACTCTGGGATGCGCGCAGCGGCAATCCGCTGCTGGATGAAGTCTTAAAACTCTTTGTCGGTAATCAACAACAGGGCGCCATGTTTCCGCTGTTTCCGTGGCTGGCCTATCCGCTACTGGGTATGATAATGGGGCACTGGCTGCGCCGGCAACCGGATCTCCATAGCGCCTTGCGCCGCTGCATGCTGCCTGGCTTGGTATTAATGGCCGCCGCAGCCCTGTTGATAGCCACTAACCCAAGCTATCATATCGCTGACAATTTACGCAGCGGTCCGGGTTTAATCCTGTTTTTTACCGGGCTGATCCTGGTGGTTTTATCCGGCTGTCATCTGCTGGTGCAACACTTAGCGCAACACAACCGCGCCCTGGCACTGCTGCGCTTTTGGGGCGAGCGGGTAACGGCAATCTATGTCGTGCAATGGCTGCTAATTGGCTGGGGGCTGATGCTGTTTGGCTTGCAGCAAATGCCGCTGCTTCACAATCTGCTGGCCATGCTGGGCGTGTTAGTATTGTCAGATTTGACGGTGCGCGGCTGGTGTAACTTAGCTAAGCGGCAGCGCCAACAGCCGCTGCCTGCATCACAGCCAAATTTATCCTGAGCGGCGAAGTGGCTTTGCCTGTTTACCCGAAGCGATAGCCTTTGCCATGCACCGTTACCAGTTTGTCCGGTGACATGCCGGCTGCTTCCAGCTTTTTACGTACCCGGCTTAAGTGCATATCCAGGCTGCGGTCATAGCGGCTAAAAGGCCGCCCCAGCACTGTCTGATACAGCATAGACTTGCTCATAAGCTGTTGTTTATGTTCCAGTAACACCCAAAGTAATTTAAACTGCACCGGTGTGAGATCCAGCCTGATCCCGGCAAATTCAGCGTGTTGCGTGCTGCGATTAAGCTGGATGTGCTCTACGTTCAGACTATTGCTGGCAGCAGGCGCTTTAGCGTAACCAAAAGAGCGGCGTAACAATGCTTCAATACGCACCAGTAATTCGGTAAAGTTAAACGGCTTAGCCAGGCAATCGTCTGCGCCACTGCTGTAGCCTTGTATACGCTCCTGCTCGACACCTTTTGCTGTCATCATCATTACCGGGGTTTGTTTCACCTGACGTAGCTGTTGCAGAATGGAAAAGCCGTTGCTGTCAGGCAACAATACCGCCAACAGAATTAGATCAAAACCTTGCTGCAGTGCCGCCGTTAACCCCTGCTCGCCATCCTGGCATTGTTGGGTGTTAAAACCTTGCCCCTGCAACACTTGCGCAACCTGGGCACTGAGCGTCAGATCATCTTCAATGATTAAAATACGACGGGCAGTCATGCTCTTTACATTACCGGGGAAACAATTTCGCCCAATGTAATGGTAATGATTCTCGTTTGCAAGTTTATTTTTAACAGAGCATCAACATATAAGCTGCGTTATTGTTTCACTGGTTGCAGCTTAATCCGCAGTAAATAGCTGCTGGCGGTAATATACAGCCAGCTGTTATCGGCACTTAACGCCACATTAGCGGCGGCGACACCGGTTTGGATAGTGCCTAAATGCTCGCCTTGTGGCGACAACAGCCAAACACCACCCGGCCCGGTAGCCAGCAGTACACCGGAGGGCAGTACTTTTAAACCATCTGGTAAGCCACTGGCGGTTTGGGTAGCGGCAGTGGCATCAAAAAACAGCTCGCCTTTAGCCAGACTGCCATCGGCCTTTACCGCATAACGCCACCACTGGGCGGCGTTTTTATCTGAGTTGGCGACATAGAGCCAGTTTTCATCCGGCGAAAACGCCAGGCCATTCGGCCGGGTTAAATGCTCAACCAGCAGCGTTAATTCGCCGCTATTACTAAGACGATACACGCCATTTACGCTTAGCTGCTTTTCGGCAGCTTGATCGCCGCCGGTTAAGCCGTACGGCGGATCGGTAAAATAATAAGCACCGCTGCTGTGCTGCACCACATCATTCGGGCTGTTAAGCAGCTTACCGTCAAACTGTGTTACCAGAGTTTGATACTGCGGCACGCCATCATTAATACCGTTAAACAGCGCCAGGCGCCGGTCGCCATGCTGCGCCAGCACAAGCTGGTTTTTATTATTAAATATCAGTCCATTAGAACCTTGCTGGCGGTTATTTTGCGGATGCAGGCCGCTATAACCGGACGGCTGAAGAAACACCGTCAGGCCTTGCTGCTCATTCCAGCGATAGACTTTATTCTCAGGTACGTCGGAAAACAGTATATCGCCACTGCCAGGTTCGGCTATCGGCCCTTCAGACCAGCGAAAGCCCTCAGCCAGTTGCTCCAGCCTGGCATCTGCTGCCACCACCTGTTGCATGTCGGGTTTAAGCGTTAACACCGGCTGTGCCGGCCAGGGGGTGTTAGCGGCCAGCGCCGGGGTAATAACTAAACACAGTGCAAAAGCTGAGCAACGCATAATAAATCCGCTGAGTCTGGTAAAGACTTACAGGCTAGCATTAGTAAAGCGTTGAATAAATACCGAATTTCACTGTAATCATTATGTTTATTGCCAGGCCGCAGCCGATATTCAGCCAGGCGGCGTTCACAGCGTTATGCTGCCAGTGGGTTAGCTGACCACTACTCGGCCCAGCGCTGCTTAATCGCCAGCATAGCCGGCAACTGTTGTTGCAGCAGATCAATCAGCTGCGGTTCAAAATGCAGGCCTTTTTGCGCCTGCATATGTGCCATGGTGTCTTCAATGCTCCAGGCTTGTTTGTACGGCCGGGCACTGGTGAGCGCATCAAATACGTCTGACACTGCCACTATGCGCGCTTCCACCGGTATGGCGTCGCCGGCCAGGCCATGCGGATAACCGCTGCCGTCCCATTTTTCGTGATGATACAAGGCCACCGCCTTGGCCATTTTTAATAATGCAGAATCGCATTCGCCGAGTATTTCGGCACCGATCAGCGGATGCTTTTGCATCTCACGGTACTCGTCGGCCGTCAGCTTGCCGGGTTTAAGTAAGATACTGTCAGCAATACCTATTTTGCCAATATCGTGCATAGGGGCGGCATGCAGTAAGTCTTCTGAATGTTGCTCTGACAAGCCATAGGCCCGCGCCAGGATCTGGGCATAGTGGCTCATGCGCATCACATGTAAACCGGTTTCGTTGTCTTTATATTCGGCTGCCCGGCCCAGCCGCTGTATCACCTGCAACCGGGTGTGTTTTAGCTCGTCGGCATGTACCAGCGACAGGTGGGTTTTTACCCGGGCCCGCACTATGGCCGGTGACACCGGTTTAGCAATATAGTCTACCGCGCCCACGGCAAAACCTTTGGTCTCATCAACCTCATCTTTTAATGCCGTCACAAAAATAACCGGTATTGCTGCCGTTGCCGGATTGGCTTTTAGCCGGGCACAGACTTCGTAGCCGGTCATGGCCGGCATCATGACATCTAACAGGATCAGTGCCGGGTGTTGCTGTGCCACCAACTGTAATGCTTCTTCACCGCTTTTAGCGAACAGCAGCCGGTAATCATCGTGCAACACGGTACGCAACACTCTGAGATTGGTGGGTTCATCATCTACCAGCAGTAAGGTTGGCTTATCGCTCATCAGTGTTGTCCTGTCGTGATTTGCTGCTGTAACTGCTTTGTTATGGCTAAAGCGCGGGAAAAATCAAAATCGTTTACGGCATCCAATACCGCCAGGATCATGGCTTCGTGCGCCCCGCTGTATCTTTCCAGCTGTTCAAGCACGTTGTCGTCCAGCTCATGCTGTTGCAGTGCCTGCTGTAAGCTTGTTAATACTGCAGTCAGAGTCGCATCGTCAAGTCTTTGCAAGCGTTCAGCCGCTACATTAGTCGCCTGCAGTGCCAATTGCTGGCATGCCCGCTGATGATCCGGCCAGATTGCCACAATTTGCGCCAGCAGCTGTGCGGCGCGTTCGGTTTGCTGTTGCCGCGCCGCCTGCTCTAACTCCGCGCTTAACTTGCTTAACTGCTCCAGTGCCAAATTAGCCGCCACGCCTTTAATAGCATGGGCTAATTGCTGTACAGCATTAATGTGCCCGGCTTGTAGCTCAGTGGCGGCTTGCAAAAGCCTGGGCTGTTGTTGCTGTAAAAATTGCTCCAGCTGCGGCAGGTAGTGTGTTAACGATCCCCACAGCTGCACGGCCTTACTGGTATTGAGCAGTTGCAAACTTGCCGGCTCGGTTGGTGTGACAAGTGGCGTATCGGCTATATCAAGCTGCAGTACCCGGGCTATTTCTGCACTCAGCTGCGCATAATCTATGGGTTTACTGGCAAAGCCCTGCATACCGGCTTCTTTGGCGGCAACTTTATCTTCATCCAGCACGCTGGCGGTTAAGGCAATAACCGGCAACGGCTCGCGCCGCTGCTGTGCTTCCCATTGCCGGATTAACCTGCACGCCTGCAAGCCATCCATTACCGGCATCTGGATATCCATCAGTACCAGATCAAAATGCTGTTGTTGCACCGCCGCAACCGCTTGTTGTCCGTCAGAAACCGCCACAACACTATGGCCGCCGCGCTGCAACAGCAACTGTAGCAATTCCAGATTTTGCGCAATATCATCAGTGATCAGCACCGACAATGGCGGCAGCGCTATTGCCTGCCCTACGCTGGTTGGGGCTATCGCCGCACCGGGCTTTAGCGGCAGCGTGAAGCTAAAGCAGCTGCCCTCGCCATCAACGCTGTGCACACTGATGCTACCGCCCATCAGTTCAACCAATTGTTTACTGATAGTGGTACCCAGGCCGGTGCCGCCAAAACGCCGGCTCATCGAGGCATCAGCCTGGGTAAAGGCATCAAAAATATACGGCAAACGTTCGGCCGCTATACCAATGCCGGTATCAATAATGCTGAAGGTCAGCTCTGTCGGCGCAGTAAGTTGTACCTTTAGCGTTACGCTACCTTGCTCAGTAAATTTGATAGCATTACCGAGCAAATTGGTCAGTACCTGTTGTAACCGCTCGGGCACGCCGTAATAAAATTCCGCAGCGGCCGGGTCGAGCTCCAGCGTCATTTGCAGCTGCTTTTTGCGGGCCTGTAACCATAACGTAGACACCACTGTATCCAGCAGCGCCGGCAAGGAAAAATCGCGGTACTCCAGCTCCAGCTTGCCTTTTTCCAGCTTGGCGCTGTCGAGAATATCATTTAGCAAATGCAGCAGTGAACGTGCAGCGCTGTGTATAGTTTGCAGGTGCTTATGCTGTGGTTCCGGCAATTCAGCAGATAACAGCAAATCGCTGAAGCCGATAATGGCGTTCATCGGTGTACGGATTTCATGGCTCATATTGGCCAGAAACGCCGCCCGGGCTTCAGCCGCCTGCTCGGCGGTATTCTTGGCCAGCACCAGCTCCTGCTCCATTTGTTTACGGGCACTGATATCCATTAAAAAGCCGTCCAGCCAGATAATTTCCCCTTTGTCGGTTTTTATCGCTTCGCCGTGCTCTAAAATCCAGCGCCAGCTGCCATCTTTATGCCGGATGCGGTACTCCAGACTAAAACTGCCCTGATATAAATCCAGCTGCGTCGTGGCCGCTTTATCCTCCGGATGCACTAAGTCAGACCAGCTGCGCTGCGCGTCGGGCAACATAAAATCACTGGCCGGGTAGCCGGATAACCACTGCACCGCATCGCTGATAAACAGCATGTCCCAATTTTCATTGTGCAAACAACGGTAAGCAGCACCGGGGATATTGCCAATCAATGAGCGAAATTTTGCTTCGTTTTCTCTAGCCAACGCTTCTTTGGCATTAACCTGCAGGTTGAGCTCGCGATACTTCAGCAATAAATTTACCGCCACCACTAAACCAGTGATCACCAGGGTGGTAAACGCGACTGCCAGTG
The DNA here is from genome assembly GCF_036984005.1 of Rheinheimera muenzenbergensis. Classification (NCBI taxonomy): domain Bacteria; kingdom Pseudomonadati; phylum Pseudomonadota; class Gammaproteobacteria; order Chromatiales; family Chromatiaceae; genus Rheinheimera; species Rheinheimera muenzenbergensis. The sequence goes on from NZ_JALAAR010000003.1 coordinate 68,138, forward strand.
CTAATAACCAGGAAATATCACTGTTTTCAGTATTGGCAACAAAATCCGCTGGTGGCACAAAGCGGGCCGCCGCCATGCCGGTATAATGCATGCCGCTAATAGCAGCGCCCATCACAATACTGCTTAGCAGGGTCAGCCAGTGCGCAGCCAGATTAAAACGGCGCAGGCCAAAACGCACCCATAACGCTATCACAGCCAGCACTACCGCAACCAATATCGACAATAAAAACATCGGTAAGTCGTAACGTAGCGCCACTGACATCTGCATCGCAGCCATGCCCATATAATGCATGGTGCCAATGCCGGCCCCTACCAGCACGCCGCCGATCAGCAGTTGGGTTTTAGCTAATTGTTGTTTGCTGATCAGATCCAGCGCCACCCAGGACGCCGCTATACTGGGCAGCATAGATAAAAAGGTTAACCCCGGTTGGTAACTGACGCTGGTACATAGCGTAAACGCCAGCATACCGATGAAATGCATCGACCAGACGCCGCCGCCCAGCGCAATACTGCCACTGGTCAGCATCAGCAAACGTAAGTTTTTTTTCTTCACGCTGATGGCCGATGCCGTGATCTGAAGGGCAATGGCCGATGAAAAAACTGCGATCAAAAACGACAGCAGCACTAAGTTAAGGTCATAACTGCCGGCCAGTAGTAAAGGATCAGCCGGGTAGTCAAACCACTGCCGTAACCACTCCATCCAAGCTACCCCACACTGCGTATCTGTAGTACAGAGGTTAACAGAGCACCGCCAGACAATGCCATGCCGGATGCGGCAATATTGCTATTTTCTTGGTCAGGCTCCGCCTTATAACGCCTGCAAGGCCGCCAGCGCCCGCTCAATTTCCTGCTCGTTATTAATCAGGCTGGGCGCAAAACGGGCATAAGATTGCCGGTAAGGTGTTGCACTCATGATAATGCCTTTTTTGTGCATGGCTTTTACCACATCGTCCGGTGGCATTTGTTTGTAATCAAAACAGACCAAGCCGGATGACAATTCCGCTGACATTGGCGTGTACAGTTTTACCCCGTGCATTTTCGCCAGGCCTTGTTTGGTTTGGCTGTTAAGCTGATGAATACGCGCCTGTACTTCTGCCTTACCCAGCTGCAGGTGTAATTTAAAAGCTTCCGGCAGTGCCCAGCGGTGTTCAAACGAGTGAAAGCCACCCGGGCTCATATGCTCGCCAATTGGCACCTGATCCTGGGTACTGCCGCCCAGCCAGACATCGTAAGAGCGGCTAAAGCTGGGGATAACCGCATGGCAGTTGTCCCAACCCCGTTTGCTGCCCCAGATCACACCGGTGCCGCGCGGGCCAAAAATCCACTTATGGGTGCCGGCAATAAAAAAATCACAGCCCAGTGTCGACACATCGACATTTTCAATACCAAAGCCATGCACGCCATCGACGCAAAAAATAATCTGCTCTGCCTCGGCACGGCTGTTGTTCAGCTCATGCAGCATATCGGCAATGGCGCGCAGCGGCAGCTTTACCCCGGTGGAAGAATGCACCCAGGTTACCACCACAACTTTGGTTTTTGCTGTTATACCAGCCTTTAATTTGGAGACCACTTCATCTACCGACACCAGCGCCGGGTTGTCGTACAAGGATACCTGACGCACCTTGGCACCGGTTCGGTCTGCCCTGAGCTGTAGCGATAAATCGGTAGAGTAATGATCATGCACAGTTTGCAGTATTTCATCGCCTGCTCGCAGTTTCAGCCCGCTATACACCAGCGCCGAGCCCATAGTCGTGCTGTCAGTCAGCGCAATCTGCCAGGCTTCACCGCCCATATATTCGGCGGCAGCTGCGGCAATTTGCTGATCTATCGTCATAAAATGCTCGTGCCAGTAATCGGCCGGGTTGGCATCAAAGGCCTGGCGATGGCGCGCTATCGCATCGGCCACCGGTTTCGGGTGCGATGCCAGTAAAAACGTCGCCAGATGAATATAGTCATGGGTTAAGGCAAATTGCTGTCGCAATGCCGGCCAGTCCGCGGGTTTTATTGTTGGTATGGCGGACAGCTCTGAGCTGGCTTGCAATAAAGTAGACACCGGCAGCAAGCTGCTGCCGAGTAATAGTGAGGTGTGGGTAAGAAAATCGCGGCGTTTCATCTTCAACCATCCTGATTAAATTTCAATCAGTTTAGTTGATAATCCACGCCGCAGGGTCGTTAATCCGACAGTCCGGTTAAATTTACAGCCCGGTTAAAACGACAACCCGGCTAAAACGTCATCATCTACCCGGTTCGCCAACGTCACTTTTAACTTCGGTGTTCTGGCCATTTCGCGTTTAATGGCAAAATCTGCCTCGGCGTTACGTGCCCAGCTGCGACGGGCAATACCATTATTAACATCAAATAACAGCATCGATTTTAACCGGCGATCTGCCTCGCTGCTGCCATCCAGCAACATACCAAAGCCACCGTTGATCACTTCGCCCCAGCCAACACCGCCGCCGTTATGGATAGACACCCAGGTCGCGCCACGGAAGCTATCGCCAATCACGTTATGAATAGCCATATCGGCGGTAAAACGGCTGCCATCGTAGATGTTGGACGTTTCACGAAACGGCGAGTCGGTGCCGCTGACATCGTGATGATCACGCCCCAGTACCACAGGGCCAATTTCACCGCGGGCAATGGCGTCGTTAAAAGCACTGGCGATTTTCATCCGCCCTTCGGTGTCGGCATATAAAATACGTGCCTGCGAGCCCACCACCAGCTTGTTCTGCTTGGCGTCTTTAATCCATGTAATGTTATCCTGCATTTGCTGCTGAATTTCTGCCGGCGCCTGCGCCATAATTTCTGTCAGCACCTTTGCAGCAATGGCATCGGTTTTATCCAAGTCTTCCGGCTTACCTGAAGTACACACCCAGCGGAATGGGCCAAAGCCATAGTCAAAACACATCGGGCCGAGAATATCCTGCACGTAGGATGGATATTTAAAATCGATGCCGTTATCGGCCATGACATCGCCGCCGGCGCGTGAAGCTTCAAGTAAAAACGCATTACCGTAATCAAAGAAGTAAGTGCCTTTGGCGGTGTGTTTATTTACCGCATCGGCATGGCGTTTTAACGTCGCCTGCACTTTGGCTTTAAACAGCTCAGGCTCTTCCCGGATTAAGCGGTTGGCTTCGTCATAGCTGATATCAACCGGGTAGTAACCGCCCGACCAGGGGTTATGCAACGAAGTTTGATCTGAGCCTAAATGCACAAAAATATCGCTATGGTAGAACTGCTCCCAGACATCAACTACGTTACCAATGTAGGCAATAGAGACGATTTCTTCGTTCGCCTGCGCCAGTTTTACCCGGGCGATCAGCGCGTCCATATTGTCGATAAGCTCATCGACCCAGCCTTGTTGGTGGCGCTTGGTAGCGGCTTTCGGGTTAACTTCGGCACAGACGGTAATACAGTTAGCGATATTACCGGCTTTGGGCTGGGCACCGCTCATGCCGCCTAAACCGGCGGTGAGGAAAATTTTACCTTTCGGGCTATCGCCTGGTTGCAACACCTTACGAAACGCATTCATTACGGTAATAGTGGTGCCATGCACTATGCCCTGCGGGCCGATATACATGTAAGAGCCGGCCGTCATCTGACCATATTGGGTCACGCCTAAGGCATTAAAACGCTCCCAGTCATCCGGCTTGGAATAATTCGGGATCATCATGCCGTTAGTGACAATCACCCGCGGTGCTTCTTCGGATGACGGGAACAAGCCCATCGGATGCCCGGAATACATATGCAGCGTTTGGTCGCTTTCCATCTCGCTTAAATACTGCATTGTTAAACGGTACTGCGCCCAGTTCTGGAATACACCGCCGTTACCCCCATAGGTAATCAGCTCTTCCGGGTGCTGCGCCACCGCGGGATCAAGGTTGTTATCAATCATCAGCATAATGGCCGCCGCCTGCTGGCATTTGGCCGGGTACTCGCTGATAGGCCGCGCTTTAATGGCGTAATCCGGTTTAAAGCGGTACATATAAATGCGGCCGAAATCATTCAGCTCTTTGGCAAACTCGGCAGCCAGCTCGCTGTGCCACTGTTTTGGGAAATAGCGCAGTGCATTACGCACGGCCAGCTGCTTTTCTGCTGTGGTTAAAATGTCTTTACGCTTAGGCGCGCGGTTGGCATCCAGCGGATACGCTTTAACTGCTGGTAACTGAGCGGGAATACCCTGCTTAATCTGGTCCTGAAAAGTCATGTAGATCCCCTCTTAGTTCAGTGCAAAGCTAACGCTAAAGGCCTGGCTGGTTACCAGTTTTATCATGGCGTCGATATCCGGCTTTAACAGCCTATCTTCTTCTAATTTCGCCACCTTGCTGCGAATAAGCGCAAAGTTGTGTTCAACCAGATCAGAACACTTGTTTGGCCGGCGAAACTCAATAGCCTGCGCCGCGTACATTAATTCTATCGCCAGAATTTTTTCCAGGTTGCCTAAAATCTGGTTTAGCTTACGGCCGGAGATACTGCCCATCGACACATGATCTTCCTGCCCCATAGAGGTGGGTACGCTATCGGCCGATGGCGGGAAACACAATGATTTGTTTTCTGTCACCAAGGCTGCCGTCACATACTGCGGGATCATCATACCGGAATTTAAACCACCGGCTTTGGTCAGCAAACGTGGCAAACCGTGTAAACCTTCCAGCAGCAGGTAACAGCGACGGTCAGAAATATTACCCAGCTCGGCTGCGGCAATAGAGGTGTAATCCAGCACCATGGCCAGCGGCTGGCCATGGAAACCACCACCGGAAATCGCTTCTTCGCTGCTTATTACGATAGGGTTATCGGTTACCGAGTTCATTTCAATCTCGGCCAGCTCTTTTAAATGGTTATAGGCATTGCGCGAGGCGCCGTGTACCTGCGGAATACAGCGCAGCGAGTAAGGGTCCTGCACCCGGGCACAACCGGTGTGCGAGGCCATATTCTCTGAGTCTTTAAACAAGCGTCGCATCCGCGCGGCCACTTCAATATTACCGGCAAAAGCGCGGATTTGATGCAGCTCTGGCCGAAACGGCGAGCCACTGCCCTGCATGCCTTCAATACTCATGGCGCCGGCGACATCGGCTAAATCCAGCAGGTAACGCATCTTGGTCAGCGCCGTAATGGCATGCGATAAAATAAATTGGGTGCCGTTAATCAGGCCCAGGCCTTCTTTGGCCTGCAACTCAATCGGCGCCAGACCATGTTGCGCCAGTGCTTCGGCGGCACTAATACAGCCTTTGCCTTGCCAGAACTCACCTTCACCCAGCAGCGGTAAAAACAAGTGCGATAATGGTGCTAAATCGCCGGAAGCACCTACCGAGCCTTGCTCCGGCACTACCGGAATTAAGTCCAGCTCAATAAATTTCAGCATGCGTTCGACCACTTCCAGCCGCACACCGGAATAGCCCTGGCTTAGCGCATGTACCTTGGTGATCAGCATCAGCTTTGAAATAGCTTTGGCAATCGGCTCACCTACCCCCACCGCATGAGTAATAAGCAGGTTTTTCTGCAGCAGTGCGGTTTCGGCCGGAGAAATTTGCGTATCGCACAAGGGGCCAAAACCGGTGTTAATACCGTAAATGGCTTTATCTGATGACGCCATCACCTCAACGTTGCTGCGGCTCTGGTTAATTCTGGCAATGGCTTCTGCACACAGCTCGGCCTTAATGCTGCCATCGGCGATACCATTGACGATATCTAAATCCATCCGGTCTAAACCATAGCGAAATGTCATGTTGTGCTCCTCGATGTTTAACTGTTTTAAGTCTGTTCAGTACAACCAAAGGTTTGAGCGGAATCGGTTTGTACTAAGCTAACCGTTGAAGCCCCGGATGGGCTGAGACGAGCCCCCAGGGAGGGGTTCACGGCGTGTTAGCGTGTGCAAACCGATTCAAGCCAACACCTCAGTCAGGAAGATTGGCACTGAACCAGCTTTACTGTGCCACCATGCTAGCTTGCGCCAGTAGTTTTATAAATACATAATATTCGTAATTCATTCCAGATTTATCGAACTAAAAGAGCGCAGCATGCAGGTACAAGACGTTGATTTACGTTTACTGAGAATTTTCGTCACCATCGTCGAGTGCGGCGGCCTGTCGGCGGCGGAATCACGGCTGAATATCGGCCGCTCTACTATTAGCGCACATTTGTCGGATCTGGAAATCCGCCTGGGGGTAACCCTGTGCAAACGCGGCCGCAGCGGCTTTGAACTCACCGAGCCTGGCCGCATTACCTATCAGGCGTCGCTGGAATTACTGCAGCAGTGTGAAGCCTTCGCCAGCACCGTTGCCGGCTCAAAACATAAACTCTCCGGCCGGGTTAGCCTGGCAGTTATTGATACACTGGTTAGCGATCCACGCTGCGGCGTCGCTCAGGCCATAGCGGCACTGAAGCAAAAAAGTGACAGCATTCAGTTCGATTTATATGTCTGTGAAGCGCGCGAGGTAGAAACTGCCGTGGCTAATGGCCGCTCTTTGCTTGGTATCGGCGTTAGCCGCCACCCAATCCGCGGCCTCGATTACACGCCGCTATTTAACGAAACCAACTACCTGTACTGCGGCAGTGACCATCCGTTATTTGCTTGCGACGCTCAGGCCGCCAGCAAGCTGCTACCACAGGCCGAGGTGATCTCCAGTAACTATATGCGTGATAAAGAGCGGCGTAACGACGGCTTAAACTATCAAAACAGCGCTATTGCCTATCACGACGAAGGCATAGCGCATTTAATTTTATCCGGTAAATTTATCGGCTACCTGCCCGAGCATTACGCCAGCTATTGGGTAGAAAAAGGCCTGTTTAAGGCGATAATGCCGCAAAAATACTGTTACCAGATCCCGGTAATGCTGATCACGTCAAACAATCATGCCAGCTCACCACTGGCACAAGCGATGATTGACGCCATTAAACGCAGCCATAGCGTCAGGCAATAAGCTCTGGCACAGTTTCTGCTTTATTTAGGTACAGGCAACTATTCTACTTAAAGCAAAGAGTACCTTATGAACACATCAGGCCTTGGTATGACTAACGTGCAACTGCAGTATCAGCTGTTAACACCCGCAGCTGACGCTGCCAATACCGGCACCCAGCGGCAAGACTTTGCCGCTATAACAACGACAACGGCAAAGCCGGCAACTCAGCACGCGCCGCAGCAACAGGATGAAACCAGCAAGCAGCAACAGGCCTTTTTAACCCAGCTGATGGATCAAATGCTGGCAAACCGCATTGGCCTGGATAAGCAAAAGCTTGATGAGATAAAAGCCAAAATAGAAGAAGCGCAGGCCGAAAAAGCCGCGCTGCAACAACAACCGCAAAGCCCGCAGCGCGATGGCCAAATAGTGGCTATAGATGCCAAGCTGAATAAGCTCGACAAAGCCCTGCAAGGCTTACTGGAACAAGCCCACCGCAACCGTGAAGAGCATGAGCGCGAGAAAAATAGCCTAAAAGCAGTGCAGCAATACCAGCTAACAGCGCAGGCGGACAAACCGACGTTACTGCTTTGATTTCGCTTTAATTTCTGTCAAAAACTACTGCCCCGGCATGCCAATACTGGTATGCTGCATAGCACATTTATCCTGGTTCCGGCGCTGGCCGGCCATTACGCACAGAAGCAGTCGTTAATGAGTATTATCGAATTTATCAGCAGTAATATTGCTACCTTATTAGCCCTGGTGGCCACCGGCGTATTTGCAGGCATTTTAGCCGGCTTACTTGGCGTTGGCGGCGGTATCGTCATAGTGCCGGTGCTGTTTTTTCTGTTTCAGAGTTTTGGCGTCTCAGCAGAGTCGGCAATGTTGATTGCCACCGCCACCTCTTTGGCCACCATAGTGCCAACCTCGGTCAGCTCTATTCGTTCGCACAGCAAAAAAGGTAATGTCGATGTTGTTTTGCTAAAGCGCTGGGCGGTATTTATTTTGCTGGGTGTATTGGCTGGTAGCTGGTTAGTTACCCGTGTTGATGGCAGCGTACTTACGCTGATGTTTGCTGTAATAGCTATTTTATCTGCACTGAACATGCTGTTCAGAACCGGCAAATCGGCTTTGTTGCAACAACTGCCAGGCACAGCCGGACAAACCGCTATGGGCACATCAATTGGCTTTTTTAGCGCTATGGTCGGTATTGGCGGTGGCACGTTGTCGGTACCAATGCTTACCCTGTGTAACTACCCGGCCCACAAGGCCGTTGGCACGGCCTCCGCCATTGGCTTGCTTATTTCGCTGCCGGCTGCACTGACGATGTTAGTGCTGGGCAGCACGCCAGCTGATGCGCCCGCAGGCACCTTTGGTTTGGTAAATATAATTGGCTTTAGCTGTATAGTGCCGCTAACGGTATTGTTTGCCCCGGTTGGGGCATCACTGGCGACAAAACTAAATGCAGCCAAACTAAAGCAGGTCTTTGCCGTAGTGTTGCTGATAACCGGTCTGCGTATGCTGGCCCAGCTGGTGTTGTAAGCTTAGGGTCTTAATAGCCCGGCCTGCAACGGTTGATTTAGAGCAAACCGGTTCTGTCTATCGTAATGAGTTGCCAAGCAGCTCTTGGCGCACTATCTCGGTCCCTGCCGCTAAGGCATTCAGCTTACCTGTTGCCACCTGACGGGATAACGGTGCCATGCCACAGTTGGTGCAGGGGTAAAGCTTATCAGCATCGACATACTTCAGCGCTTGTCTAAGTGTCGCCGCCACTTGTTCCGGCGTTTCTATGCTGTCAGTTGCCACATCAATGGCACCGACCATCACTTTTTTGCCGCGGATAAGCTGCAGTAGCTCTAGCGGCACCCGCGAGTTATGGCACTCTAAGGAAATAATATCGATATTGGATTGTTGCAGTTTAGGGAATATTTCTTCATATTGCCGCCACTCGGAGCCCAAGGTTTTTTTCCAGTCGGTATTGGCTTTAATGCCATAGCCATAACAAATATGCACGGCCGTTTCGCAGTTAAGCCCTTCGATAGCGCGCTCTAAACACTTAATGCCCCACTCATTTACCTCATCGAAAAACACATTAAAGGCCGGCTCATCAAACTGAATAATATCCACACCGGCGGCCTCTAAGTCTTTGGCTTCCTGGTTTAATATTTTGGCAAACTCCCACGCCAGCTGTTCGCGGCTTTTATAGTGATCATCATACAGCGTGTCGATCATCGTCATCGGCCCCGGCAATGCCCATTTAATCGGCTGGCTGGTTTGCGCGCGTAAAAACTTAGCATCTTCTACAAACACCGGCCTGGGTCGCGACACCGGCCCCACTACAGTTGGCACACTGGCGTCATAGCGGTTACGGATTCTGACCGTTTCACGCCGGGCAAAATCAACCCCGCTTAAATGCTCGATAAAGGTGGTGACAAAGTGTTGCCGTGTTTGCTCGCCGTCACTGACAATATCAATGCCGGCCAGCTGTTGCTGCTGCAATGACAGCCGCAGCGCATCCTGCTTACCATCAGACAGTTCGTCACCCTGCAGTTTCCACGGCGACCACAGTGTCTCAGGCTCTGCCAGCCAGCTGGGTTTAGGTAAACTGCCGGCGGTTGAGGTAGGTAATAGCGTTTTTTGTAGTAAATGCTTGTTCATAAATGCTGTTATCCGACTGATTAATTAAGCGTAGTTAGCCGACCATTGCTCCAGCGTAGCGCGGTGCGGTTTAATAAAGTGCTCTTCAGCAAACCTGCCCTGGGCTATGGCTAACTTACTGCGCTCTTCGCGGTCATACACAATTTGCGTAATAGAATGATCCTGATTTTTTAAATCCGGTTTATAGCGTTTGCCGGCCACCGCATTGGCGTTGTATATCTCCGGCCGGTAAATCTTTTGAAAGGTTTCCATGGTGCTGATGGTGCCAATCAGCTCCAGGTTGGTGTAGTCATTAAGTAGGTCACCAACAAAATGGAATGCCAACGGCGCTACACTGTTTGGCGGCATAAAATAGCGCACCTGCAGGCCCATTTTCTTAAAATACTGCTCGGTTAACGACGACTCGTTTGCCAGATATTCCACGCCCAAAATTGGGTGCTGGTTTTCCGTGCGCTGATAGGTTTTGTTATCTGACACACTCAGGCAGATAACCGGCGGCTTGCTAAAATGCTGTTTGTAAGCATTTGAATTGATAAAATATTTAAACAACTTGCCATGCAGCTCGCCAAAATTCTCCGGAATGCTAAATTGCGCTTGCTGTTTATTATGCTCCAGCAGCAGAACGCTAAAGTCATAATCGCGCACATAAGACGAAAAATTATTGCCTACTATGCCTTCGATGCGCTCGTTAGTTTTATGGTCAACAATGTGGGTTTTTAACACTTCAATCGATGGGAAGCTTGCGCCATTGCCGTCAATATCGACATCTACCGACACTATGTCCAGCTCGACAGAGTAGCGATCGCCCTTAGGGTTATCCCATTGCGCTAACGCATTAAACCTGTTGTTAATCATGTTTAACGCGTTACGTAAATTCTGCTGGCGGTACTCACCCCGCGCCAAATTGGCAAAATTGGTGGTAATACGCGTACTGTCTGCCGGCTGATAATGTTCATCAAACCGAATACGTTTAATTGTAAAAGTGAAATCGGTGTTCTTCATGCTGTGCTGCCCCATTCGCTAACTTGCCACCTAAAACTTCTAGACGTCTAGACTTTAAGCCATGCGTTAGTTATACAGCTGTGGCTGCATGAATAAAAATGATATTATTTCATTAATTGATGAGCTAAAGTCATAAATTATGACTGGCGAGCGCAAAGCGCGGCTGACAGAGCCTGGTTACCCAGTCGCTAAATGAAGATTTGTTTAAATCCGCGAATGCCCTGCTGCAGGGTTAGATCTAAATTATCGCTAGTGTCGCGTTCAACAAAAGCATGTTGTAAGCCAGCAACACCAGCGACCTTAACCAGCGCAGAAAAATCGATGCGGCCAGTAGCAAGATCGGCAAAATTTCCATCAGCGGCCATATCTTTGACATGCCACAGCGGAAAGCGCCCGGGAAACCGTTTAAAAAGCGCCGCCACATCTACCTGCATTTTCGCGGCCCAATACAAATCTATTTCCATTTTTACTAATGTTGCATCGGTTTGCGCCAGCAATATCTGATAAGGCGTAGTGCTATCAAGCATGGCAAACTCAAAATCATGGTTATGGTACGCCAACTGCAATCCGACGGCCTGGCAATGCTCGCCTACACGGTTTAGTTGCTCTGCCAGTAGCTGGTAACTGCGCAAGCCGTCATTGCGTTCATGTTCGAATAAATACGGCATAACCAGATAACGATGCCCGAGCGCCAGGGCTTCATCTAACACCCGATTGGTGTCTGCCAGCATCGGCTGTAACATCACATGCCCTGCCGGAGCAGATAAGCCATATTCAGCCAGCCAGGCCGCTACTGCAGTGGCAGAATGTTCGAACAAACCGGCAAATTCCACTTCCTGATAACCTAAACCGGCTAATAGCCGCAACGTGCCGGCTAGGTCCTGCTGCATTAATTGCCGTACCGTATAAAGCTGTATACCCGGTTTAATACCGCCAGCGGCAAAAGCCAGTTTAGCGCCAAACAGCGGGCCTAATATCAGGCTGCTGCCCGCCAGCAATTTCAGTAAATCACGGCGCCGGTTATCAACCGCCAAACCAGACCGTTGCTCAGCATCTTGCAGTGGTATGCGATTTTTCACCTTATCCCCTGCTGACAAGTTAAAGAAACATAGTTGCACCGCCTGGCTTCAGGCACAATAGCTAAACCGGCACTGCAGTTAGCTCATTGAATGCAGGCCAATTAAATTGCCCTCAGAGTCGCGCACCACAGCGCAAAAACCATGTTCGCCAATCGACATTTTTGCCTGCTTTATACTGCCGCCATTGGCTACTGCGCGCTCAGCCTGCACCGCACAATCCTCGCAGCCAAAATACACCAAAGTGCCACCACCGCCCGGCGTAAAACCGGCCATCTTCACCAGGCTACCGCCAGCGCCGTAGTAACTCATGCCGTTTTCTTTATCCATCGGGAAGAACCACATGTCCATCTCAACCTCCGGCGTCGGTGATGGCATAGGTTCCAACTTGATATCAAACAGCGCCTGATAAAACGCTTTGGCGCGCTGCATGTTTTCTACGTAAATTTCAAAGTGCACTACCGGGTTAGATTTCATTGTCTTGCTCCTAAAAATTGGCAATACCCTTCCACAGCCAGTTGATGCTGCAGTAAAGGTAGCAGTGATTGATTCACAGTACTTAGTCGGATGGAGAATAAGAAGATCGACAAGTATTTCGCAGAATTTACCCGCTATTTTTCAGGTGTTGTTTTAGCGCACTTAAAACATTAGGTACCGAATTATTTTCAGCCATTGGCAAAGGCCAGATTAAACGGCAAATGCTGCAAAGTGCTTAGCAAGACAACTTTAAATCTACGATAAATTGGTTTGGAACAGAGTGCTAACTTACTGAGCATATTGGTGCCTAGGGTCGGACTCGAACCGACACGGAGTTTCCCCCGGCGGATTTTGAATCCGCTGCGTCTACCGATTTCGCCACCCAGGCACTGAGAGGATTTTATTGAAGTAAACAGCTGGCATTATACAAAGCTTCGACAGCTCTGCAAGCAAGAAATCAATTGCACCAATCAATTGCGCAAATTTTCAGCGTTATTGGTTCCGGTTGGTTGATGTGGCTGGAGTGAAAAGTGATGGTTGTATATCTACTGAGGCTGGTTTACTAAGTGGGAAAAAATGTCGCGGATAGCGACGAAGGGTTTGAGATCGTGTTGCAGGTAAGAAATGATCCCAGCCAGTCTGGTCTTGGTGATGTTTTGTCAGTAGCGCTAAATGCTGTGTTTATGCAAAAATAGTTCATTCTCGATGCAGTGTCGGAGGAAAGTCGTCAATGGAAATTTCCCTTACAGTCGTAGGCTAAGCGTATGTTAGTCAACGCTGGCGCTTATCTGATGCTGTGAGCGACGATATTCACTGGGTGTGATCCCTTCATGTAATTTAAAGGCACGATTAAAATTCGATTTTGTGCTAAACCCGCACGCATAAATAATATCCAGAATAGTTCTGCTCTCGAGTGGATCCTGCAGGTAATGTTTCACTTCGTTTATGCGGTAACTATTCACAAAATCGGAAAAATTCATCTGCAAATGCCCGTTAATCACTTGCGATATATAACGTGGAGGTTCACCTAATTGTCTGCCCAGACTTTGTAGGCTAAACAATGGTTCCAGAAAGGGCTTATTCAGCATCATATGGGACAATAGCGCCTGCTTGATTTGCTGTTGACGTTCGCTGTCAATTTCAGCGATGGGCGGCACACTAATGATCTGTTGGGTGATAGCTTCATCTTCCAGTGTAATTCCTGCAAATAGTGTAGGTTGTAACAAGCCTTTAAATATGAAGGCGTTAACCATGATCAGCAGGGTCAAAAATATACTTATCTCAGCCCACTCACCTAACATATCACTACTTCCGATTGAATAGTGTCCCACATTTGTTATGGCATTCCGGTTTAAGCTAACAATATTAAACAGCAGGCATGACGCATTGAGTAACAAGACTTTACTGACCCATTTCATCGCGATGCTTTCTGTTGCAGATTGCGTGTGGAGCACCACGCGCTGGAAACGCCAAAGGCTAAAATACGAAAGTGCCAGATAAACGCCCATCGTCGAAAAAATCAAAGATGCACAAAATAGAGTGGATGGCTGCTTCCAAAACGGCACCAACCATAACATGATCCCTGGCAGGAAATGCGCCCAGTGCAAAGCGTTCCAGACAAAGTCTTTATAAATAAGTGAGCGCACATATAAAAAAATCAAGGGGCCGTAAAACATACCAAAGCCAAATGTTAACTCAGGCAACCGTCCGGGCATCAGTTGCTGATTCACCAGGTTGAATATCATATGTGTGGCCAATACCAACAGCAGCGCAAGGTTAATACGGTTTGCCATGACCGCCAGTTTCCGATCATGGATCAGGTAAAGCGCGAAAAGCATACACTGGAAGGCAATCATGGCTTGTAAGCCGGGAATGATGAGCTGCATTTGGTTTGATGTTCTGTTGTTGACCCGAGCGAATTAAGATATTTAGCACCGGGCCTAGTGTATCTACATTATGGTATGAAGACTATTCCATCACTGGTGAGGATTTCAAGTCAGACTTAGGTATGGGCGAGTCCGATATCGTGTAAATGGACGTACAAAATGACATTTTAGGACGTTCTACCCCTTTTGAATCCGTATTGTTGTCGCTTCCCGTTGCCATTTCAGTCGTCTGATCGCGTAACAGCAGCTGTAACTTAAACCAATATTATATGGGGTAATTCCTTATGCGTTTCTTACTGTTTTTTTTAATGTTCGTTTCTTTACATGCTCGGAGTGACATTTATCGTACCGCTTATTTTGCAGAGTTTCCGTTTTGGGAGTCGCCGGTTCAACCCTATAAATTTGCAACACCGCTAACCAAAGAAGACGCGCTAAAGCGTGTTCATATACAGGTTGGGTATGATGAACAAAACCGCATAGTCGATATTCAAACGCGGCAAGGCACCAAATTTAAGACCTTAGGCCACTTCTTTGATGCAATGTACGTGCATGCAGTGCACACCAAAATACGGTATCAGGACCAAAGGGAAGTGCATGAATTTTACAATCAATCCGGCAATCAGGTGACGGGTTGGGGCCAGGTGTGGCAAAAAATTTATCATAAAGACCATCGAGGTCGTTATCTTAAAATGGAATTTCTCGACCGTACCGGAAAACCCGTTGAGAATAGTTGGGGGATCGCCTATTACCGTTGGCAACATCAATTCGACGGCAGTGTTATTGAAGAACGCTTTTCTCAAACGGCTGAGTTAAAAGTCCATCGACCCGGTTTTGAATTTCAGCGTATCCGACTGGTGTATGACAGTGAAGGCCATTTGCGACTGATGCAAAATCTTGATGCGGATCTAAAACTGTTGGCTTCCAAATCCGGCGCATCGCAATACGCCTATTTTTATAATGCTGAGGGACTATTTTCCCATTGGGAAATTTATGACGACAAGGGACTACCGGCGATAGGTCCATCCAATACGGCCGGTGAAATTCAGGAAAATCTGCCTGGTGGGGCGAAAAAAATCTCATTTTTTGATAAAGCCGGCGGCCCTGCGATGCATTGGTCAGGTTCGGCACAGATGGAAATTAAAAACGATGTATACGGCAACATCATTGAGTTCTCGTTATACGATTCCGAAAAAAAACCAGTCAATGGCAACTCGAAGTACGCCAAAATTGTTTATGTGTGGGATAAACAAGGTTTAAATTTAACTTCTCAGTCCTTTGTCGACCAAGCAGGAGCACCCACTTTGCACCCTGATGGTTATAGCCAAATTCGCTATTTTTACGATGCAGGCGGTTTCCTGACCGAACTGCATTTCCTGGATCTTGCCGGTCAACCCGTGATGAGCCAATACGACAAAGCGGCGGTCATTCGATTTGATTATGATCAAAAGGGGCAGAGAACTGGCATCAATAAGTTTGGCACTGACGGAAAAAAGCTGTAGTTGCCTGCGAAGGTTCGCCACGCTGGTCCCAAAGAAGGTTCCTTTAGTCACAACCAGGCAAGGTCACACAAGATCACATATTAAAAGTAGTCAGCCAGTTGTACCTGGGCTGCTACAGAGAATTAAGGGGGACGATTAAATGTTTTTGTATATAAAAAATATATTTATAGCAGTATTGGTTATCGTGGCAGCTTTGTCGGCGGCCATCTGTTATGCGGATAATCCGGTCCTACTGCAGCCAGTGCCGCAGCAAAATTCTATGGCAACTTTCGCTAAGTTGCCCGGCATTATATCGCCGTACATCGAGTATATGCCGATGGGCCGTATTTCGGCAGAAAAGGCTTCTGAAATGCCTCATTACACAGTGGCTTATGATGAGCAGCAGCGTATTGTTGAGATTTCATTTTTCCGGGGGCCCAACCCAAGTAACAATGCATATTTTGGTACCCACAAAGTGAAGTACAACTATTCACCTGAGAAATTAGTGCGGACCTACTTCGATACAAAGGGCGAAAAAAGTGTGCTGCAGCGTCATTATTATAAGGGGGGCCAGATCCACAAAGAGGAATTTCAGTTAGACAGTCAGGGCAATAAAACAAAATTATTTCTTTATGACAGCACCAATAAGCGCATTGAAACTGGATTAGGCACCTATGAATTTTCCTTTGAAAAAATTGATGAATCGTCTTTTATTCAACAACAATTTAAGAAGAATGGAGAACGTCAGATATTAACTGAGTATTTTCCCTTTGAAACCACTTTGATCAAGCTCGATAGCTTAGGTTTGTTGTACAGCATTACCCATATTCATCCAGAAACTCATAAAAAGGAGCTGCATAAAGCGGCGGGGTACGCCGAAGTAGTATTTGATTTTGATCAGTATGGCAATGAGTTAGGGTGGTGGTTTCTTGACACCGAAGGTAAGTTGGTTAACCGCAAACCTTTCTATGATATAGGCGGCCATGGTTATGCCAGGTGGGCATACGAAATGGACTGGCGCGATCAGGAATCAGGCGCTGTTCATGGATTCATTGAACGATATTACGATGCCAAAGGACAAGCCGTTAACAATAATTCTGGAGTTCATGAGGTTCGTTATATTCATAATGCCTGGGGAGAAGCAACTGTGATCTCCTCTTTCAATAAAAAAGGGGAGAAGGTAATAGACCCAGCCTATGGCTACTTTCGCATGACGGTTGATTATGATGACCTGGGAGAACGAATTAGTACGAAAAAGTATGATGCTAATGAAAATCTCATAAATAACTAAGCCATCGGCGAGTGATTTCAGATCGGGGATTGCATGGGAATAATACATTGAGTGGCCACTGCAGAATCGCTGCTCATCAGTTAACCTAGTCTTCCAGGAATGCACAGGAAACAATTTATTGGCTTTTAGTGGCGCAAAATTACAGCAGCTTCGAAAAAACCAGGCTGCATGCTACACTTGCGCGGTTTTTACTAGCTGGATTTGTTTATGTTTGCTGATGCACCCCGCGCGGGCCTGATACGCCGTTTGGCGGCACTGATGTACGACTGGTTAATTTTGGCGGCACTGTGGATGCTGGCGATGGGGTTGGCTATGGCGGCTATTGCTTTGCTAAGCCAGCTGGGGCTGATTTCACTGGCCGGTTACACCGACTATGCCGATGTGGTTAGCCAGCATAAGATCTGGTTTCAGCTGTATTCTGCTGGCTGCTTTTTTTGGTTTTATCTGTACTTCTGGTGCAAAGGTGGGCAAACCCTGGGCATGCGCGCCTGGCGTATGCTGCTGGTTAGCCAGGATAATACTCCGGTAAGCGTTAAACAGGCGTTGCTGCGCGCAGTAACGGCGCTGCTTGGAATTGGCAACCTGTGGCTGTGGCTGCGTTGGGGCAAAGGCCTGGCACTGCAAGACCAGCTAAGCGGCACTCAGGTTGTGGTACTCACTAAAGAGCAAAGCCGGCAGCTTAATTTACATAAGGCAGCGCAGTAGCTGCCTTACACTTTTTTGCGCATAAAGTAGGCGGATAAGCCAATAAACAGCAGGCTGGGTAATAAGGCGCCAGCCAGTGGCGGCAACTGATACACCAGCGCCATAGGGCCGAATACTTCATTGGCCATGTAGAAACCAAAGCCGGTTAAAATACCCATTAGCACCCTGGCGGCCATGGTAACACTACGCAACGGGCCGAATATAAACGACAGCGCCATCAGTAACATGGCAATAATAGTGACCGGCTGCAGCGCTTTGCGCCAGAACGCCAGCTGATAACGGCTGGTATCCTGGGCATTTTGCTGCAGATAATCGACATAGTCGGTTAAGCCGCGCAGCGACAGCATTTCGGGTTTGATGGTGACGACGCCAAGTTTATCCGGCGTCAATGACGAGGCCCAGCGCAATTGCGGCCACTGTTGTTTACCAATCCGTTCCAGCGTGAAGTTAAGCTGGGTAACCTGCTGCAACTGCCAGGCACCGCCACTGTATATTGCGGTGTCAGCACTTAACACCGATTGCAGCTGCAGCTGATCGTCAAACTGATAGATCACCAGATCAGTTAAATTACCAAAATCGTCTACCTTGCGGATATTGACAAAGCGATCGCCGTCTTTAGCCCATACGCCTTGCTGGGCAGCAAACAAACTACCGTCAGATATGGCTTTAGTGCGCAGCTCACGGGCGGCTTTATCACTTACCGGTGCGCCCCACTCAGCCACTGCCATCATTAGCAGCATCATTACCAGCGCGGTTTTCATTACTGAGCTGATTATGTTCAGCCTGGATAAGCCTGCCGCCTGCATCACGACCAGTTCGCTGCTGCTGGCCAGCATACCCAGGCCTATCAGGCCCCCTATCAGCGCCGCCATCGGAAAGAAGGTGACTAAATCACCAGGTACGCTGTAAAGCGTAAACAAGGCAGCGTGCACCATATCGTAGTAGCCACGGCCGACCGAACGCATCTGATCAATAAACTTAAACATCGCCGAGATCACCAGCAACACGCTTAAAGTCAGCATCGAGGTGCTTAGTATGGTTTTGCCGATATAGACATCAATAATTTTTAACATGCTAGTCTCTGCCTGCCAGCCAGGCATGCAATCGGTTGGCGCTGCGTCTGTTACGCATAATCAACATGCAACCTAATAACAAGGCGCTGCCATGCAGCCACCACATGCCCCACTGGGCCGGAATTTTACCGTCTTCCAGTGCGGAACGGGCAATAATTAACAGCGAATAGTAACCCAGATACAGCAACAAGGCCGGCAACAGGCGGCCAAATTTACCCTGGCGCGGATTAACCCGGCTTAGTGGTACAGCTATCAGCGTTAACAGCGGAATAGACAACGGGATAGCAATACGCCAGTGCCACTCGGCTACGGCTTCATTGCTGTCCAGCAGCATCAATTCATGGGTTGGCACGCTACCGAGCTTACGCCGGCGCTGCTCGACTTCCTGCTCACGGATCTGGATTTGATATTGTTCAAACTCAGTGATTTCAAATGCCGGCGAGCTGACATCTCCGGCATAGCGGCGGCCCTGATCCAACTGCAGGCTTTGCGCCCCGCTGGCATCTTCGCGCACTATACCGCCTTGCGCATAAACCACTGCGGTATTAGCCTCGCTGCCGCTACCACTGGTTTGAGCCACAAACACCTTATTTAAACGGCCGGCTTCATTGCCACGGCCTACGTCATGCACAAAAATTACCGCTTTTTCATTGGAGGTATGCTGAAAACGCCCCGGCACCACCGACATTAAACCGGCACTGGCATCGGCTTTCTCCAGCACCTGATATTCGCGCTCTGTTGCCCAGGGGCTTAAATACAGGGTTACGCTACCGGCCGCAATAGCCAGCAGCAGTGACAGCATCAGTGTGATGCGCGTGACATACCATTCACTTACGCCGGTTGCATGCAGTACCGTCATTTCGCTGTCGGCATATACCCGGCCGTAAGCCACCAAAATACCAATAAAGGCACTGAGTGGCAGTATAATAACGGCAAGTTGCGGCAACTTAAGCGCCACTATGCTCATAACCAGCTGACCCGGCACTTCGCCTTCAGAGGCATCGGCCAGAATTTTTACAAAGCGCTGGCTGATAATGATGGTCATCAGAATGATAAATACCGCCAGCTGAGATTTAAATACCTCAGCTAACAGGTAACGAAAAATAATCAACACGCCCCCTAAAAACCTGCCTTTTTGCTGGAACCCTGGCGATTTTTCAGTAAACTTGATATTTATAGCAATTATTATCGACCAAACAGCAGAGAAAACCGAGCTTTTTTATAATTTCACGGTAGAATTCTGCCAATAATGTGCCCGTTATGTTAGCACAGTCTATTAGAATCAGGAGTTAGTATGGAGTTCAGCGTAAAAAGCGGAAGTCCGGAAAAACAACGCAGCGCATGCATTGTTGTTGGTGTGTACGAGCCACGTCGTCTTTCCGCTGTTGCCGAGCAACTGGATAAAATCAGCGAAGGTTATATCAGCAATCTGCTGCGCCGTGGTGATCTGGAAGGCAAACCCGGCCAGATGTTGCTGCTGCACCATGTGCCTAACGTATTAAGCGAACGTGTACTATTGGTCGGTTGTGGTAAAGAGCGAGAACTGGATGAACGCCAGTACCGGCAAATTATTGCTAAAACCATCAGCACCCTGAATGAAACCGGCTCAATGGAAGCGGTATGCTTTTTATCTGAATTGCACGTAAAAGGCCGTGATACCTACTGGAAAGTACGCCACGCAGTAGAAACCACGCAGGACAGCCTGTATGTGTTTGACCGTTTAAAAAGCAAAAAAGACGAAACCCGCCGGCCGCTGCGCAAAATTGTGTTTAATGTACCAACACGGCGTGATTTAACCATCGGCGAAAAAGCGGTAGAGCATGGCTTAGCCATCGCCGCCGGTGTTAAACAGTGTAAAGACGTCGGTAATTTGCCACCGAATATCTGTACGCCGCAATACCTGGCTGAACAAGCCCAGTTGCTGGCCGAAAGCAGCGCAAAAATCGCGGTAGAAGTGCTAACGCCGGACGACATGGCCAAGCTGGCGATGAACTCTTATCTGGCCGTGGGCCGTGGCTCGGTAAATGGCCCACGTATGGCCGTGATCCGCTATAACGGCGCCGGTAACGACAGCGCGCCCGTGGTGCTGGTGGGTAAAGGCCTGACGTTCGACTCTGGCGGCATCAGCTTAAAGCCAGGCGATGGTATGGATGAAATGAAATACGACATGTGCGGCGCCGCCTCTGTATTTGGCACCATGCATGCGCTGGTACATTTAAACCTGCCGATTAACGTGATAGGCGTGTTAGCGGCGGCGGAAAACATGCCCGATGCCAATGCCTACCGGCCGGGTGACATTTTAACCACGATGTCTGGCCAGACGGTGGAAGTACTTAATACCGACGCTGAAGGCCGCTTAGTGTTATGCGATGCGCTAACCTATGTAGAGCGCTTTGACCCCGAGCTGGTAATAGATGTCGCCACGTTAACCGGAGCCTGTGTGGTAGCGCTGGGTAAACACGCTACCGGCTTACTGAGCAACCACAACCCACTGGCACACGAAATACTTAATGCCTCTGAGCAAAGCGGCGATCGCGCCTGGCGCCTGCCGCTGTGGGATGATTATCAGGATCAACTGGAAAGCCCCTTTGCTGATTTCAGCAACTTAGGTGGCCGTGCTGCCGGTACTATTACCGCTGCCTGTTTCTTGTCCCGCTTTACCCGCAAATACAACTGGGCGCACCTGGATATTGCCGGTACCGCCTGGCGCAGTGGTGGTAAAGACAAAGGCTCTACTGGCCGGCCAGTGCCGCTGTTAACCCAGTTTTTAATTAACCGGGTTGGCCAACAACAGGATCATTGATGCAAGTTAGCTTCTATCTGCTAAATGAAAGCCAACAAGATGAGCTGAGCACTGTGCCAGCTCATTTTGCTTTAGCCTGCCGCCTCTGTGCCGACTTGTACCGCGCCAAGCAACGGGTTTTCGTTTATACTGCCGGCCAACAGCAGGCAGAAGCCTTTGACGAACTGCTTTGGCAGTTTGATGCCGGGCGTTTTGTGCCACATAACTTAAGCGGTGAAGGCCCGAAATATGGCGCGCCGGTCGAGATAAGCTGGCAAGCACCGCGGCAAAACCGCGCTGTGCTGATTAACCTTTCCTGTGAAGTACCGGCTTTTGTCAGCCGGTTTGCCCAGGTTATCGAATTTGTTCCCGCTGCCGAGACTGAAAAAGCCCAGGCGCGGGACCGTTTTAAGCAATATCGTCAGTTAGGCATTAACCCACAAACCGTTACTGCCAGCTGAGCTACAGGTACTATCATGGAAAAAACGTTTAACCCTACCGCAATAGAGCAGGCCATGTATCAGGCCTGGGACAGCAAAGGCTATTTTAAACCCAGCGGCAACACCAGCCAGGGCAGCTACTGCATTATGATCCCACCGCCAAATGTCACCGGCAGCCTGCATATGGGCCATGCCTTTCAGCAAACCATTATGGATGCCTTGATCCGTTATCAACGGATGCAGGGCAAAAACACCCTGTGGCAGGCAGGTACGGACCACGCGGGTATCGCCACCCAGATGGTAGTAGAGCGTAAACTGGCTGCTGAAGGCCAACCCGTGCGCCATGCGCTGGGCCGTGATGCTTTTATTGAAAAAGTCTGGCAGTGGAAAGCTGAGTCCGGCGGCAATATCAGTGCGCAAATGCGCCGCTTGGGTAACTCGGTAGATTGGCAGCGAGAGCGCTTTACCATGGACGAAGGCTTGTCTGACGCCGTACAGGAAGTGTTTGTCCGTTTGTACGAGGACGACCTGATCTACCGCGGTAAGCGTCTGGTTAACTGGGACCCTAAACTACACACGGCTATTTCTGATCTGGAAGTAGAAAACAAAGAACAAAAAGGCCAGATGTGGCATTTGCGTTATCCGCTGGCCGACGGTGCCGTTACCGCAGAGGGTAAAAATTATCTGGTTGTGGCCACCACCCGGCCGGAAACCATGCTTGGCGATACCGGCGTGGCCGTTAACCCGAAAGATGAGCGCTATCAGGCATTAATTGGCAAAGAAATACTGCTGCCGTTGGTCAACCGCCGTATTCCAATTGTGGCCGATGACCACGCCGATATGGAAAAAGGCACCGGCTGCGTCAAAATTACCCCGGCACACGACTTTAACGACTACGAAGTCGGTAAACGTCAGCAATTGCCGATGATCAACATTATGACGCCCGATGCCACCATCCGCACAGAAGGTGAATGTTTCTTCACTAACGGCGAAGCCAATACTGCCGTGAGCGCAGCCATACCAGCTGAATATCAGGGCCTGGACCGCTACGCGGCGCGTAAAGCCATCGTTGCCGCCTTCGACGCGGCCGGTTTATTAGATAAGGTGGAAGTTCACAACAACACCCTGCCCTATGGTGACCGCAGTGGCGTGGTAATAGAGCCCTTGCTGACAGACCAATGGTATGTGCGCGTTGCGCCGCTGGCGAAAACAGCAGTAGAAGCAGTAGAAAGCGGCCAGATCGAATTTGTGCCCAAGCAGTACGAAAACATGTACTACAGCTGGATGCGCGATATTCAGGACTGGTGTATATCGCGCCAGTTATGGTGGGGCCACCGTATTCCGGCTTGGTATGATGCCGACGGTAAAGTGTATGTTGGCCGCAGCGAAGCCGAAGTACGCGCTAAACACCAGCTGGCTGACACTGTCAGTTTAAGCCGTGATAACGACGTACTGGACACCTGGTTCAGCTCAGCATTGTGGACCTTTTCAACCTTAGGCTGGCCGCAAGACACGCCAGAGCTGCGCACCTTCCACCCGACAGATGCACTGGTAACCGGTTTTGACATTATTTTCTTCTGGGTAGCCCGGATGATCATGATGACAATGCACTTTATTAAAGATAAAGACGGCAAGCCGCAGGTACCTTTTAAAACCGTTTATGTCACCGGCCTGATCCGCGATGAAAACGGCGACAAGATGTCTAAATCCAAGGGTAATGTTATAGACCCGCTGGATATGATTGACGGCATAACACTGGACGAGTTGCTAAGCAAACGCACCAGCAATATGATGCAACCCAAAGATGCAGAGAAAATTGCTGAGCGTACCCGCAAACAATTCCCGGAAGGCATTACCGCCAGTGGTACCGATGCATTGCGCTTTACCCTGGCCGCCCTGGCGTCTACCGGCCGTGATATCAATTGGGATATGAAGCGTTTAGAGGGTTACCGTAACTTCTGTAATAAACTGTGGAACGCCAGCCGTTATGTGCTGATGAACACTGAACAGCAAGATTGCGGCTTTAATGGCGGCGACATGCAGTTATCGCTGGCCGATAAGTGGATACTGGCACAGTACCAACACACGGTTAAGCAAGTACGGCACTACTTCGATACCTACCGTTTTGATTTAGCCGCTGCCGCCTTGTACGAATTTACCTGGAACCAGTTCTGTGACTGGTATCTAGAACTGACCAAACCGGTGTTATTTAAAGGTAATGACGCCCAGCAACGTGCTACCCGTCATACTCTGGTAACCGTGCTGGAAAGCCTGCTGCGTTTAATGCATCCGATCATGCCGTTTATTACCGAAACCATCTGGCAATCGGTAAAACCGCTGGCGCAGATCGAAGCTGACAGCATTATGCTGCAAGCTTACCCGCAAACAGATGACAGCCTGATTGACGACACTGCCACTGCCGATCTTGAATGGTTAAAAGCGGTGATCACCGCCATTCGTAACGTCCGCGGCGAAATGAACATAGCACCAAGCAAACCGCTGAGCATACTGCTACGCAATGTAAACAGCGACGAGCAGCGCCGCTTAAGCGACAACGAAAGCTTTTTGATGAACCTGGCCAAGCTGGACAGCATTACCGTGCTGGCCGCTGATGAGCAGGCGCCAACCTGTGCCGCCCAGTTAATTGGCAGCATGGATTTACTGATCCCGATGGCGGGTTTAATCGACAAAGACGCCGAGCTAAGCCGCATTGCCAAACAGCTGGAAAAAACCCAGCAGGAACTGGCGCGTGTAACAGGCAAGCTTAGCAACGAAGGCTTTGTAGCTAAGGCCCCTGAAGCGGTGCTGGAAAAAGAGCGTGCCAAGCAAGCTGAACTGGAGCAGGCCGTCGCCAAACTGCAGGCGCAGCAGGCGGAGATAGCCGCGCTTTAACCAGATAAGTAGTATTAAAAACCGGGCTAAACAGCCCGGTTTTTTTATCCCGGCAAAGGGCCGCCAGCCGCAGCACGGCTTGGGCGCAGCACAAAGATTCCATTTGTAGAAAAACTATTTTTTGCTATGATTGCGCGGTATTTCGGCAACTGCCTGACTATACGCTTGCACTGCGTATTTATGCAGTAAAGTCTGGTGTTTAGTGCTTCAGTTTTAAGCGCAGCAGCGGCTGATAAATGCAAGGAACCGCTCCGTTGGGTTGGGTTATCTGCTGCAACGGTTCACTTAACTTTTGTCCGGCCAGCCGGATTTTTTTATAGAGAATAATAAATGATGTCAGCAGATACCCTGGTTGAGAGTCTCACCGAACCTGTTGCAGCGGCGGCCGAAGCGGCCGCTATTACCCCTTCTGCTATTAGCTTAATTCCGCCTATCGTCGTATTGGCCATCGCTATCTGGTTAAAACGGCCAATTTTAGCGCTGGTAATGGGTGCTATTGCCGGTTTGCTGTTGCTGTCACCTGCCGGTGCTCTTACCAATATGGCTGAAACCTCGTTACGGGTTATGCAGGATGAAACCATCGGCTGGCTGATACTGGTGTGTGGTGGCTTTGGCTCGTTAATCGCCTTGCTGGTGCATACCGGCGGTGCCTTTGCGTTTGGCCGGGCGGCGCAAAATGTGGCTAAGGGCCGTAAATCTTCGCTGCTGATGACCTGCTTTTTAGGCATAGTGATCTTTGTTGATGACTATTTAAATGCGCTAACAGTGGGCGAAACCATGAAGCGTATTACCGATAAATATAAAGTATCGCGTGAAATGCTGGCCTATGTGGTGGACTCAACCGCAGCACCAATCTGCGTGCTTATTCCAATTTCTACCTGGGCAGTGTTCTTCGGTGGTCTGTTAGTCGCCAATGATGTGGCACCGGCCGGCGATGCCAGCGGTATTCAAACCTATATCTCTGCCATTCCCTATATGCTGTATGCCTGGCTGGCGATGATCATGGTTATTCTGGTCATTTTGGGCATTGTGCCTTTATTCGGCCCAATGAAAAAAGCTGAACTGGCAGCGCAACAAGCCACTATAGCCGCAGCGGATGCCCCTAACTCGGCCACCACAGCGCAGGACACCCATTCAGCGGACGATTTTGCCGTGCAGTCGTTTGAAGAGGAATTTGAGCAGTCTGACAAGAGTGGCGGCAAGCTGCATAACTTCCTGCTGCCGATGATCATGCTGGTTGGTTTTACTATCTGGTTTGACATTGACGTCTGGAAAGGCCTGTTGATGACGTTCCTTATTACGCTACCGCTCTATTTGCTGCAGCGCTTAATGACTATCTCTGAAATGATGGACCAGATGATCCATGGTTTTAAAACCATGCTACCGGCTATCTGCACTGTTATTGCTGCCTTTGTGTTTAAAGATGTCTGCGATCAACTGGGTTTACCGCAGTATATTATCGATAATCTGGCACCCTATATGAGCGCACAGCTGTTGCCGGCGCTGGTGTTTTTCTCGATGGCGGTGCTGGCTTTTGCTACCGGTTCGTCCTGGGGCATTTTTGCCGTGTCTATTCCTATAGTAATGCCACTGGCCTTTGCGGTTGAAGCGAATATTCCACTGGTGATTGGCGCACTGTTATCGGCCAGCTCGTTCGGTAGCCAGGCGTGCTTCTATAGCGACTCGACGGTACTGGCAGCACAAGGCTCGGGCTGTAACCTGATGAGCCATGCGCTAACCCAGTTCCCGTACGCCTTTATGGCTGCCGTGCTGGCGTTTTTTGGCTTTTTAGCCCTGGCCTAACAGCAGCAAACTCACGGCTTAACAAAGGCGCTAATTACAGCGCCTTTTTTTTTCAACAGCTTATTTTTCAGCACAAGGGCACTGTTTTAGCCCTGACAAAACGCCATGACACTGTTACCTTATATAACACTGTTGTTAATCGACATTGTCCCCCCTGTTTACCGGAGGCTTTATGCTGACCCTGCTGGCTAAAATTCTGAAAGTATTAAATTCCCAAGCCTCCCCCTGGCAGATTGGCTGGGCCCTGGCACTGGGTTTATTTATTGGCATATTGCCATTTGGCCTGTTAACCCTGTTGCTGCTACTGCTGGTATGCCTGCTTACCATTAATCTGTCGGTATTTTTACTGGTGTGGGGCTTAACCGAAGGCTTAATGCTTTTACTTGCTACGCCACTGGAGCGGCTAACCTGGCAGTATGCACAAAACGACAGCTTGCTGGCACTGCTAGCCAACACCGAAACGCTGCAACTGTTGCATTTACACCATACGCTAACGCTGGGTGCCTTCGTGCTGGGCGCGCTGTTACTGTTACCCGTTTCCTGGCTGGCTAAGGTGCTGGTGCAACAATACCGCAGCCGTATCATGAACACACTGGAACAATGGAAAGTCATGCAAATGCTAAAAGCCAGCAAGCTGTATGCGCTGTATGAAAAACTGAATTAAGGAGCGCGATATGAGCCGTGAAATTGGGATCCGTAAATCTGGCTGGTTAGTGTTTAGCGTTGCTATTGCCGTTTTGCTGGCACTGGTTTATCTGTTAGCCGGCCCGGCGATACGGCTGGCGATGGTGTACAACCTGGAAAAAGCCGTAGGGGCTGAGGTTAATATCAGTAAGGTATCGTTAGAGCTGGCCCCGCTGGCGCTGCGGATAAATAACCTGCAAATAACCGATGCCGCAACCCCGACGCACAACAGTTTTAGTTTCGGCCATGCCCGCGCTGCGCTGCAAGTATGGCCGGCGTTGCTGGGTTATTATGTTATTGACGAGCTCAGCGTAGATGGCTTGCAATATGGCGCAGAGCGTCTTAGCGAAGGTGCCGTATACCGCCAACCCGGCGCTGACGCAGAAAAAGTTGATATCGCCAAACTGTTGCAGGTCGATTTACCCGATGCCGATGAACTGATTGCCCGGGCGAAGTTGCAAACGCCTGCCAAAGCCGACGCCTTACAACAGTTAGCCGCCGCCGAACAGCAACAACTACAAAGCCTTAAGCAGCAACTGCCAAATAAAGATACTTTGGCGCAGTATCAGGCCGACATTAAAGCGCTGACTGACAGCAAAATAAGCAACGCCGCCGATTTAGCCGCTAAAGCGCAGCAATTGCAGCAACTAAAAGACAAGTTGAACGCTGAGAAGGCCAAACTGCAGCTGGTAAAACAGCAACTGACCCAAAGTAAAGATAAGCTGCAACAAGCGGTAGCAGAGCTGAAAGCCGCCAGTGCCGCAGACTATACCAAGGTGCAACAACTGGCAAACTTAAGCGACGGTGGCCTGGCCGGTATCAGCCAGATTTTACTTGGCGACTTATGGGGCCAGCGTATTGCTCAGCTACAAAGCCTGTATTTACTGGCGAAACCCTATTTGCCCGAGCAACTGCCACAGAGCAGCAGCGACAGCCCGGCGCAGCCCGATGTGATCTTACCTAATCGTATTTTACCGCTACCGGGCCAGCCTTACCCCGATTTTTGGGTTAAGCAGGCGCGGATAAATTGGCTGCTGGGTGGCGGCGAAGCCACTATTGCGCTGCAGGATATTACTGCACAACATAAGCTGATAAACCGCCCGACGACGTTCTCGCTGGATGTAAAACAGCTGCCGCAGTTGGCAGCATTTAACCTAAGCGGCGACTTTGCCATTTTAGAGCAAATGGTCACCAAGCTGAACTGGCAGCTGGATGGCCTTCAGCTGCAACCGACGACGCTGGGTAACGGCGACAGTGCGCTTGATCTGGCGGCCGGCCTTATCAGCTCAGCTGGCAAGCTCAAGCTGACCGATAATCAGATTGAACAGCAAGCTACGGTAGTGTTAAAGGCGGCAAACTTTAACAGCAGTGGCAATAAATACCTGCAGCAGCTGGCCAGTTTATTAAACCAGCAACAGCAAATTCCGTTTAATATTGCCACTACCGGTGTCATCAGCGCGCCGGACGTGAGTATCCGCTCCTCGTTAGATAAACTGCTGGGCGATGCACTGCTGGGCGAAGCTAAACAAAAAATCGCCGCTTACCAAGCTGAACTGCAGGCAAAACTGGACAGCCCGCTACAAAACGGCCTGGCCGGCCAGCAGGATTGGGCCGCGCTGTTAAACCAGCAAGAAGGTGAAGTTGCCGATATCAGCGGCAATATAGAAAACATGCTTAATGCCAAACTGGCTGATGTTAAAGATCAGGCCAAAGATAAGCTAAAAGATAAACTGCTGAACAAACTCGGCGGCGGCTAATAACCAGGCTGTACCGGTTGTAACCAAATGTTGCAACCGGTAAGCAGCTGTTGCTGCGCCCGCCACTGAGCGCAAAATCTCATCCTCTTGTCCCAGTGCTATCGCTATTTTTGCCACAAAGCATAGATTCAGCGCATTAACGTGGATGGAAACCGCTGCTATGAATCTAACCCGCACTGCGCTGCAAAACCCGGCCAGCGTTATCGTTATCGCTATTCTTATTTTGTTATTTGGCATAATCAGCCTGTTGAAAATGCCAATACAAATCACCCCGGATATCGAACAACCTCAAATTTCGGTGTTTACCGGCTGGCGTTCGGCGGCACCGCAGGAAGTGGAAACCGTCATCATTGAACCGATAGAAAACGCCATTAAAAACACCCGCGGCGTCATAAAAGTTGAGACGAATATTCAACGCGGTTTTGGCTCAGTTACGCTGACATTCGACGTCGGCGCCAACATGCAGCAAGCCATGCTGGATGTATTAAATAACCTGAATCAGGCGCCACCACTGCCGCTGGATGCAATAGAGCCGACGGTAGTAGCCGGCGGCGGCCAGAATACACCTAATGCGGCGTCAATTTTGATCCGGCCGCTGCCGGGCAATCATATTCAGGATGTGGCGCAATATCAGCAACTGATAGAAGATGTGGTGTATCCGCGTTTAAGCCGCATTCAGGGTGTCGGCCAGGTTAATTTAAACAGCCAGCGCCCACGCGAGCTGCGTATTACTTTTGACGCCCAGCGCGCCGCTGCGCTGGGGCTTAGCATCAGCAACATAGCAGCACAGGTGCGCGGTGCTACCGATGCTTCGGGTGGCTTTGCTGATGTTGGCCGCCGCCAGTACACCGTGCGTTTTGCCGGCCAGTTTACCCCGCAAAGCCTGCTGGAAATGATTGTTGGCTACAGCGGCGAACGGCCGGTTTATCTCAGTGATATTGCCAGCGCTGAAGTCAGTTTCAGTGATCGTAACGGCTTTACGCTGCGCAACGGTGCCCATGCCTATTACATCACCATAGCGCGCAATAACGACGCCAATACCGTCGCACTGCTGGACGACATAAATCAGGCCATTACCGAGCTTAATCAGGGCGAGTTACTGGAAGCCGGCCTGATGATGGACTTAAGTTTCGATGCTTCAGTACATATCCGCAATGCGCTGGCCCTGGTAAAGAGTAACCTCGGCCTTGGCGTGTTGCTGGCGCTGGGCTTATTGTGGTTGTTTATGCGCGGCTGGCGGGCCACCGCTATTATTGCGCTGAGTATTCCATTATCACTGGCGATAGCACTACTGGCATTGCAATTACTGGGGCGTAGCCTGAATGTCATTTCATTGGCCGGGCTGGCTTTTGCTGTTGGCCTGGTGCTGGATGCTGCCATTATTGTGCAGGAAAATATTCTGCGGTTAAAAAGCGAAGGACTGGATGATAAAAAGGCCGCACTGCGCGGCGCGGCGCAGGTAAGTGGTGCCTTACTGGCATCTACGGCAACGACAGTAGCTATCTTTTTACCGATTTTATTTATGGCCGGTATTGAAGGTCAGTTGTTTTCGGATCTGGCGCTAACCTTATCGGTAGCGGTTTGCAGCAGTTTTGTGGTGGCCATTACCGTAATACCGCTGGCCAGTCGCTACTGGCTTGGGCATGCCCAATTACAGGACCCATTTGCCGGCTATTGGCAACGATTGGCCGCGCTGTTAATGCGCCTGACCAACACTAATATTAAGAGCCTTAGCTGGGTAAGCGGCCTGCTACTGGCGTCTGTTGTCGTTACATTGTCGTTTTTACCGCGCACTGACTTTATGCCGCGGGCACCGATAGATGGTTTCTTTTTCTCATTTAGCCTGCCGCCGGGCGGCAATATCGACTTTATCGAGCAGGAACTGGCTAACCGGGTGGTAGAGCGGTTAGAACCCTACTACAGCGGTGGTAAAACCCCGGCCATTAAAAGCTATAACTTTTATACCTTTGGCCCCAACGCCAGCGGCGGTTTTGTCTACGCCGCTGATCCCACTGCTGTTGAGCAACTGATGAATGTTGTTCGTAACGAAGTTTTTGCCGGTATTCCTGATACCCAGGTGTTCTTATTCCGCGGCTCGATGATTAATGTGGCCGGTGGTGGCGATGGCCGCAGCGTCGAACTGAACCTGCAAGGGGCCGACCTGGCCGCATTACAGCAGGTTGCCGCCATTGGTATTGCATCAGTGCAGCAACACCTAGCGGGGGGCAGCGCCCAGCCGGTGCCGGCGCTGGAAATGGCCGAGCCCGAACTGCAGCTACTCCCCTACGATCGCGCCATCAGCCAGGCAGGTTTAAACCGCGCCGAGGTTGCCAACGCTGTGCGCGCCTTTACCAGTGGTTTGTTTGTGTCGGAATATTTTGATGGTAACGACCGCATGAACGTTATTTTGCGCGCCGAGCCCTGGCAAAGCCCCGAACAATTAGCCGCTATGCCACTGCTAACGCCCAAAGCCGGTGTGCAGGCGCTCGATTCGCTGGTACAGGTGCGCCAGACGGTCGGGCCGTCGCAGCTGCGGCGTATCGGCGGCAAGCGCACTGTCAGCTTAATAGTGCGCCCGCCTGAGGGTATGTCGCTGGACGAAACCATGGATATTTTAACCCGTCAGGTTATGCCGGCCATGCAACAGGCGCTGCCACCGGGAGCCAGCCTGTTGCTAAGCGGTAATGCCAGCCAGATGAACTCGGCAATTGATGAGATGCTGCTGAACTTTGGCCTGGCCCTGCTGATTTTATTGCTGCTGATGACAGCATTATTCAGATCCCTGCGCGACGCTTTACTGGTGTTGCTGGTGATGCCACTGGCTATCGCCGGCGGTGTACTGGCACTGGCTGCAGTAAACCTGTTTAGTGTGCAGTCACTCGATTTGCTCACCATGATAGGTTTTATAATTTTACTTGGCCTGGTGGTAAACAACGCCATCTTGCTGGTTGATCAGACCCGCAGCGCCGAACGCGACGGCTTATCACGACAAGACGCGGTGCAACAAGCCATCTTAGTGCGCGCCCGGCCGGTATATATGAGCACCCTGACCAGCCTGTTTGGCATGCTGCCATTAATGCTGATCCCAGGCGTCGGCGCCGAAATTTACCGGGGCTTAGCCACCGTCATCGTCGGCGGTATGGCCATCAGTGCCCTGTTTACTCTGATCTTACTGCCGGCAGTACTGCAATTGCAGCGCCCGGCTGCCGTGCGCGCCCAGGCCAATACGGCGTTAACCAAAGGACATCATCATGCGTAAAACTGTTATTGCCCTGACCCTGCTGCTATTAAGCTCGCTGACGCAGGCACAACAGGCCCCGGCCAGCTCAGTGCAGCTGAGCGAAAGCCGTTTGTCATACGACGTACCTACCATGCAGATACCAGCCACAGTACACAGTAGCAATAATACTGAACTGACCTCAGGTGTAGATGGCCGGCTAAACTGGGTTGCCGAAGCCGGCACTCAGGTACAGGCCGGTGCAGTGCTGGCCGAAATCGACCCGCTACCGCTGCAGTTACAACGGGCCGAGCTGTCGGCGCAGCTGCAACGCGCCAACCTGCAGGCTGACTTTTTTCAACGCGAATACCAGCGTTTATCTGAGTTACAGCAAAGCCAGAGCGTCGCACTGCTGCAACTGGACAAGGCCCGTTCAGATCATCAATTGGCCCAGGCCGATGCCGCTATTATCAGTGCCCGCCTTGCCCAGCTTGATGACCAACTGCGCCGTACCAAGGTAGTCGCCCCCTTTGCCGGCGTAGTCGCCGAACGGTTACGCCAGGCCGGTGGCGATGTCAGCCGCAGTACGCCCTTGTTGCGGTTACAGGATATTTATCAGTTAGAAGTGCGCGCCTATATACCGCTGCAATACCTGCGCTATGTCAGGCCGGGTGACAGCCTGCTGGTTAGCAGCGCCACACAGCAACAGCAAATGATCGTCAGCGCCCTGATCCCGGCTGCCGATGCACAAAGCCAGCGCGCTGAGTTACGGCTAAAACTGTCTCAGGGCGACAACACCTGGCTGGCCGGTGAAATGGTTAACGTAAAAGTCGCCACCCGCGACAGCAAGGCCGCTGTTACGGTGCACCGCGACGCCTTACTGCTGCGCAGCGATGGCACCTATGTGGTAACGGTAGACGAGCAAAACATCGCCCACCGCAAAGCCGTAAAGGTGAGTGAAGGCAGTGGCGACTGGGTTACCGTAGACGAGGGCTTAGCCGCCGGAGAAAAAGTGGTAACCCGAGGTGCCGAGCGGCTGCGCGATGGCCAGACGGTAACCCAAAGCTAGCCGATAGGCATGGTTCAATTAGTATAAAAGGGTCAAGTATAAAAGGGTCAGATCAAAATTAAATTTTAGAACTTTCAGATGTTTAATTTTGTTCTGCCCTTCGTTACCTGTTAAGAAATGTACTGCGTTACTAATGACTTACCATTCTTGGTGCCAGTTTTCTTGCTTAAACGGCCACTGGCGTCATAGGCATAAGCCGCTTTGCCGCTTTGCGAAAGCTGGTCACCCGCGGCGTAGCGGACTACTCTTTACTTTACAAAAATAATGACATCAGCATCGCTATCTTTCCAACCCTGCCAGTAATCACGCAAATGTACATGATCCTGTTCAGCCTGCTTATCAATAGCCGCTTGAATCAATGCCACCAGCCCCTGCAATGATTCTACAGACGCACTAATACTGACTTCGTCTAGATTAATAAACTTGTTGGTGCTTTCATCGAAAGTTGTAATTTTCATCACTAGGCCATTCTATTTACATGATCACACAGTCTTTTACCGCAATGCGCTCAGCAGACGATAAAGACAATAAGCTTTCAAAGCCAACCTTTGCGTCAATATACAGTTGGTTATCAACAGCATAAAAACCTTCTCCCTGTAAATCTGCTTCGTGTTTACCCGTCAACTGGCACTGTAAAATATAAGCGCCGGGCGACCATGCAAATACCGCTAATGAACAGACAACAGATAGCAAAAAAACAGCAAGCTTAGGTAGAAACCCAAACCGGATTTTGCATTTTCCCGAGGTAACAATCATGCGGGAAGTCAAATGAAAAATGGTCGGAAAAAATGCTGACATTACGATAAATAACGCCGGCACAACGTAGCCCATGTTAGATAGCGTAAGTATTTTGTGTTTGGCTAAACCCAAAAACGCCAGCGGAAACACTGCATAAATGTATAAAAGATAGATGTATTTCATACTCACCCGCTATTTGGCACCGAATTTGTAAACTGAGTTATGCATCCATGAAATACAGTTATTGCCAACCCAACTATAGTCCGGTGATTCAGCCATGCTTCGCATAATATTTTTATATACAGCAGCGTCAAAATATTCAGAGTTATAAATAACGCTGACCGCTTTGAGTAGAGCTAACTGGCGTATGATTTAAGCCATATTCAAAGCGCTGTTTTACTGTGTCATCAGCGTTATATACCGCCAGCAGGGTGGTTAAATTCTGCGACCATATAACTGCAGCGGGTTTACTTTTCTAGCATCTCTACTTTTGATAAATGCGAACGCCAAAAAGCTAATTCATCTTTATCGCTGTCTTGCTCCCTGTGTTCAAGAGCATACACAATTGCCTGTACAACTTGATTTTTCTGCTCCCTTTTCAATTTGTTCACGTAATGAAGTGCTTGCCGCCTATCTGCAGGCACATGCTTGCCAACCGCATACAGCTCTGCTAACAAACTGACGGCTTGGTTTGAACCACGCTTAGCCGATTGTTCTAGCAGAGCTACAGAACGATCTACATTCCCTAACTTTAATTCGACAACGCCTTGCTCATAAGTTTGGCGATTATGTTCCAGGAAATAGACGTATGCACCTATTACAAACACCACTATCAAACAGAGAGACAATAACTTCATAGTTTTATTCCAATTAGGGTTCTACCGTTAGTATGTTTTGCCCTTGTTCTTTTCCAAGAAACTGTAACATTTTCTCGAAATCACTCTTAAAAGCAGGGTCTACCGTAATACAGCCGTGAGAAACCGTCCCAAGATGCAAATTAGCACCAGCACGTTTTAATCCCAATCGGTATGCCACACCCGAAATAACAGGGGTCCAATTTGTCTCTTGCAGCGCCATCCAACCAGGCCGATTATCATTGGGAACCATGTTGAAAGTACCTGGCCAGATAGGGCCATAATCTTTAACTCCTGTTGATTGAGGATTATTCATATGTTGTCCCCTACCAGAATGTACGCCTTCAGGACCGAGAGTTTTTTCATTGTGAGGCCCGACAAAGTTTGGATCATTTGCGGTGTTTGACACACACCTTAACGTTTTTCCAGTGATAGAGTAGTTGCAAGCCGCTAATCCATTAGAATCTATAAAATTCACTGTATCACCCAACACATAACCATACAGGTTGGTATCACCACCGGCAAAGCCTATTGGGTCACGGGCTGTCCAGCGGCCTGTTTCAGGGTCGTAATCACGGTAACCGAAGCGGATCAGTTGAGTATCCGCGTCATACAAACCACCGGCAAAACCAAACTGAATAGTAAAATCCGGATTGCTGTCGCTAATCACATTACCATAGCTGTCGTAGCTAAGGGTTTTGATTACCGTACCGGTAGCGCTACT
This sequence comes from Rheinheimera muenzenbergensis, assembly GCF_036984005.1. Classification (NCBI taxonomy): domain Bacteria; kingdom Pseudomonadati; phylum Pseudomonadota; class Gammaproteobacteria; order Chromatiales; family Chromatiaceae; genus Rheinheimera; species Rheinheimera muenzenbergensis. The sequence goes on from NZ_JALAAR010000003.1 coordinate 103,640, forward strand.
GATAACCCTTGGACTACCCAAATGGTCGGTTTGAATATAATAACGCTGACCGCTTTGGCTAAAGCTCACCGGCGTATGGCTGAGGCCATATTCAAAGCGTTGTTTTACTGTGTCATCGGCGTTATATACCGCCAGCAGGGTGGTTAAATCCTGCCACAGGTATTTTTCGGTAACTACGCCATCGACTAGCTTGGCCACTCGCTGGCCCAGGGCATTATGCCGGTAGCTTATCGCTTTATCGGCGGTGGTTACTGCTAACAAACGGCCGGTGCTGCTGTACTGATATTGCGTGGCCTCAGTGACATCATTTTCGGTTACCGTTTTCTGGCTTAAACGGCCATTAGCATCATAGCTGTATACCGCGTTACCGCTTTGCGCCAACTGGTCGCCGGCGACGTAGCTGGTAATTTGGTTTGCTACACCACGCAGCAGGCTGCTATGGCTGGTGCGGTTGCCGTTGGCGTCATAGCCGTAGCTTTCTACCACAGCACTGTTTTGCTTAACCTCAACCAGGCGGTATCTATCGTCGTAAGCGTAGTCGTACACCAGCTCGCTGCCATCATGCTGGCGTTCAGTTTTGCGGGTTATCAGGCCTACGCTGTTGTATTCAAGCGCATAGCCCAAACTTGCCTGCGTGCCCAGCTGATACTGCACGCTGGTGGCTTCGCCATAGCCGTTCCATAGCCAGTTTTGGCTGAGTTTGCCATCGCTTAACTGCTGCGGCAGGCCGTTTTCGGCGCTGTAGCTAATGTCAAAGCCATGTATACCAGTTACTAAACCGTCGTTGTCGTAACTTAACGTGGTGCTGGCACCAGCGTAGCTTAGGCTACTTACCTGTAAATCAGTATTATAGCTGTAATTCAGGCTGGTATTTAGCTCACCGCTATAGCTTAGCGCGGTAAGTAAAGTGCCATCGTAGCTGTAACTTACCGCTTCAGTGCCTTCGGTGACTTGTGCCAGCTGGTCGCCCTGCTGATACAGATAATCGCTGCTGCCTTCCGGCGTTTGCGTGCTGAGCAAGCGGCCATCTTGGTAGCTGTAACTAATGCTGTCACCCGAGGGCAGCGTTATGCCGGTTAACTGCTTATCTTTGTTATACAAATACCGCGTAGTGCTAGCTACCGGCCGGGTTTCGCTGTCGGTATTACCGACACCATTTACCGTAAAGTCGTGCTGCTCAGCGCTTGGCACTATTACTGCGATCGCATTGCCGTTGGCGTCGTACTGGGTTTGTGTACTGTGGCCATCCGGGTAAGTTACTTTAGTTACCCGGCCTAAATCATCGTACTCGTAGCTGGTTATTTTGCCATCAGCGGCGGTAATACTGCTGACCTGGCCACGGGCAGCAACGTCATACACATAACTGGTATGGCGCTCGCCAGTGCTGCTTTGTACTAAGCGGCCGCGACTGTCGTAGCTGTAGGTAGTATCCAGCAGGCCAGGCACACTTAGTTTGTTTAACAACAACGTCTCAGGGTCGAGATAGCTGGTGCTGCTGCGTCCTTCCGGCGAAGTACTTTGCGTGACTCCGCTGCGGGCATTTACCGCTACCGTACTGGTTTTACCATTACTTAGTGCGCCAATGGTATAAACCGAGGTATCAGCACCGTTTTCAGCATAGGTTTTAGTCAGTGTAGTGGTATTCGTTAAACCACTTGGCACAGTAGTGACAATAGTATGCGGTATCGGCTGCAGCGTTTTGCTGTCCAGCACATTGGTTACTGTAGTGGTTACACCATAGGCCGAGCTGGTTTCGCTTAACTCATCGGCACTAACGCGGTAAGCTGTTTGGCCACCACTTTCGTTAGTGGTGCTGTATTGCACACTGCCATCGGCAAGTACTTTACGTTCAGTCTGGTAGCTGTTGTTTTCTGCCGTGCTATAGCCGTAGCGGTTAATGCCACGTGCATCGCGCGTATCAAAAAACTGCCACTCTGCCCCTTCTGGCGCGGTGACCCGCTCTACCCGGCCTAAGGCATTGTAATGGCGGCCAAATATATAGTTATTCGGGTCGGTTTTTTCAGCTAATAAGCCACCTTCCTGATAGAAGAACTGATAGTCTGAGCCGTCTTCATAGGTTATGGCTGTCAGGTGATTATGCTCATCAACCGCCAGCTGCGTGTGCTGGCCATCCGGTGCCACTATCGCCGTTACCCGGCCAGTTGGGTCGCGCTCAATCGTTAGGGTATTGCCAAAACGGTCAGTAATTTGGCTTAGCTTACCGGCATCGTTGTACTGGTACAGGGTTAAGTCTTTACCGGCGCTATTATCAAAGGTAGCCGTATGCAGGCCTTTGCTGTTAAAACGAAACGGCATCCGAGACGAGGTACTGTCCTGACGTACACAGCGCACGTGATAGGCATCTTCCTTTTTAAAGCGCTCGCTGTTGAAGCTCTTACTTTCAATCGCCCAGGCCTGGTCGTCATTTTGCAGGTTAGTGGTGCTGCTCCAGTACGGGTTGCGCTGCTCAGCTTCAACATGCCAAGGGATACCGATAGGCAAGGTGGTGTAATGCTGAAATACCTGGTTTGGCAAGGTATACAACAGCTCGTTAATATTCGGCAGGCGCCAGTCGTCAAAACCGGCATGCTCTGAGGCCTCACAATGGGCAATACTGCTTTGCCAATCCAGCTTAACGCCGATGTTATCAGCATTGTCCTGCCACATTAAGCCACTGTTTTTGTCTACCACCACTTCCAGATTGGCATTACGGCTTAGGCCAGTTACTGTGCTCTCATCCAGCTTATCGCCACGTAAGCATACTGCGGCAATAAGCGCGTTATCCTGGTTCAGCGTATTTTCATGCCACATATAACGAGCCTGAGTAATGCTATACATTATCAGGCCACTGCTAGCGCCGGATTTATCTATGGTATAGCCCACCTCTTTCGCGGTTGGGATACGCCAGGCGTGCTGGTTGTCTGTAGGCAAAGCTGCGCAGTAAGCTCGGGCTTCATTTTTGCTGCGGAATCTTACCGGGGTAGTCACATTTTGCCATTCCAGCCCGGTAACCCGATCAATCACGATGTTGTCGCTACTGATGACGTAATCGGTATTACGGCCACCTGCCTGATAGTAACCGTCATCAAACTCAACATGGCTGTAAGTCTGGCCGGTACGCAAGATCAATGACGAAGTAGCAACATCAGCTACCATGCCGCTACCAAAGTACACCTTACCTTTAGGGTCAAACTCGTGCACGTTAGATAACGACCAGCCTTCCGCCAACTGGCTGTCGAAAGTATTTTTAATGCTAACGCCACGCTGCTGCCAGGTGATAACGTTTTCGCGGCCTGGCACCTGAGTTACCACATCACTTAAGGTAGCCCAGGCTACCGGGAAGCTGCTTAATGGTTGGCCGGTTTGTGCGGCATTACCCGAGCTTAAATATACTGTCGGGTATTCAAAACCAATACTAATACGGCCACTGACAATACCTTTCGCACGGCTGCCATCCGGATGGGTACCATCCCAGATAAACTCGGTTTCAACATTCGGTGCCGGGTTAAACTCTTGTTCAAACACCCGGCCGGCAATTTCAAAACGGGCAATCATTTTTTCCAGCGAGGCTGGGATATTATCACCACTCACCGCAACATGAATTTTATGCTTATAGCCCGAAGTACGCTGACTGGAATAATGCAGGCGTAAGTCAGTTCCGGCAATGGCGATATCTTCATGGAACGATTGCTGATACGGCTTAGCAAACGAGCCGGTACATAACTCTTCCTCATTCTTTTCATCTTCTGCCCCGGTATCACCATCCAGCAGCTCTATTGCCTCTGGCGCTTCAGCGCCTGCTGCAGCCCAGTTCAAATCTACCGGCGTCATATGGTTAAAAGCAGCACGCCATAGCGTATCGCCAGCAGCATAAGTAGCTAACCCCACCGCTTCATCAGCTGTACTGCCGTTGTTGTTAATGTCGTCGGCGATGCCATCGTCGTTGTAGTCAACGCCATCTACCGTGCCATCACCGTTAGTATCCAGCAGGCGCACTACTACGCCATTGGGTGAGGCTATCCATTTCGAGATAGTGCGGTCAAAGTAGCCTACCGGCACAATTTCACCGACCGGGAAACCCAGGAAGTTATCTAAATACAGCACTACGTCGGCGTTGTAATGCACCGAGTCGGTGTAGTGGGTGCCATCGACATGCAAGTCAGACGCCCAGGTAAAGGCGGTTTCCGCTGGTAGCTCGCCAGGCATTGAGGCCGGTGTTTCAAACTCAGTGGCGCTGAACATAAACTGCGTTATTGGCCGGCGCGCGCCGTTTTGGCTGCGGATCTCGGCCGAGGTAATGCCATTAAACACCACTGTCGCACGGCGCTCACCAAATTCATCGCTAATCACTGATGATTGGTGCACCTGCGCTGTGCCTGAGGTTAAATCAATCAGGCTTTGTTTGCTATCACGCGCGAGTAGGGTCACATCTGGCAATGCCGCCCAATTGCTGCTAGCACCAATAGCCGTGCGTTGCAGTACCACATAACCTGGCTTTTCATATACTACTGTTTGCTCACCGGCCGGGCCGGCCAGCATAAAGCGACCATCGTTATCGGTTTTAACCGAGCCATACTCCGGCGCATTTAACAGGCTTAGCTGCACATCAGAGAGTGGCGTGCCGTAACGGTCGTGCACTATGCCGGTATACACTGCTACTGCTAACGGGTTAATACTGCGCACCGTAGCATTTTCAGCAATATAGGTTTTTAATGGCTCAGCTTCAGTGCCGTTAAGTACTGTGGTATCGGCAGGCTCGCCAATGCTGACATACACCCGGTTAGATTCAATACCTGCCAGATTCACCGAAACCGTGGTATCGCCGGCTTGCTCGGCATATAACACGCCGTTTTGTACTGAAACCACTGAATAAGCATCGGCTTTAAACTGCGCCAAGGCGGTTAAATCGCGCTGGCTGCCGTCGTTATAAATACCGGTTAGGGTTAACTGGGTGCTTTGGCCCAACGCCAAATGCACACTGGCAGGGGTAACGTTTAATTGCCGCAAGCCACTAAGTTCAGCTTCATTTACATCCAGCTGATGCATCGGGCAGCCTTGTGCCAGGCTAAAATCTACCGTTTGAATACGGCTGCTATCCCAGTTTGGCCCCTGATCAATGGTTTTAAATACCGTTACCGCACCTTGCTTAGTCGCTGGGTTAACACCCGGCTGATATAAACCTCTTGTCAGACCAAAACCAACCACGCCTTCTGTTGTGTTTTCATCGTGATTGTCATCTAAGCCAGTTTGTAATAAGTGATCGCGATGCCCCCAGGGGGTGCCACTAATACCAAAGGCAACAAACCAGTCTTTGTCTTCATATAACCAGCCATAAATTGCCTGCGCCAATGCCCTGTCGACGCTTATTGTTGTCGGACTTCCAGAAATACTGGCTACTGATTCTGGTTTACGGATATGACGGTCAGCATTGGCACCAATATAGGGATGCGCTAACATACGTTCCATCGGCGAGCGGCCATCATTGTGGTGACCTATTATCTGATTGTAGCCTTGTATATAGTCGGCATAGGTTTGTGCTACCTCTACCATTGCAGCGTCAAAACCGGCATACGGTTTAATACCGCGGGCGACTCGCTCGGCATTCACCAAATAGAGGCCTTTTTGCTGCACCGTCATAGCATCCCACACCGCTTGTGTTGGCATAACCAAATGCTGGTACACTGAAGGATCCTGGCTACGCGCATAGTTAAAAGCGCGAGCAATATCGTCTACTGTTTGAGCATTGTCGCCTGTCCAGGGAATATTATCGTCCGGGTAGAAGCCGTTATAGCTGCGATCATCTTTAAGTGGTTTATAGGGGCATTGTTCTAAAGCTCGTCCCGCAACAACAACTATTTCCGACGTGACAACCGTACTGATCCCGAAAGCTGAAGTTACTACTAACTTAAGCGTATGGGTACCTAAGTCGTTAATACTGAGCTTTAGTAAAGCTTGTTCTGAAATCAGCTGATCATTCAAATACCATTGGTACGATAATGGTCCAAGGTCCACCTGACTTGCACTGGCATCTATTGTAATTTCGGTGTTGCTATAAATTTCTGACGGTACCTGCACATTAATTCGCGGAGTAACGTCGACACCTGGCGGTAATTCAACAGCAAGGTGAAGTAGTTCTGGATAGTCTGCAGGTATACCATGCTGATCCCACACTGTAAGTTTTACATCATAGCTACCTGGTAAAGGGAGGTTAACATCAAATACAGCTGATTCACTCAGCACCTCTTCCGTTGCGGTATTCATCCAACGGAAACGACTGATTTGACCGATATTAGAATAACTCTGACTGGCATCTAACCTTGTCTTCAGCATCGCTTGCGAGCCTGAGAGATCTATCTCAATATCGAATTCAGAAACAAGCGGCACCGGCGGGCTATATGTCCTTACGCAACGGGAATAGCCAGTTAGAGGTGAACCATTGCTGTGGTCTCGGTCAACTTGAGCCGTCATATCAAACACATAGTGCTCGTTTCCTCGCCGATAAATAAAGTAAGTTCCCTTGTTTGCTGACAACCAGCTACCGAAACTGTCGCCTGACATCATCGGTAAGTATTTGAAAGGATTTGGCATTCTTGCACGACCATTAAAAAGGCCACCGCCATTTTCGTCGAATAAAGACGCCAAAGTCTGCGACTCATAGTTATTCGGTAAACGCCAATCATCAAAACCTGCCAGATCAAGGTTCGCACAGTACTGGGCCTGATCTTCCCAAGCCAGACGTTCCTGCCCCAAAATCCTTGCTTGATCTTCCCAAAGTAGTAGGTGTGTAGAGTCAGCGACAACATCAAATAAACTGGCGCGTACATATTTAGGCTGGTAAGGTTTTTCACCACTTACACAACGTACATATGCATTGTCAGTTTTGTTCAGTGCTCTTGGGATGCGATCAACTATGGTTTCCCAACTACGGGTATCCGAATAATGTGTACCGAAGACTTTCTCAGCATGAAAACTTTTTTCATACCGCGATGACACCCAGCCAAATTTGAAAGCATCTTCATATCTACGAGTGGCCATGTTTGGCAGGTAGGCCAATTCTAGTCTTGTAGGAAGGCGCCAATCCGTTATGCCTGCATGATCCAGGTTCTCGCAGTAGTGCTTCGCACCGCCGTAAGTTGTCTGAAAATCCAACACTACGGCATTATCTTGCCACACTAAGTCCGATACTCTATCGCGTACCACTTCTCTGACGTGATCCCGCTCAAATACCCGCTCGGTACCCAGACGGGTTGCTCCGTCTTCCTGTGCATCATCAAATGTAGTGGCTCCAGTTTTTGGAACTTTGGAGTAACCCGGAGGCACATTAGCCAGGGTGTAAAAGGTCTTCACTTCGATACTGTACGCTAGCTCAGAATACTTCCCGTATTTGTCTTGCGCGCGCACAACCACGTCATGAGTGCCGACCTGTTCAGCAGTTGGAGTCCAATTTATATCTGCCGCAATACTGCCTGATGCAGCTAGTGTCATACCCAATGGGGCTTGTACCAGACTGAATACTATATCGTCGTTGTAATTGTCCGAATCTGATGCCCACACATAATCTGAAAGTGCAACATCGGCAAAGGCGACAGTTAATGGCTCACTTTCAACCTTAGGAGCCTGATTTAAATCCGGGATTTGCAGCGTTACCGGAATCTGGTTATAGGTTTGCGCATCGGTCACAACTTTAATACTGATATCTTTAGTACCGATATCTTCTCTACCAGCAGCCCAACTCAAAACACCGCTGTCAGGTTGCATGCTTATTTCGTTTGAAACTGGCTGCAGTAAAAAGCATACCAGTTCATTATTTTGACTCTGAGCAATAAACTGGATATGGGTTTGATAAAATATGCTCATAGCCAGATCAGCCGGCGGCTGTATTACCAATGTATTGTCGGCAGCGAAACCTGCTAGTGCCGCAGTGTCATAACGGGAAAACAGTTCTTCGCAGCTTAATAACGTTTGATTTGGCAAACCAACTGCGAATTGCTGGCTCTGTTCAGGTCGTTCAGTGTTAAAGCCTTCATAAATTTCCCAACCGTCAATCTGGCTACTGCTATCTTCAGCAAACTGAATTGACTTTAAGTGATTGTAATAGATGAAAAACCCTGCAAGCCGCACTTCATCAGTATCAGAATAGGTTTTTATAAAAAGGTCATCCCCCATGCGGCGCATATTCTGAAACACTTCACTGCGGCTTATACCCGCTGCAAAGTTTAATACTACACCTAAGTTAGTATCTCCCAGTGTGTAAAGCACATCTTTGCCATGACCCGGGGCAAACTCTAAGGTGAGACGTTGCTCGGTTCCAGCTTGGTTATTGTTGATGTTATAGCTTGGTGCCGTGTACTGCAGGATGAAGATGTCATCTCCGGCTTTGGCATCAATAGCGTTTACTGCCATCCGGTTTAGCAAAATATCGCCGCCCTCGGTGCCTTGCAGCAGGGTTTCGCCGGAACGACCTAAAATAAGCTGCCGCGCAGCTAAGGTTTGTGAGGGTGCAGTGGCACTAAATATCTGAAATAACTGCTGTCGGGTTAATGTTTGGCCGGAATGCAGCTGAAACAGTTCTATGGTGTCGGCCAGGGTAAAGAAGCTCTGTACTGTCAACGTTTGGCCGTTTTGGCCGATGCGCAACATTAAATCGTTGCCCGAGCGCACTAAACCACTACTGATATCGCCCCAGGCAATATCGGCGGCAAAATGCACTTCGTTACGGCCTTCGGTATCGATAATGACATCTGCACCATCACCTTTAGCAACAACATAGCGATTATTGCCGGCGCCGCCGAGCATAATGTCATTGCCTGCACCAGGGCGAAACAAAGAGTCGCGCTGGTCGGCTATTAACAAGTCGTCCTGTGCCGTGCCTTCGATCACAACATAGTTGGTGTCATCGGTATCTTCACATTCTGCACCCGAGCAAGGCTCCGGATCGGTGCCACCGCCGTTATCTCCGCCACCACCGTCATCATCGCCGCCGCCGTTATCGTCCCCGTCGCCATCGCCGGTACCGGGCTCATTGTTATCAAAAGTTACCCCTGGCGATACCATATGGTAATGGTGTGCCTGCTCTGGTGTAGCCACACCAAACAAGCCAAACAGCTGAGCTGCCGTTATTTCACCACCGCTGGCAAAACGGATACGGGTAATAGTATTAGCACGGGTAAAAAACTGGTACACCCGTACTTCACTTCCGTCACGGCTATTAATCAGCTGTAAATCATCGCCGCTGCGGCGTAAGTTCATGGCGATATCGTTATAGGCCACATCGGCGCTAAACAGTACGGTGTTGTCACCCTCATAGGCGATTATCAGGTTTTTGCCGCTGGCAAGCCCAAACTCCATGGTTACGGCCGGGCCTCTGGGTACTAAAATATCGTTATTGGCTAAACCTTGCATCCGCAGCGTACCATGCCGGGCAATTAATACGTCGGCATTACTGCTACCTGCCAGCTCAATGTCTGGTGCTTGCGCTGTAAGAAGAGCAGGCACAGTGGCGCTTGCGGTTGGCGCAGCCATACCAAAAGCACCCAATAGTTGGCCGGCGGTAATAACCTGGCCGTTGCTGAGACGGAACTGGTTAATCGTATTGCTATGAGAAAAGAAAAACTTAACGGTAAGACTTTGTCCGGACTGACCTATGCGTAGTATAAGATCATCACCCGACTTCATTAAACCGCTGGCAATATCTGAAAAACTGATACCGGCACCAAACTCTACAGTATTTGTTCCGGCAAGCTCATAAATAGTATCCTGACCATCATCTTTGTTAATAAGAAAAGTATTGTCGCCTGCACCACCCACAATAAAGTCATCGCCACTCCCGGCTTCAACTCTGGCTGCGGTTGCCCCTGCTACAATAAAGTCACGTCCGGCAGAGCCTGTTACTGCAGCGGTACCAGTTGCATTAACACTACAACAAAATAACAGCACGCCTAACAGCGTTAAGCGAGTACCTTTACTTTTCAATTGGTTAAATAACGCCGACATAGTTTTCCTATTTTCATTGGTCAGGGTTTCTGCCAGCATCAGCCTGAACAGATACGCACCCATAGTAAAAAATACGCCGATACTAATTACATAAATTAACAATGTAAATACTTATGTTAATATTTAATCAAATTGAAATATGCAGATACAAAAAAGCCGCTGTATCAGCGGCTTATTTTAAAAGGTAAACAGTGACTTATTCTTCGTCATCTTCCAGTTCAAATTCGTCTTCGTCACCTTCAAAGTAGGTGCCCCAACCGTCGTATTCTACTTTGTGTTTCTTAGCCAGCTCTTCCAGTTTAATGGCATCAGCAACGATGCTGTCGGTATCCAGCGACTGTTCGCGAATGGCATCAAACACCCAGGCGTTGCCGCCGTCTTCAAATTCTACTTCTTCGGCGTCAGTAACTTCATAACCCAGCTTAAACAGCTCTACGGCCAGCTTTTCCAGCTTGGCGAAGTCTTTGTCGTAAAAGTGATGTTCAATGGTATAAAGCGCATCCGGATCGCTGCCGTCTTCTAATAACGCTGCGATAGTGTCTTCGGTAAATTCCTGCCAGTTTTCCATAAAATTACTCTTTAGCTGTATTAATGCTGGCAGTGTAGTCGTTGCCCAGTTCGCTATCAAGCAAAGCGATCTGCGTTTGCATCTGTTGGTGCAGGGTTTCGGCAAATTGCCGCAAATTCATTTGTTCTTTATCGGGTAAAGGCGCCGGCGCTAATAATTGAATAATCACTTTACCGTTGTTCCAACGGTTTAGTTTAAATTGACCGTGGGTACTGCTCATACACACCGGCACCAGTGGCACGCCGGCCTCCATAGCAATATGAAAGGCGCCCATTTTAAACGGCAGCAAGCCACGGCCATAACTGCGGGTGCCTTCAGGAAACATCCAGACGGATAAGTTGTTTTTACGGATCCGCTCTGCGGCGGCCAGCATAGTATTCAGTGCCTTGGATTTGTTATTACGGTCAATCAGGATATTGCCGCTTAGCCAATATAGCTGGCCAAAAAACGGGATGTACTTCAGGCTTTTTTTGCCGATAGTTACCGTACGTGGCTCTACCGCACTGCTGATGGTAAATAAATCGAGGTTATTTTGATGGTTAGCAATATACACACAGGGCTGGTTAATATTTGCGCCCTGATATTTACGGACTTCAACGCTGATGCCAAAGATCCACGCCGCCCAGCCATACCAGCTGGAAAATACAGCGACATTATTAGCATGAAACGGCCGCACTACGCAGAGTAATAAGCCTGCCACTGTGCTGATAATAAAAAACAGCACTAATAAAATTAACCGCACTACCGCTATCACTAGATTCTCCAACTGGCCGCGTACACCCGGCAGCAACTATAAGGGTGCCGTAAAAAGGGCACCCAGTATAGCGGTTTTACTCAGGGCTGCTGGTTTGATCACTGAGGTCGTCGGTCTGATTTACCTGCACCTCGTCAATGCGCTGCAAACCGCGCGGTAATTTATTACCACGCCGGCCGCGTTCACCATGATAGTGCGCCAGATCGTCAGCTTTTAACCCCAGCTTACGCTTGCCGGCCACCAGGGTAACACTGCCATCAGAGGGCACTATCGCCAGCTGACAGACGTATTCTTCACGGCTGGCCGCCCGGGCAGACGGAATAGACATCAGCTTGTTGCCTTTACCCTTGCTGAGCTTGGGTAAATCCGCCACCGGAAACACCAGCATGCGGCCTTCATTAGAGATACAAAGTACTAAGTCGGTTTCTGGCTGTCTTACCACCAGTGGTGGCAGCACTTTGGCAGCGACCGGCAGGCTAAGCACGGCTTTACCGGCTTTATTGCGGCTGAGTAAGTCACTGTATTGCGCCACAAAGCCGTAACCGGCGTCGCTGGCCAGCAGCAGGGTTTGCTTGTCGTCGCCCAGTAATACATGGTCAAAGCTTTCGCCGGCCACTACAGCAAAACGGCCGCTTAATGGCTCGCCCTGGCCACGGGCTGAAGGCAGTTCATGTGCTTCGGTAGCAAAACTGCGGCCGGACGAATCAATAAACACCGCCAACTGATTAGAACGGCCACTGGCCATAGCCTTAAAGGCATCGCCGGCTTTATAACTTAACGCATTGCCGTCAATATCATGGCCTTTGGCGCAGCGTACCCAGCCTTTTTCCGACAGCACTACTGTTACCGGTTCGCTTGGCAGCAGCTCTTTTTCGCTCAATGCTTTGGCTTCTTCACGCTGTACCAGCGGACTTCTGCGCTCATCGCCGTATTTCTCGGCATCGGCCAGCAGTTCGTCGCGGATCAGTTTGGTTAGCTTTTTCTCGGAGCCCAGGATCGCCTCAAGCTTGTCCCGCTCTTTGGCCAGATCCGCTAACTCACCGCGGATTTTCATTTCTTCCAGCTTGGCCAGATGGCGTAACTTCAGCTCTAAAATGGCTTCGGCCTGGCGCTCGGTAATACCAAAATGGGCAATCAGCTCCGGCTTGGGCTCATCATAGTGGCGAATAATGCGGATAACTTCGTCAATATTGAGAAAGGCGATTAACAAACCTTCCAATACATGCAGCCGGTCCAGCACCTTGTTTAAGCGGTACTGCAAACGCCGGCGCACTATATCGCGGCGAAACTCCAGCCATTCGGTTAAAATTCCCTGCAGGTTTTTCACCCGGGGCCGGTTGTCCAGCCCGAGGATATTCAGGTTAACGCGGTAGCTGCGCTCCAGATCGGTAGTGGCAAACAAATGTTGCATCAACTGCTCGACGTCAATCCGGTTAGAGCGTGGCACTATGACTATGCGGGTGGGGTTTTCGTGGTCCGATTCATCACGCAAATCACTGACCATGGGCAGTTTTTTCGCCTGCATCTGGGCAGCTATCTGCTCCAGAATTTTAGCTCCGGATGTCTGATGCGGCAGCGCGGTAATAACAATGTCGCCGTCTTCCTGGCTGTAGACAGCGCGCATTTTTACACTGCCGCGGCCGGTTTCGTAAATGGCCGCTAAATCGCTGGCTGAGCTGATAATTTCGGCATCAGTCGGGTAATCCGGCGCCTTAACATATTGCATTAAATCGGCCACACTGCTGTGCGGGTTATCCAGCAAGGCCGCACAGGCATGCGCCACTTCGCGCACATTGTGTGGCGGAATATCGGTGGCCATACCAACCGCAATACCGGTAATACCGTTTAGCAAAATGTGCGGTAAGCGGGCCGGCAGCACTTTGGGCTCTTCCAGGGTACCATCAAAGTTAGGTACCCAGTCGGCAGTGCCGGCGCCAAGTTCTGACAGCAACACTTCAGAGAATCGCGACAATTTCGCTTCGGTGTAACGCATAGCAGCGAACGACTTAGGATCGTCCGGCGCACCCCAGTTACCCTGGCCATCTACCAGCGGATAGCGGTAGGAAAACGGCTGCGCCATCAGCACCATAGCTTCGTAACAGGCACTGTCGCCATGCGGGTGAAACTTACCCAGTACGTCACCTACAGTACGGGCCGACTTTTTATACTTCGCCAGATGCGATAAGCCCAGCTCTGACATGGCATACACAATGCGCCGCTGCACCGGTTTTAAGCCATCGCCTATATGCGGCAGCGCGCGGTCCATAATGACGTACATCGAATAATTCAGATAGGCTTCTTCGGTAAAACGGCGCAGCGCCAGCTGTTCGGTGCCGTCTTGTGCGATCACTGTCTCGGTCATGCGTTATCCTGTTGCCCGGCTGAGTCGGCAGCCTGATTAAGAAATTTTTGTTTGCGTCTGGTCAGTTGCCACAACAGCAAAACCAGTAAAATCAGCGTGCTACAACCTAAAATGGCCAGCCACAATATTTGTATTTTCTGTTCGCGCTCGGCTTCACTCAGCCGCAGCGCCTTCAGTTCGTTGTCCTGCTCCAGTAACCGTGTTTGCTGCTGTTGCCGCTCCTGATCAAACGCCAGCCGCAGTTGCTCAAATGCCAGCTCGTTTTCTTTATTGCGGGCATCCTGAAACACAAATATAAACTCATGCAGCGTCTGATACGCTTTGTCATATTCACCCTGCTCGGCCTGCAATTTAGCTTTCAGATACCAGACATTTAACCGGGTTGGGCTGTCGGCCTCGACCCCTTCTTCTGTCAGTCGCTGCTCTGCCAGCATAAGCTGCTGCATGGCCAGCGATGTTTGCTTAAGCTTTTGAAATATCTGAGCCTTTTCAAAATGATGGGTAGATAAATGCGATCTGGATTGCAGCTGCGGCAGATATTGCTCCGCCTTGGCAATATAAGACAGCGCGGCATCGGCGCGGCCGCTGTCACTGCTGGCTATCGCCAGGCCCAGGTAGGCATGGTACAAATTAACCTGGTCTTGCACCTGCAGGCTTTTTTGCAGCATTTCGTTATAGGTTTGCAGCGCCAGCTGAAACTGTTCCATGTAGCTGTATGTGCGGGCCAGATTAAACAGCACGGTAATCTGCTCTTTTTGCCAGCCCAGTTTTTCGTATGCCGCCAGCGCTTGCTTTAACAGGCTGATCGCCTCCTGTTCATAAGCCAGAGACGCATATAACAAGCCCAGTTCGGACATCACCTCAGCCGTCACTTCAGCATCATTTAACAGCTGTGCGCGTTGGTAAGTATCTTTTAGCAGCGCCAGCGCCTGCTGCATATTGTTGCGGTTGCTTAATATCGCCGCGTGGTTGATCTGGCCATACAGGATGTATTTTTCGTTTTCCAGATGTGTCGCCAGGGTAATGCCGTCTAAATAATGCTGCAAAGCTGCCGGATAATCGGTTTGCATTTCGCGGGCAAAACCCAGCTCATACAATAGCTTTACCTTTAATAACAAGGTGCTGTCGGCCAGCTCTGCCAGGCCTTGCTCAGCGGCCTGTTGCTGCTCCTGATGCCGGCCCAAAATACCCAGCAACGCGGCCTGCTGGTAGCGGGCCGCGGCACGATCTTCAGCACTAAGCGCTGGCAGTTCGGCCTGATGCTGATTAAACAGCGCCAGCATAGCTTCGGGTTGCTGCCGTTTATTAGCGGCTACCTGCTGCAGCCATTGCGGCTCAGTTGCTATAACACTGGCGCTAAACAAGCAGCCGCTTATTAGCCAAACCGTCAGCAACCATGTCGCGTTAATATATGTCTTCACTGTGCACTAACCTTGTGTTTAATGCGCTATACCGCCAGCGCGGCCTTATCACCTTTCAGCTCGAGCCAGTCGCGCCGGTCTGTGGCACGTTTTTTTGCCAGCAGCATATCCATCACTTCCAGCGTTTGTGCCACATCATCAATGGTCAGTTGCACCAAACGGCGGGTGTTAGGGTCCATGGTGGTTTCGCGCAGCTGCAGCGGGTTCATTTCGCCCAAGCCTTTAAAGCGCTGTACGTTTACCTTGCCACGTTTTTTCTCGGCTTCTATCCGATCTAAAATGCCGGCCTTTTCATCTTCGTCCAGCGCGTAGTACACATCTTTACCTATGTCGATACGGTACAGTGGCGGCATGGCAACATAGACATGACCGGCTTCAACCAAGGTGCGAAAATGCCGCATAAACAAGGCACACAGCAAGGTGGCAATATGTAAGCCATCTGAGTCGGCATCGGCCAGAATACAGATTTTGCCATAGCGCAGCGCCGATAAATCGGTACTGTCCGGATCTATACCAATGGCAACCGATATATCATGCACCTCTTGCGAGGCGAGGATTTGACCGGAGTCGACCTCCCAGGTATTGAGGATTTTACCGCGCAGCGGCATAACGGCCTGAAACTCGCGATCGCGGGCTTGTTTGGCACTGCCACCGGCCGAGTCACCCTCTACCAAAAATAATTCGGTCTGGCTCAAATCCTGTGCCGAACAATCGGCCAGCTTGCCAGGCAGAGCCGGCCCGGAGGTGACTTTTTTCCGGATCACCTTTTTCGCGGCTTTCAGCCGCTTTTGCGCATTGTTTATACAAAAATCTGCCAGACTTTCGGCAATATCGGTATGCTCGTTCAGCCACAGGCTGAAAGCATCTTTGACAATACCGGCAACAAAAGCCGCAGACTGGCGTGACGATAAACGCTCTTTAGTCTGGCCGGCAAACTGCGGGTCCTGCATTTTCAGCGACAGGATATAAGCGCAGCGGTCCCAGATATCTTCCGGCGACAATTTAATGCCACGCGGTAACAAATTGCGAAACTCACAAAATTCGCGCAGCGCTTCCAGCAGCCCCTGGCGCAAGCCGTTAACATGGGTACCACCCTGTGCGGTGGGAATAAGGTTAACGTAGCTCTCGGTGACCAGTTCGCCACCTTCAGGCAACCACAACAGGGCCCATTCGACGGCTTCAGTGCTGGCAGAAAAAATGCCGGTAAACGGCTGCTCTGGCAGACAAATGGCGTCTTTTACCGCTTCAGTCAGATAATCTTTAATACCGTTCTGATAACACCACTGATACTGCTGCTGGTTAACCTTGTCAGTAAAACTGACGGTTAAGCCCGGGCAAAGTACCGCCTTTGCTTTTAGCACATGCAACATGCGGCTGACAGAAAACTTCGGCGAGTCAAAATATGACGGTGTTGGCCAGAACCTTACCCGGCTGCCGGTATTACGCTTACCCACAGTGCCGGTAATGCTTAGCTCAGACACCTTGTTGCCATGTTCAAAAGCCATTTCATAGATGTTGCCGTCGCGACGTACTGTTACATCTACCCGGCTGGACAAGGCATTAACCACCGAGATCCCCACGCCATGCAAACCACCGGAAAACTGATAGTTTTTATTAGAGAATTTACCACCGGCATGCAAGCGGCAAAAAATCAGTTCGACGCCGCTAACGCCCTCTTCCGGGTGAATATCCACCGGCATACCGCGGCCGTTGTCGATCACTTCCAGCGACTGGTCTTCGTGCAAAATAACCTGCACTGTATCGGCATGACCGGCCAGGGCTTCATCGACACTGTTATCGATCACTTCCTGACCCAGATGGTTAGGCCGGGTGGTATCGGTATACATACCGGGGCGACGCTGCACGGGCTCAAGGCCGGTCAGCACTTCAATGGAGTCGGCGTTATACTGTTGTGATGTCATAGTCTCGGTCATTCGCTAAAGCATTAAGCGCGCCGTTGCCTGTTTGGCAATGGCTTACGCAAGTTGGCAAAAGTGGGCAATTGTTTGCAGCTCGCCGGCATAACCGACATAGCTGTGATCGCCCCCTTCGCGCAGTGTTATGTTAGCGCCGCGATAGTAATCCAGCGCAAGTCGGTAATCTAACACTTCATCACCGCTTTGCAACAGCAGCAGGTAATTCTCTGGTTGTTGTATCCGCTCAGGCATCAATTGCGCCAGGCTGTGCATCTGCTGTGCAGTAACATCAAAATGTTGCTGCAATACCGGATGATAATAGCGGCCAAGGTGCTGATGCAACACCTTATGCGGTGCCACCGCCGGGTTAATTAAGCAGGCGCGGCAGCCTCGCTCTTCAGCGATACAGGTTGCCAGAAAGCCGCCCAGAGAACTGCCAATCAAGGCTATATCGTCACTGCCATCAAGCTGACGGCGGATCAGCTGCAGCGCACTGACAGGCTCATAGGGTAAATCCAGCGCGGTAAAATCCACCTTGGGATATTGCCGGCGAAAGAAAGCTGTCGTCAGCTGCGCCTTTTCTGATTGCGACGAGCTGGCAAAGCCATGCAAATAGAGTATTTTTTTCATTTCAGCTTACTGCTCGTTATATTCTGCTGTTTATTTTGCTTAGAAATTACAACTGTCTGAATTGCCAGCTGGCCGTGGCGTCATCCCTGAATACCCAGTCACACCACTGCGGCCCGGCATTGTATGTTTGCCAGTCAGCCGTAGCGCTAAACTGCACTGAGCTGGCCGGGCAACCCACAACAGCAATGCCGGCGTGTTGCCGCTGATAAGCATAATGTGCATGGCCATGCGCAATGCCGCGGATACGCCGATCTGCACCGATACTTTGCCATAAGCGTTCGCTGTCAAGCTGGCCGTGTTTATCAATAAAACAGTTAAGCGCCAAAGGATGATGATGGCAAAACAGCCAGACAGCGCTGGCGCTACTGTGTTGCAACTGGCTGGTTAACCATTGTTGCTCAGCCAGACTAAAGCTGCCAGAGGGCGTTGTGCCCTTACTGTTTACCAGCGCAAGCAGCCAGTTGCCCAGCAGCAAGCTGCGCTCCGGCCGAAACGGCTGCTGTTGCGTTATCGTCGCCAGCAGCTCAATGTCATCATGGTTTCCCGGTGTGACAAAAACCGGGCAAGGCAGCGGCGCCAGTATATCTGCCAGCAGCTGGTAAGAGGCAATACTGTGGTCCTGTGTTACATCGCCGGTCAGCAGTACTGCATCGGGCTGCTCTGTCCGCAAACGGCGCACTATAGCAGCCAAATGCAGTGCCGGCTGCACCTGTTGGTAAAAACCGTGTTTGTCGGCCAGCAAGTGGCAATCGGTAATTTGTGCCAGCCGGTACTGCTGCTTGGCAGGAAAGACGTACTGCATCAGCTAAACGCCAGCTCCTTATTGTTATAGCCCTGACAGGCGCATAATTTCAGCCAGTCGCGCAGCAGCAGGTTAATCTGCAGTTTTTCATCCGGCAACAGCATATCAGTGTTAGGGTAATCGTAACGCGCTTTAAAACGACTGATCTGCTGGCAGGACAATACTTCTGCCAGTTGGGCGTCATGGTACAGCCGTACCACAAAGCCCGGCCGGAACAACACATGGTTGGGCGGTAACAGTTCAATGCGTAACGTGGTGGTAAAAGGTGCCACCTCGGTAACACTGACGCGGTAACAGTGTTGTGGGTTAATGCTGACATCACTTGTCTGGCCTGGCTGAGGATCCGCAGCCAGATAGCGGTTAAGCTGGGCATAATTGCGCTCACACAGTGCCAGAAAATCTGGCAACACCGGCACGTATTTATTGCGCTTTAACCACACTTCAGGCTCCCCAGCGTGCTTTAACTTGGTCCAGGTTTAGTGCCAGCCACTGCAAGGCAATGACACTGGCGGCGTTATCTATTTTTTGCTCCGCTAACAACTGCATGGCCTGCTGGCGGGCGACGACATGAACTTTAATATCCTCATGCTCTTGCGCCAGACCGAAGATACCAGGCTGCACCGGTGCCGTTAACCGGCCGAGAAACAGTTGGATCCGCTCTGTAGTCCCCCCCGGGCTCGATGAGTAGCTTAGCATAGGCCATAGCTCGGCAATTGTTAAGCCCGCCTCTTCTTCAGCCTCACGTTGCGCCACCTGCTCTGGCGTTTCACCCGGGTCGATCATGCCGGCAATAGCTTCCAGCAGCCAGGGACTGGCGCGGCTGAACATAGCGCCGGCGCGGAATTGCTCTATCAGCACCAACTCATCGGTCTCAGCATTGTAAGGCAGCACTACCACCGCATGGCCGCGTTCGAAAATTTCACGCTGCATCGGCTCACTCCAGCCGCCGTTAAACAGCTTATGCCGCAGGCTGTAGCGGTCTAAGCGGAAAAAACCCTGAAAAACCGTGGTTTTGTCGAGAATTTCAACATCTGCCGGGCCAAATGCTGGATACTGGCCTAAGTTCGCTTTTGTCATAATTGTGCTCACATTCTGTTACACTCTTGCGCGTAACTTTACGGTTTAATGATTACCTAGTTTACCGTAACAGAGTATTATTCGTGCAGTTTCCTTTTAGTCAGGCCAGGATTGGTAATAATGAAAAAGACTTTAATCAGCACCTTATTCGCATCATCATTCGGATTGTTCAGCCTGCATCTTTGTGCAGCCGACCTGCAAGAAATTTATCAGTTAGCCACGCAAAAAGACCCTACGGTGTTGCGGGCCGCTGCCACTCGTGATGCGGCAGCCCTGCGTATTGATTTACAGCGCGCCAAATTGTTACCCAGCATTACTGCTGAAGCCGGTTTTGGCCGTAGCGACAAAGCCAGTCATAGTTTTGATGGTCCCAATGCCACATCTGCAGACCTTACTTTACGGCAATCTATATTTAACTGGGAAAATTGGAGCAACCTGTCCCGTGCCGAGCAGTTCGCCTTGCAGGTACAAACCACCTATGACAGTGAAATGCAAAACCTGATTGTACGGGTTACCGACGCCTATTTTAATGTGCTGCGTGCGGTAGATGGTTTAGGTTTTGCACAGGCAGAAAAACGCTCGATCGAGCGCCAGCTGGAGCAAACCAAACAACGCTTTAAAGTCGGTTTAACGGCTATTACCGATGTGCATGAGGCCCAGGCCCAGTTTGACAGTGCCCAGGCCCGGGAGATCGGCGCTGAGAATGAACTGGAGAATGCCCGCGAGTTTCTACGCGAAATTACCGGCCAGTATCATGAAGACTTAGCTCAACTGAATACCGATAAGTTTGCCCCGGGTGCACCAACTCCGGCAGCGATACAAAACTGGGTTACTTTAGCCCAGGACAATAACCTGGTGTTAAAAAGCCAGCGCTTATTGCTGCAGATTGCCGATAAAGATATTGAACTGGCCAGATCTGGCCATTACCCAACGTTAGGGCTAACTGCAACCATGGGAGCAGTGAAGGCCTCAGGTGCTGATCGTTCAGACAGCAGCTCTATTGGCATCGCTCTGCAAGTACCAATATACAGTGGTGGCGGTGTATCTGCAGGGGTTGAAGTCGCCAAAGCTAATTATGTTGAAGTAAGCCAGACACTGGAGCTGAACCATCGCGCGGTAATCCGCCAGGTCCGCAGCTCTTTTAACGGTGTTAATGCGCTTATTTCATCTATTCGGGCATTAGAGCAAGCGGTAGTGTCGGCAGAGAGTGCGTTAAACGCCACTGAAGCCGGTTTTGAAGTGGGTACCCGTACTATCGTCGACGTGCTGCAAAGCACCCGCAACCTGTTTGAAGCGCGGCGTAATCTGTCCAGTGCCCGCTATGACTACATCACGGCGGTACTACAATTACGCCAGGCTGCAGGTAACTTAACTGAGCAAGATTTGCAGGCAATTAACTCTAGCCTGAAGTAAGCACTATGCTGGCATTTCAGGCTTCACTATCCAGTGAAGCCGTTCTGTTTTAATTTCAATATAGAAAATACTTACCTAAACAATAATGAAACACCTTTCTGATTGTTTAAGTCAGAAAGGTGTTTCACGTTTTAGTTTAGGGGATTTGGCAACCTTCACATAACGGGATCCAAACCAGTTCTTCTCTGCACGAACCTGGCACAACTTCAGTGTGGCTGCGGGTTCTATTCAGATGGGAAGTATTGGCCAGCCCAATCCAACCAGATAAATGTATCCATTCAGCTGGCGGATAGACGTATCTATTGTTAGCCGCGTCCCAATAGGCAGGCGCTTGATAATGAACAGATCTGCTAGTGTACATTTGCGATGAACAGGCGACATGGCCATTTTTCATCTCACTTGACGTTACCCATTCAGAAAAGTACTGCCCTCTGTGATGGGTCCAAAGAGACCCGCTGTAAGCGCATAACGTATAAGGTTCATTAGTTTGAACCGTGCGGTAATCGCATACCTGGCGAACATCCCAATAACCATTTTGAGCGGACGCAAAAAATGGTAAAGCTGTAGCAAGTAAAATAAGCAGTTTTTTATTTAACATTTAAACCTCAGATTGATTACACCAACAAAATATATATAACCTTTGTTACGTGCCGTCAATACTGCTGTTTTTTGCAACCCATATATCCTCTTACCAGTTTTATCTATCCCTGCGGTGGTTTTTCGCTACAATAGCGCATTAATTTGTACTGAGGATTTCATGTGGTGCAGGCTCCGCAGTTTAGCTGGCGTTTTTTGTTGCCCAAATATTGGTTGTTATGGCTTGGTGCTGCGTTACTGTGGTTAGTAAGCTGGTTACCCTATTCGGTTTTAATGTGGCTGGGGCAAAGTTTTGGCCGCTTGCTATATAAAGCAATGAAATCGCGTGCGAAAGTAGCGCGACGCAATATTGAGCTTTGCTTTCCGCATTTAACTGAGGCCGAGCGCGAAGACTTGGTACGGCGTAACTTTGATGAAACCGGCAAAGCCTTGTTTGATACCATTATTGGCTGGTGGTGGCCCAACTGGCGCTTTGGCAAACTGGCTCAGTTTCAAGGCTATCAGCACATCCAGGCAGCGCAAGCCCAAGGCAAAGGCGTACTATTGCTGGCCGCGCACTTTTTGCACCTCGAAGCTGCCGGACGGGTATTCGGTTTAACCCACCCCAGTGTTGGCTTTTACCGGCCGCATAACAACCCGCTGATGGACTATCTGCAGTATCACGGCCGTAACCGGGCCAATAAATATATGATTGGTAAGCGCGACGTAAAAGGCCTTATAGCGGCGTTAAATCAGGGCGAAGTGTGTTTTTACCTGCCGGATCAGGACTACGGCCGCAATCGCAGCGAGTTTGTACCTTTTTTTGCCGTACCAGATGCCGCCACGACTACAGGTACCCTGTTATTTGCTAATGCCGCCAACTGCGTGGTGCTGCCTATTGTTACCAGCCGGCGTAGTAACAACGCTGGCTATCAGGTTGAAGTGTTGCCCGCTTTGTCCCCCTTTCCTACCGGCGATGATAAAGCCGATGTAACCCGGGTAAATCAATGGGTCGAGCAAGCGGTATTGCGCCAGCCAGAGCAGTATATGTGGTTGCACCGGCGCTTTAAAACCCGGCCCGATGCCGCAGCGCCATCACTGTATAAAGGAGTTTAACTATGTGGTTTTGGATCCGCAGTATAGTTTTATTAGTGGTGCTGGGTGGCCTGGCATACTTAGTGTTAACCAAGCCGGATTTTTTTCTGCGCAAAGACACGGTCAACGAAGCAGCCGACAGCTTTAGTGAGTTTTACGGCAAGATCCGCGGCTCTATCGCCGACGGTGCCAAAGAACTGTCAGAATTCAAAATTACTTTACCCGACACCAGCGACAAGCTGACAGGCCAATTAGTGCAACGTGGCAAAGTTACAGTACCGGGCAACATAAACTGGCGCGGCCAGGTAACCGATCGCCGCTTTCGCGAAGGTGAAACGGTAAAAACCAAATTGACCGAATTTGCCCGGGCTGAAGGGCTGGAGCTATATTGGACCTTACCGCGCGATTATGTCATTAAGCAGTATTTTCAAACCAACACCACATTGATTGAAACCCTGCATGAAGTTGCGGTAGCTATAGCACCGGATTTCAGCTCACCGGTGCTGGCTTATTATTGCCCAATTGAGCGTGCCGCTGTCATTACCGATGCCGCTAACGCTCACTTGCAACAACATTGCATTACGGCTGATACACCGCCGGCTAATGCTAAATAAGTGCCTGTTCAAAGCAGCGCTGCCACACTTGCTCTACCACAACTTTTGCCTGTAACAATTCATCCTGCGCCGGCAGCGTAGCCGGTGCCAGAGTCTGGCGGTGACCGGCGCCGCGCAGCAGCTGGTAGCTTTGCTGCAGTTGCTGCACGTCGGTTGCCGGCAGTAAACCGCTGTGCGCGGCCGCATCCAGTATGCGGATATTGTCGGTATACTGATACAAGGCCGGATGCTGTGCTGCGTGCGCCAGCACCAGATACTGGCTGATAAATTCCAGATCAACGATTCCACCGCTGCTGTGTTTAGGATCATCGGCCGTAGTACCATGATGCTGCCGCAACTTTTGCCGCATTTGCAGCACATCTTGCCGCAGCGTGTCCTGCGATCGGCTAAGGCAAATGATCTGCTGGCGTATTTCGGCAAAGCGCTGACACAGCTCTGCACTGCCGTAAATCGCCCGGGCCCGCACCAGAGCCTGATGTTCCCAGGTCCAGGCTTGTTGCTCCAGATACTGGCCGTAGGTATCAATATGAATAGCCAGCAGGCCTGAGTTGCCGGACGGCCGCAACCTGGTATCGACCTCATACAACACGCCGCTGCTGGTACGGGTAGTACACAGATGCAATACCCGCTGTACCAGCTTTAAGTAAAACTGCATGGCATCGATATTGCGCTCACCGTCAGTTGTGCCCTGGCTACTGCAGTTATGCACAAAGACCAGATCCAGATCCGAACCATAGCCCAGCTCCAGCCCCCCAAGCTTACCGTAGGCGATTACTGCCAGGCCTTTATTCTGCGCATTGCAGTGTGGTGGCACGCCATAGCGCGCCGTCATTTGTTGCCAGGCCAGTTCCACCACCTGTGCCACGACGGCTTCGGCTAACCAGGTCAGATGATCGCTGACTTTCATTAGCGGCAGTACGCCGGTGATGTCGGCCGCGGCAATACGCAGTTGCTGTGCTTGCTTGTACTGGCGCAACGTTTCCATTTGCAGCTCCAGATCGTCCGGGTCAACCCGCAACATTTGCTGCTGTAAACGGGCTGCGTAGTCGGCCTGGCTGGCAATCTGATACAGCTGTGCCGGATCTATTAACTCGTCCAGCAACATCGGATAACGTGCCAGTTGTTCGGCCAGCCAACCGCTGCGGTTACACAGCAGCACCAGTTGCTGCAGTGCTGCTGAGTTTTCAAATAGCAGCTCAAGATACGCAGTACGGGTAACGATCTGGCCAAACACCAGCAATAGCCGGCTTAACACCGCCGCATGACATTGTTGTTGCTGCAGTATATGCAGCAACAGTGGCATCAGTTTAGCCAGGTAATCGCGCCCCCGCGGGCCGACACTGCGCTTTTGACAATCCAGCCTGAACTGCTGTAACTGCTGGATCAGGCCGGTGGCGTCTGCGGCATCCAACCAATCTAACTGCGAGGCCAGCTCTTCTGCGTTTTGTTCACTGTCCCAAATCAGTTTGCCCAGGCTCAGATCCTGCGCATCAGGCTCTTCGCCGTTATCAATCACCAGTTTAAATTGCTGGTGAATGCGTTGCATCGCCTGTTCAATTTTCGTTTGCAAGCTGGCCCAGCTGTCCAGCTGCAGTGCTGCTAATAACTGGGCCCGTTCAACCGGGTCCTGTGGCAGAGTTTGCGTTTGTTTATCATCCAGCCCCTGCAAGGCTTGCTCTACCTGCCGCAACCATAAATAGTCATCACGCAGCTGCGTTACCTGCTGGGCAGTTAAAATATGTTCTTGCTGCAATACCTGCAGCGCCTGCAGTATGGCGGGCTGCTGCAAAGCCGGTATACGTCCGCCACGGATCAGTTGCAGGGTTTGCACGACAAACTCCACTTCGCGAATGCCGCCGGCACCAAGCTTAATATTATCGCGCCGGTTTAGCCGGCGGTTTTCCTGTTCAATTTGCTGCTTCATCCGCCGCAGCGATTCAATCGCCGAAAAATCAATATAACGCCGGTAAATAAAGGGCCGCAGCAACTGCTGTAGTTCGTTGCTGTGCTTCGCGTCCGGATTGAGCACCCGCGCTTTTAACATAGCGTAACGCTCCCACTCCCGGCCTTGCTCCTGATAGTAATCTTCCATCGCGGCAAAGCTCAGCACCAAGGGCCCACTGTCGCCAAAAGGTCGCAAACGCATATCTACCCGATAGGCAAAACCATCGGCAGTTACCTGATGCAGAGCGGCGATAATCTTTTGTCCAAGCCGGGTGAAAAACTGCTGATGCTCGCAGCTGCGTCTGCCGCCGCTGGTTTCACCATTGGCCGGATAGGTAAAAATAAGGTCAATATCAGAAGAAAAGTTCAGCTCGCCGCCGCCAAGCTTGCCCATGCCTAAAATAAGTAATGGCATAGCCGTGCCGGCGTCATCGCGCGGCGTGCCCCACTGCGCAGCCAGTTGCTGATACGCCCAGTGATAAGCGGTGTTGATCAGCCGCTCGGCCAATTGCGATACCTGCACCAGACTGGCCGTTACCGGCTGCAATTGCAAAATATCCGCAGCAAGAATCCGGCACAACTGCGCATTACGATAACGCCGCAACCGGCTAAATACCGCAGCTTCATCGGCAAGATCCAGCTGCTGCAGTACGTCAGGCTGTTGCTGCAGTGCCAGACTCAGGCGGGCGGGCTCGGTAAATTCAGCCAGCAATTCCGGCTGTTGCAGCAAAGTACGGTTGATAAAACCACTGCTGCTAAGCAAACGCTGCAGTATCGTCAACGCCGCCGGCGACAAGCCGGCAGTAGCGTGCTGGCTTAACCGTTGCGCCAGCAGGGCGGCCATGTCTGTCGGCATCATCGTTTACTCCTGCATCTGTAAATACAGCAACTGTGTCAGCTGTAATAACAGCAGGTTGTAAGCTGGCAGGTCAAATACATACTGCTGTTGCGCCAGTTGCTGCGCCAGTGGTGCAGCCAACGCTGCGGCCTGCTGCTGATGTTGCTGCAGCAACAAAGCCTGCAGCTGCAGCATGGCGTCGGCCGCCGCGCTCAGGGCCTTGTCGTTGCCGGTTCTGTCGTAAACCATTTCTGCCTGTTGCAGTGCCTTTAGCTGTGCGGCTAATGTATTGGCACTGTTTTGTGTTAACGACACAACGCTGCCCGCCGCCAGCATATAGCCGCGGGCCGCCTTGCTTAAATAGCCGCTACGCAGCGGCAAAGCATTGAGCAGCTGACGCGCCAGCACAAAGAGTTGGCCCGGCTTACCACTGACAAACTCAAGCTCAAGTTCGGCAATGGCCTCACGCTGCTGCTCCGCCCTCACTTCACCACTGTCGTACACCAGCTCTATCTGGCTGCCGTCTTCGCATTGCAACAGCCAGCTGTGACGCTGAAAGTCGGTGCGAAATAATTCGGTTAATTGCTGCTGCAACCGGGCAACATCAGTACCTTCTGGCCAGACGCCGCTATCAAAAGCACTTAGCTGCGGCACTACGCTGCTGCAAGGCAGATTATATTCCGGCCGCAATTGCATAGCCCCGTGCTGCCTGCCGGCCAGTTTCAGCGTTTGTTCAAAGCTGCCACGCTTTTGTCTGCTGCGCAGCCCCATATCATGACGGCGAAACCAGCGATCTGTGGTATCGAAATACGCATTCAGCAATGACGCGCTGTCTGCAGCGACCGTTTCGCCCAACTGCGGCAGCAGCGATATTAATTGTGATAAAAATGCCTCGGGCAAGGCAAACTTCAGCTCTAGTTCAGTACTCATCTGCTACTCTGTGTGCTTAGGTGGCAGCGCAACAATGCTGCATCGTTTTAAACCTTGTCAATTGCGGCGCAACTCCCTATCATCCAAGAGATTGTCCGCAATGATGTTTTATAAGAATAAGCTCAGGATACCTATGTTCAGATTAATTAAAAGCACTCTGCTGGTAATAATTTCCGCCGTCTGTCTCAGTATAAGCGGCGCCGCACAGGCGCAAGACAACAGTAAACCGGCTTTTATCAGTGATGCCTTGTTTGTCTATTTACATTCCGGCCCCAGTAACCAGTACCGTATTGTCGGCACGGTAAATGCCGGCCAGAGTGTGACCTATCTGGGTGAAGACAGCGAAACCGGCTATGCACAAGTACAGTACGAAACCAATAAAACCGGTTGGTTGCCAAAAGAATATGTCACTTACACGCCGGGTCTGGTTACGCAGTTAGAAAATCTGCAGCAGGAATATGCCGGCAGCAACGAGCGCATCCTGCAACTTGAACAACAGCGCGACCAGTTAAACTCTCAGTTAAATCAAGCAGTAACCGAACGGCAAACTGCGCTTGAGCAGTTAGATCAGGCTAACCGGGCTTATCAGCAATTAAAAGTACAGTTGGAAAACACCCAGAGTTCCATTTGGGAAAAGCCAATGGTGCTGGGCGCCTTTATCCTGTTTGGTGGCTTGTTGCTGGGCCTGCTGTTACCGTTACTGCTACCTAAACGTCGTGGCGGCGATCGCTGGATGTAACACCGCCAGCTGTCTTGTTCTGCTTAGCCCACCACTGGTGGGCTATCCTGCGTTTTCACCGGTAAGCCGTTGTCACTTTTAACCTGTTCAATCACCACATAAGTATGTGTTTGTGCCACGCCGGGCAAGTCAACAATCATCGCCAGGATAGAACGGTACGCATCCATATTTGGCAGACGTAACTTTAATAAATAGTCAAAGCCACCGGCCACCATATGGCATTCGGCCACTTGCGGGATCTGCACGACCGCATCGCGGAATTGATCAAAGACTTCACTGGTCGTGCGGTCCAGCGTTACCTGAATAAAAGCCGCTGTACCCAACCCCATTTTGGCGGCATTTAATCTGGCACCGTAGCCCTCAATGTAGCCTTCTTTCTCCAGCCGTTTAACCCTGTCAATGCAGGGGCTGGCGCTTAGATTTACTTTTTTCGCCAGATCAACATTAGCAATGCGGCCGTCCCGCTGCAGCGTATCCAGAATACTGATATCAATCCGGTCCAGCGCTTTGTTTTTTACAGGTGTATTCATAGCAGCAACTTTTCTGGTTTCTATTGATTTTGGCAGAA
This sequence comes from Rheinheimera muenzenbergensis, assembly GCF_036984005.1. NCBI lineage: Bacteria > Pseudomonadati > Pseudomonadota > Gammaproteobacteria > Chromatiales > Chromatiaceae > Rheinheimera > Rheinheimera muenzenbergensis. The sequence goes on from NZ_JALAAR010000003.1 coordinate 131,880, forward strand.
TTATATCGGGTTATCGCGCAAAAATAACCACCCTATGCTGCAGACATTTAACTAAAATGCCGCACTCTCAAATTCTTGTCAGGAAGCTTACTGCCATGTTGTATAACGGTTCCCTGGTTGCCACCCAACCGCTGCGTCAAACCATTCGTGATTTCTATCGTGCCGACGAAGATCAGGTACTGCAATACCTGCTGCCACTGGCCGATATTGGCGTTAATGCCCGCAGTCGGGCCTGGGAACGCGCCCGTCAGCTGGTGCTGACTATCCGCCAGGCTCAGGTGGGCAAAGGCGGCGTTGATGCGCTGCTAAATGAGTTTTCGTTATCCACCGAAGAAGGCCTGGTATTAATGTGTCTGGCGGAAGCTTTATTGCGGGTACCGGATAAAACCACAGCAGACCGCTTAATCCGCGACAAATTATCTCAAGGCGACTGGAGCTCGCACCTGGGCAACAGCAGCTCAGTTTTTGTTAACGCTTCAGCCTGGGGCCTGCTGTTAACCGGCAAGCTGGTTAATTATTCTGACGAGCAAAAGAAACAACAATTTGGTTTATTAAAACGCACCTGTGGCCGCCTGGGTGAGCCGGTGATCCGCCAGGCTGTGCGCTACGCCATGCAAATTATGGGAGCGCAATTTGTGATGGGCACCACTATCAGTGCCGCCTTGCAGCGTGCGACTGAAATGGAAGCCAAAGGCTTTCGCTACTCATACGATATGCTGGGCGAAGGTGCCCGCACTATGGCCGACGCCGATCGCTATTTTGACAGCTATATGCGTGCCATCGACACCATCGGCAAAGCTGCCAAAGGCCGCGGTCCGTATAACAGCCCGGGTATTTCGGTAAAGCTGTCTGCTATTCATCCGCGCTATGAGTTCAGCCACCGCGATCGCGTTATCGAGCAACTGGTGCCACGGGTAAAACAACTTGCCCTGGCGGCCAAGGCCTATGATATTGGCTTTACTATCGATGCTGAAGAAGCCGACCGGCTGGATCTGTCGCTGGATATTATTGAAACCGTATTCAATGATCCGGCGCTGGACGGCTGGCAAGGTTTTGGTTTAGCCGTTCAGGCCTATCAGAAGCGCGGCAGCCATTTAATAGACTGGCTGCGCGATTTAACGCTAAAAGTCGGCCGTAAAATGATGGTGCGACTGGTAAAAGGTGCTTACTGGGATAGCGAAATTAAACTGAGCCAGCTGGAAGGTTTTAATGATTTTCCGGTGTTTAGCCGTAAGCCATCTACCGATGTGTCTTATCAGGCCTGTGCGAAAAAGCTGCTGAGCTACCGCGACAGTATTTATCCGCAGTTTGCTACGCACAATGCCTATACCGTTGCCTGCATTATGGAGATGACCCGCGATTACAGCGGCTTCGAATTCCAGCGCCTGCATGGCATGGGTGATGCGCTGTATGACGAAATAGTAATCAAAGATAAGATCCCCTGCCGCATTTATGCGCCGGTTGGCGAACATTCAGACTTACTCGCCTATCTGGTGCGTCGTCTGCTGGAAAACGGTGCCAACAGCTCCTTCGTTAATAACATTGTCGATGAGACTATCCCGGTAGAGTCACTGCTGAGCGATCCGGTTGAAACCGTGCGCGGCTGGAGCAAAAAGCGCAACCAGCAAATTCCGTTGCCGGCCAAATTATATGGTGCAGAGCGGGACAATTCGAACGGCCTGGATCTTAGCGATATTGACCAGATAGAGCAGGTTAAAGTCGCTATGCAGCAATGGTTTGACAGCGTACGGCAATTGCCGGTGCTGGCCGATGCGGTACCCGTTACCAACCCGGCCAATCTGGATGAAGTGATTGGCTATCTGCAATATGCAGACCAAAACGCCATGCAGCAGTTGCTGACCCACGCCGATGCGGCCTTTGCCAGCTGGTCCGCCACCGCTGTCAGCGAAAGAGCTGCCCTGCTACGCCGTATTGCAGATGCGCTGGAAAGCCATCGTAACGAGTTGCTGGCCCTCTGTGTAAAAGAAGCCGGTAAAACGCTGGGCGATAGCGTAGCAGAAGTACGTGAAGCCATTGATTTTTGTCGTTATTATGCTGCCAGAGCTGAAGAGCTGTGCGCTCAACCACAGCAGGCCCGTGGCGTATTTTTATGTATCAGCCCATGGAATTTCCCGCTGGCTATTTTCTTAGGCCAGGTTGCAGCAGCGATAGTGGTGGGTAATACCGTAGTCGCCAAACCGGCAGAGCAAACCAGCCTGATTGCTATGCGTACCGTGGAATTAATGCGCGAATGTGGCATGCCAGAACATGTGGTGCAGCTGGTGATCGCGCCTGGCCGCCAGGTCGGCGAGCACATAGTACCTGACAGCCGCATTCAGGGCGTAATGTTTACCGGCTCTACCGAAACCGGCTGCTGGATCGCCCGCAAACTGGCTGAACGCGGTGGTGAACCTGTGCCATTGATTGCCGAAACCGGTGGGCAAAACTGCATGATTGTCGACTCGACCGCGTTGCCAGAGCAGGTGGTGGATGATGTGATTTCATCTGGTTTTCAAAGTGCCGGCCAGCGCTGCTCTGCGCTGCGGGTTCTGTTTCTGCAGGAAGACGTAGCCGACAAGATCATCACTATGTTAAAAGGCGCCATGGCCGAGCTGCATGTTGGTGATCCGCAGTGGCTGAGCACCGATTTAGGCCCGGTAATTGATGCCAAAGCACTTGAGCGGTTAAACAGCCATGTGCAGTATCTGGCTGATAAAGCGACCTTGCATTACGAGTGCGCGATCCCAACCGGTGAGCGTCACTATTTCTTTGCACCACGCTTATACGAAATCAGCGATTTAACCGTACTGGAGCGCGAAGTCTTTGGCCCAGTCGTGCACATTATCCGCTTTAAAGCTGAACAGCTGGATCAGGTCATTAACCAGATTAATGCTACCGGTTATGGCCTGACAATGGGTGTACACAGCCGGATAGAGCAGTTTACCGACCGGGTGGCGCGCGAAATTAAAGCCGGCAATATCTATATTAACCGCAATATGATTGGCGCCGTGGTTGGCGTACAACCGTTTGGCGGTCGTGGCTTATCCGGTACCGGCCCTAAAGCGGGCGGTCCTTTATATTTAACCCGGCTGGTTAAAGACAACCTGGATGTTAGCTGTGCACCGTTAAGCGATGAAAAACGCCAGCGCCTGCTTAACGAAACCACCAGCAGTGCTGTGGCTTACGCTATGCCGGCTGCAGCTGTAGCCCAGCAGCAGTGGGCCGCTTTGGCGGTGAATCAGCGCACCTCGGTATTGCGGCAATTTTTGGCATCATTGGCGGCCAACACAGTGGTCAATAAGCAAGAACCGGATCTGGAACAAGTGCTTACTCTGGCGCAGCAAAAACTGGCACGGGCCGAGCGCGAACTGCAAAAACCTATTGCCCTGCCGGGGCCGACAGGTGAAAGCAATGTACTGGTGTTAGACCCACGCGGTATTGTGGCACTGGTGCGCGATGAAACCAGCTCGTTTGGTTATTGGCTGGTAACCATCATCACCGCGCTGGTGGCCGGTAATGCGGTGATTACCGCGGTAGAAGAGGCCGATCTGACCGAAGCCGAGGCGTGCATAAAAGCCCTGCAACAGGCTGGCATGCCAGCGCATTTGCTGGCGGTAGTTAAGCTGGATTGCCTGACCACACTACTGGCTCATACAGAGCTTAGTGCAGCTATTGTTGAAGTCAGCAGTGCAGTTAAACCGCTGTGCGCCGAGCTGTTAGCTGCACGTGAAGGTGCCATCCTGCCACTTATCACCTCTCCGGCCGGTCAGCGCTTGCTACAACGGTTAATTACCGAGAAAACCATTACCATCAATACCACTGCCGCCGGCGGCAATGCGTCCCTGATGACAATGGCCGACAACGTCGGTTAAGCGTTACAACCATGCCGTTAATACAAGCCCGGTTCGCCGGGCTTTTATTTTCCCCGCGGCTGTTATCGCCACTTTATGACAGATTGTCTCATTGTTAATATATAGTTAAGCTTGAGCTGCTATACTCTCGGGTGGTTTAAAGCAGGAGCTGGCCTAACACAAGATGTCGTATCAGGAAGTAAAAATTGCCGATTTGCAGCCAGGGAGCTATGTAGTTCAGGTTCTGCGGCAAAATGGCGATATTATCGTTAAACATGCCGGCTGGGTGCGCACAGCACAGGCCGTGGCACAGCTTCGCCAAAAAGGTGTGCTGGTCGTATTAACCGATCCTGACAAGCAATTACTGCAAAAAGCGCCGGTTGAACAGGCAGCAGAAAAAGCCGCTGAACCAACCCCGGACGTCACCAGCCGGGCCTTGTTTAGTGATGAGCAACCCAAAGCAGAACGCGCCCTGGTACAGGTACAAAAAGTACAACGGCAAATGCTGGATGCCGTGCGCAGCAACAACAATATTGATCTAACCCTGGTGTACGAAGTCAGTGCCGGGCTGGCCGAGTCGATCAGCCGCAATCAGGATGTGCTGTTGTGTTTAAGCCGCATTGCCGAGCAAAGTGACGCTCTGTTGCAGCACAGCATTAATTGCGCAGTGTTTATGGCCGCTTTTGCCCGTTATCTGAATTTACCACCCCATAAAATTCAATCTCTGATCACCGCGGCTTTGCTACATGACATCGGCAAAGCAATAACGCCGGATAATCTGCAGGCGGAGGATCATGCCGCCATTCCGGCAAGCCTGACGGCGCTGAGTAAAACCACCAATCTGGCCGGTGATATTTCACTGTGGATCAGCCAGCATTGCGCTCATCTGGATGGGTCCGGCTCGCCCAAAATCAGTGCCGGTCAAATTGACAAAGGCAGCCGCATGCTGGCTATCGTAAACTACTACGAAAAGCTGTCGTCCGGCCAACACAGTAAGCAGGGGCCGCTGGCGGCGTCACGCAGTTTACTGGAGCGCACGCCACACCAGCTAGATAGCGAGTTAGCGCAGTTGTTTATTAAATGCATTGGTATTTATCCGCCCGGCTCAGTCGTAAAACTTAGCAGCGGCAAGCTGGCATTAGTGCTGGAAAACAACCCGAAAAAACCCACCCTGCCCAAAGTAAAAGTGTTTTACCATAGCAGCCACCAACACCATATCCCCAGTAAAATTATTGATTTGTCGCGCCAGCAGGAAGAGCAGGTCGACAGCTGTGTCGAGCTGAAAAAGTACGGTCTGGATGTGCGTAACTACTTTTAGCCAGCCCGGCCTGCTATTTTGTTAACATTTGTGCCTGTCCCTCTTGCCCGGTTGCGCTGCCAGCATTAGTATTAGGTTATATTAGTTTTTGCTGTGATAAATTTATGCTTACTACAGTGACAATAGATCAGTTAGTCTGCGGTATGTATGTGGTTGGCGTTGCGTCACAAACCGATGGCCGGTTAGTTAAAGTTCAGGGCTTGATTAAGCAGCCAGCACAAATTCAGCTGTTACGGCAAAAGGGTGTACTGACACTGCAGGTCGACCCGTCGCGGCAGCTTAACACCGAACCGGCTGCTGACGATGACAGCAGCTTTAATATGGCCGCGACGATAACACCGGCGTCACGAAAAGATCGCATCAAGCCGCTGCCGTTGGCAAAAGAAATTAAACAGGCACAAAATCTGTATCGTAAAGCCCGCCAGTTACAACAGCGGGCGTTCAACGACATTGCTAAAGGTAAGCCGATTAATGTCGCCGACTTTCAGCGCTGTGCCGATGGCATTATCGACTCGCTGTTCCGTAATCAGGACGCCTTGCTGTGCATTAGCCGCATGCGCGACAAAGATGCCTATCTGCTGGAACATTCGGTTAATGTCGCCATCCTGATGACAGTGTTTGCCCGCCATTTGAAATTTGATGACCACAGCATAGAACAACTGGCCACCGGCGCCTTGTTGCATGACATCGGTAAGATACGGGTGCCCAACGCTATTTTAAATAAGCCTGGCCGTCTTAGCGATGACGAGTTTGTCGCTATGCGCAAACATGTCGAATACAGCCGGGATATTCTGCAGCAAACCGAAGGCATTTCGGCGGTCAGTATCGATGTTGCGGCCAATCATCATGAACGGCTGGACGGTGGCGGTTATCCGCAAGGCCTGAGTGCTGAACAGATATCACAGCATGCCAGAATGATTGCCATTGTCGATACATACGATGCCATAACCGCTACCCGGGTATATAAAGACGGCCAAAGTAGCATTAAAGCATTGAAAATACTTAGAAAAGACAGCCCCAGCCATTTTGATGCTGATTTAGTGACACAGTTTATCGCCGCTGTGGGTATGTACCCGCCAGGCACTCTGGTAAAGCTGGAAAGCCAAAAGCTGGCACTGGTGCTGGAAAACAACCCGGCGAAACTGGCAAGTCCGGTCGTGAAGGTGTTTTACAATGCCCGCCAGCGGCATTATCTAAAACCGGTTAAGCTGGATCTGGCAGCAGCAAACTGCAGTGAGAAAATTGAAACCGCTGTCGATCCGGCCGAATATAATATTGATATACAACGCTTTTTTAAAGAGTTTATCTTAGAACACTAGCATCACGAGCCGTCAGCCTAAGTAGACGGCCATTCACTTAGCGCCGACATACTAAACAACTGTGTACCCAACTGCAGCAGCACATACTGCGGCGTAATTTCGCGAATACGGATATCTGCGGTCACCCACTGCCCTTCCTGCAAGGTTTTACCGTTCACCTTTACCCAACGCTGTGCGGCACTGGTGGCATACACATGCGCATCAAACCGCAGCGGCGGGATCTGCTGCAGCAGGCGGGCATCGAGCATGCTGATATCCTGTGCCGGTGCAGAGTGGCTGCGCACTGTGCTATGGCCGCTGCCATGTTCAGTGGCTTTTAACGCTTCAGAAAACTTATCACGCAGCTCATCTGATACCGCCATATCAGCCACTATGTCGGCCTGGGTAGCCCTCTCTGCACTGCTTTGGTCTTCGTCCGGTAGCGGGTCGCTGTCTGCCGCTGTCACCCGTTTAACCGGCGTCTCTGGTAGCAAAACTTCCTGCTGCTTAACCGTTTCAGCCGAAGCTGTAGTTGCAGTTACGGCCGGCGTTGATGGTTGTTGCAGCACCGCCAGAATATCTGTCGGTTTTGCCGGTTCAGCAACTATAGCCATATTGGGCTGTGGCTGAACTGTGCCGCTTTGCAGCCAATAAGCTAACAAAACACCGCTTAGCAGTGACACCAGCAATGCCAGTATCAGTGCCAGTTTGCGCCAAAAGGCCGCGGTATCACTGACAGCAGGTTGAATTGAGCTTTGTTGTTTTAACGCATCCATCAGGATCGACATAGGTTTCCCGCTATTATCTTGCTGCCAGCAACGGCAGTATCAGCATCGCCAGAGCGAAGCCCAGCACTATAGCGCAAAGGCCAATGACAGGCCAGAACCAGCGCGGCAATGCGGTTTTAACCGCCTGCTCTGACAACGGCAGAATTTCCGCGGCTGCTTTGGTCACCAACTTGTCATTCACCAGGGCCTGCTGCTGGCTGTAAGCGCCCAACAAGGCTCTGTCGGCCATTAAATTTAACAGTCGCGGTATGCCACCACTTAACTGATACAACTTTTTCACCGCCGCATCGCTGAACACCGGCCGGCTGCAACCCGCAACCTGTAAGCGAAATTTCAGATAATGTTTTACTTCATCCAGGCTCAGCGGCAATAAATGATACCGGGCGGTAATGCGCTGCGCCAGTTGACGCAAGTCATTGCGCTTAAGTAATTGCTGCAACTCGGGTTGGCCAATTAAAATTACCTGCAGCAACTTACGGGTATTGGTTTCCAGATTGGTCAGCAAACGTAGTTGTTCCAGCACCGCAGGTTGCAGATGCTGAGCTTCATCGATAATTAGTAGCGTATGTTTGCCGGCAGCGTGGTTTTTCAGCAAACGGGCTTTTATTTTATCGCCCAGTAGTTTTAAGCTGGCTTCGGTTTTCTTGTAGCGGATTTTCAGCTCATCGCATATAGCGGCCAGCAATTCCAGTTCGGATAGTGTCGGGTTAAGAATAAAGGCCACGTCGGCTCGCTCATCTAATTCCTGCAATAAGCAGCGCGATACCGTGGTTTTACCGGTGCCGACTTCGCCGGTTAACAACACAAAGCCGCCGGCTTCTCCCAGGCCAAAGCGCAAATGGGCCAGCGCTTCAGCATGGCGCGGGCTTAAATACATAAACTCCGGGTTGGGGGCAATCGAAAACGGCGCGCTGGTTAAACCGAAAAATCCGCTGTACATACTGCATCCTGCTGGTTGGGGCGCCGCGATTTGTTGCGACCGTGCATTTTAAAAGACGACAGGTATAATGGCAAAAAATCAGCTGACAGGAAAGCCGGTGCAACGATATCTGGTAGGTGGTGCAGTACGCGACAGTCTTTTAGGTTACCCGTTTCACGAGCGGGACTGGGTAGTAGTAGGTGCTACACCACAGCAAATGCTGGATGCGGGCTATCAACAGGTGGGCAAAGATTTCCCGGTTTTTTTACATCCAGACACCAAAGAAGAACATGCCCTGGCCCGTACCGAGCGTAAAAGCGGCCGCGGCTACACCGGTTTTAGCGTTTATGCCGCACCGGATGTCACGTTAGAGCAGGACTTACTGCGTCGCGATCTGACGATAAATGCCATAGCCCAGGCCGATGATGGCAGCTTAGTTGATCCCTTTGGCGGCGCCGCCGATATTGCAGATAAAATTCTACGCCATGTGTCAGAGGCTTTTGCCGAAGATCCGCTGCGGGTACTGCGTGTGGCGCGCTTTTATGCCCGTTATGCTCATCTTGGCTTTACCGTAGCGCCGGAAACTCAGGCGCTGATGCGCCAGTTAAGCGACGAGCTGAGCACGTTAACGCCTGAGCGGGTGTGGCAGGAAACCGCCAAGGCACTTAGCGAGCAAACGCCGCAGGCTTATTTTCAGCTGCTGCATGACACCGGTGCTTTAGCCGCGCTGATGCCAGAACTCGCTGCACTTTGGGGGGTGCCGCAGCCAGAACAGTGGCACCCGGAAATCGATACCGGCGTGCATATGCTAATGGTATTGCAACAAGCCGCTCTGCTGTCGCCGCGTCTTGATATCCGTTTTGCCGCTCTGGTGCATGACTTAGGCAAAGGCGTAACCAAACCGGAATTGTGGCCATCACATCATGGCCATGAACACACAGGCCTGCCACTGATCAATCAATTGTGCGACAGATTGCGCGTACCAAATGACTGCCGCGAATTGGCCTTGCTGGTATGCGAGTATCATCAGCTGGTACACCGCGCCCGCGAGTTAAAAAGCAGCACGGTATTAAAGCTGTTTAATGCGATAGATGTCTGGCGTAAGCCAGAACGCTTAGAGGCGATTTTGCTAAGCTGCACGGCAGACTTACGCGGCCGCACCGGTTTTGAGCAGGCAGCATACCCACAGGCACATTATCTGCAAAATCTGGCAGATGCCGCCCGGCAGGTAACGGCGAAAGACTTAGTGGCTCAGGGCTTAAAAGGCGAAGCGATCAAACAAGGGTTGCACCTTGCACGCCTGGCGGCCATTAAGGCCGCCCAGCAGCAGGAACACACTACTTAACCAGCGAACCAGCCAAGAAAAACAATCAGGCCGACACCCAATACCAAACGGTAAATGACAAAAGGCAACATGCCCATACGGCTGATAATTTTCAGGAAAAAATGAATACAAATTAAGGCACTGATAAAAGCCAGCACAGTGCCCAGTAAAATACCTGCCACATCATATTGCTGCGGCTCGGCCAGCAGCTTGCTGGCCTGGTAGCCACCACTGAGCACAATAATAGGAATAGACAGCAAAAAGGAAAAACGTGCGGCACTGACTTTATCCAGGCCTATTAACATAGCCGCTGTCATGGTAATACCAGAGCGCGAGGTGCCGGGGATAATTGACAACGCCTGAGCCGCACCAATAAATAACGCTTGTTTCCAGCTTAACTTATCCATAGCCTGCTGCTGCTTTGCAGTTGCATCAGCCCACCACAATGCCAGGCCAAATAGGATAGTGGTACAGGCAATAACCCAGGGCGAACGCAGCGAGGTATCAACCAAATCTGCTTTGGCTGCCAGTAAACCTGCTAAACCAGCCGGTATAGTGGCCAGAATAACCCACCAGGCCAGTTTACTGTCGGTACTGTGCCGGCCACTAAAGCTTTGCACCCAGCCTACGGTTAACTGGCCAATATCACGGCGAAAATACAGCATCACAGCCAGTAAGGTACCAACATGCACTGCGACATCAAACACTATACCCTGATCCTGCCAGCCAAAAATGACAGAAGGTAAAATAAGATGGGCGGAGGATGAAATAGGTAAAAACTCGGTCAGGCCCTGAATGATGGCCAGAATGATTACTTCCACTGTACTCACTGCTTACTCCCAATCAAATGGCACTGGCCATAATTTTTGTTGTTTATCATATTGTTGCCATAACTCGGCATAGGTTTTACCTGAAACAGGATGCACAGCAGCCGGGGCCAGTTCTGACAACGGCAATAACACAAACGCATTTTCGCCGATCTCGGCGCGTGGTAAGGCTATTGGCTCGGCACACACGGCATCGTCATAAGTCAGTAAATCTAAATCCAGCGTCCGGCCACTAAAGCGCGCACTGCTGCGATCCCGGCCATAAGCGTCTTCAATTTGTTTAAATACACTAACGCAGTCGGCAATGCTCAGCGCAGTGTCGGTAGCAGCCACCAGATTGTAAAAAGCATCACCGCAAAAGCCGACGGCTTCGCTTTCATACACCGACGATAACTGAACTGTGCCAAAGTGTTGCTTTAGCGCGCTGACTGCGGCCTGAATATGGTAACTGCGGTTTATATTGCTACCTATGCTGATATAAATACGCGCCATCAGTTACTCCGGCGCACTATGCTTACACCTACAGTTTGCGCTTGTGGCAGGGCATCAGGTTTGTATACGGTGACACTCACTTCTGTCGTTGCGAATTCGCTAAGCAGCAGTTGCGCCACGTTTTCGGCCACTGTTTCAATCAGCTCCAGTGGCGCGGCGGTAATTAACTGCGTAACCCGCTGTGCTATTACCGCATAATCCAGCGTCTGGCCAATATTGTCTGTTGCAGCCGCCTGACGAATATCAGTTTTAAGTTCAATATCTAACAACAAGCGCTGCTGAATTGTTTTTTCCCAGTCATACACCCCAATTACAGTGTCAACTTGTAGCTGTTTTATAAAAATGGTGTCCATTCAGTTAATTCCGCTTTGCGATATAGCCGGTTTCAGGTAGGCTGGTCGGATAGGTAAAACCGCGAAAACCCTATATTCTGCTGGCCTTACATTACGCCGCAATCTTAACGTAAAAACCGGTGCTGAGGAACCGCCTAAATGACCCTGCTGATTGGATTTATGATGCTGGCCGCGTATTTGTGCGGTTCCATATCGTCGGCGGTGCTGGTTAGCAAGCTGTTCCGGCTGCCCGATCCACGTCTGCACGGTTCTGGCAATCCGGGCGCCACTAATGTGCTGCGCTTAGGTGGCAAATTGCCGGCGGTACTGGTGTTGGTGTTTGATGTATTAAAAGGCACAGTTCCGGTATGGGGCTCGTATTTTTTACAAATCGAACCTTTGTACCTGGGGCTCATAGCTATTTGCGCCTGTCTGGGCCATATTTTCCCGCTGTTTTTTGGTTTTAAAGGTGGTAAAGCCGTGGCGACCGCCTTTGGCACTATGATGCCAATTGGCCTGGATCTGGCCGGTTTACTGATCGCCAGCTGGATCTTACTGGTTGCGCTAACGGGCTACTCGTCGCTGGCCGCTATAGTTACTGTGGGCCTGGCACCACTGTTTACCTGGTTTATTAAGCCGCTGTATACCTTGCCGGTGCTTATGCTAAGCATTTTAATAATTCTGCGCCACCGGGAAAACGTTGTGCGTTTGTGGCGCGGTAAAGAAAGCAAAGTCTGGGATAAGTCCAAACGCATCCGGGAGTAACTTAAACCGCCGGCAAATCCTGCATTGGCCAGCGTGGTGTTACGCCTATTGTTAAATCCTGCTGCTGGCCGGCGGCTAAGCGGTAATAGCCCGCCAGTGCTATCATGGCGCCGTTGTCAGTACAAAATTCTTTGCGTGGGTAATACACTGCTCCGCCGCGGCGTTTAAGCAAGACCGCCAGCTGTTCACGCAGTGACAGATTGGCGCTCACGCCACCGGCAATCACCAGCCGCTTATAACCGGTTTGCTCAAGTGCCCGCTCGCATTTAATTACTAAGGTATCCACGACGGCCTGCTGAAATGAAGCTGCTATATCTGCCTGCACTTCGGCGCTGTTACCTTCTTTGGCGATCACATTCGCTGCCGAGGTTTTTAAACCGCTAAAGCTAAAATCCAGCCCGGGCCTGTCAGTCATCGGCCGCGGAAACTTGTATTTTTTATTGTCGCCCTGCGTGGCCAGTTTGGCCAGTAAAGGGCCACCGGGATAATCCAGGCCCATCAGTTTCGCAGTTTTATCAAAGGCCTCACCGGCGGCATCGTCTATTGATTCGCCCAGCAACTGATAACGACCTATGCCTTCTACTGCAACCAGCTGGGTATGGCCGCCTGATACCAACAGCGCTAAAAACGGAAACTCTGGGGGTGTTTCTTCCAGCATAGGTGCCAGCAAGTGACCTTCCATATGATGTACCGCCAGCGCCGGCTTATCCCAGGCCATCGCCAGCGAGCGGCCAATTGCAGCCCCAACCAGCAAAGCCCCCGCCAGGCCTGGGCCTGCAGTGTAAGCTACACCATCAATACTGGCAGCATCGCAGTTGGCTTCACGTAGCGCCTGTTTTATCAGCGGTATGGTTTTACGGATATGATCGCGCGATGCCAGCTCGGGCACTACACCACCGTAATCGGCATGTAGCGGGATCTGGCTGTACAATACATGGCTTAATAAACCCTGCTCACCATCATAGATAGCAATACCGGTTTCATCACAGGAAGTTTCTATGCCTAAAACTCGCATCTTGGTCCCAACTTGGCTAGAATAGCCGGCTATTGTAGCGGCTCAGCCAGCGCAGAGCCAGAGGATCGGATTTAGATCGCAGAATCGCTTTACATCGGGTTGGCTTTTTGCGTAAAATGCCGCACCATTTTTAATCGTATTGGTTCACAGATAACCAATTTGGCCCTGAGGTGAGAATTTAATGCCTGTTGTTAAAGTAAAAGAAAACGAACCGTTTGACGTAGCATTACGTCGTTTCAAGCGCTCTTGCGAAAAAGCTGGTGTATTAGCTGACGTTCGCGCTAAAGAATTCTACGAGAAGCCAACCTGGATCCGTAAGCGTAAAAAGGCTGCTGCTGTTAAGCGCCACGCGAAGAAAATGTCTCGCGAAAACGCTCGTCGCATCAAGCTGTACTAATAACGTATCAGCTGAGCGACATCAAAGTACTGCGCTACACTTGCTGGCGCAGGCAAACGACAAGCTCAAAGTGTTGACATCTGCATACCGTGCTCACAAGGCACGGTTTGTCTTTTTCTGAACAACGCCGAAGGAAAAAGGTGGCAGGACAAATCCCCAGACAGTTTATCGACGAATTATTGGCCCGTACCGATATTGTTGAACTGATAGATCAGCGCGTACCGCTAAAAAAAGCCGGTAGAAATTACGCCGCTTGCTGCCCGTTTCATAACGAAAAATCACCTTCTTTTACCGTTAGCCAGGATAAACAGTTTTACCACTGCTTTGGTTGCGGCGCCCATGGTAATGCCATCAGCTTTATGATGGAGTTTGAGCAATTAGAGTTTGTTGAAGCCATTGAAGAACTGGCACAACTGCATCACCTCGAAGTGCCACGCGAACAAGGCGCGGCGAAAAGCCGGCCGGCCGCACAAGCCGACGACTACAACCTGATGCAACAAGCTGCCAGCTATTATCAGCAACAACTGCAGCAACACCCCGACAGCCAGCGCGTGCGTGATTACATCAGCCAGCGCGGCTTAAGTGCACAAACGGTTACCGACTTTGCACTGGGCTATGCGCCAGAAAGCTGGGATGGCTTGTTAAAGCAGCTTAGCCCGACGAACAACCGTCAACTGCGCGATCAGCTAACCGAACTGCGGCTTATCAATCGCAACGATAACGGCCGTGAGTACGACTTTTTCCGTGACCGGCTAATGTTCCCCATTCGCGATAAACGCGGTCGGGTTATCGCCTTTGGCGGCCGGGTATTGGGTGATGGCACGCCAAAATATTTAAATTCACCGGAAAGCCGGCTGTTTCATAAAGGCCGCGAGCTTTATGGTTTATATGAAGTACGCCAGCAGCCGGGCCATGTTGAGCAAATCCTGGTTGTCGAAGGCTATATGGACGTGGTGGCGCTGGCCGAACATGATATCCGCTTTGCCGTAGCCTGCTTGGGTACGGCCACGACCTCGGACCATATGCATACGCTATTTCGTTACACACCGCGCGTGGTGTGCTGCTACGATGGCGACCGCGCCGGTCGCGATGCCGCCTGGCGCGCTCTGCAAAGTGCCCTGCCGCAGCTAAAAGATGGTGTCGAGCTGAATTTTGTATTTTTACCCGATGGCGAAGATCCCGATTCACTGGTACAAAAAGAAGGTAAAGCGGCCTTTTTGCAGCGCATTGCCAACGCCATGCCACTGAATCAGTATTTCTTTGAGCATCTGGTGCAAGAGTTTGACCCGGCCACCGACGCCGGTAAATCAGCATTATCGGTAAAGGCTGCCGAACTGATTAAACAAATTCCCAGTGAATTTTATCGCGACAGCTTAAGCGATAAACTGGCTAACCTAATGGGCAAGCCGCGCGAACGCACTAAAGCCGCCGCTAGCCGCTCTGCTAACCGGGTAAAACCGGCAGCAATGAAAATAACACCTATGCGCCGGGCTATTGGTTTATTGCTGCAATACCCCAATTTAGCCAGTGTAATGCCCGATGCACCGGAATTAGCCGAAGCCAATATTCCAGGCATAACACTATTACTGTCGTTGCAGCAACGGCTGTTACAGCAAGCGGATTTAACCACCGCGCAACTGATTGAACACTGGCGTGGTCTACCGGAACACGGCATTTTAATGACACTGGCCGCCTGGGATCACCAGATCGAGCCAGAACAATTGTCACAGGAATTTGTCGATACTTTTCATTCAATTGAAGATCAGTATCTGCAACAACGGCTGGAAGCCCTGGAACGAAAAGACAAACTGCAGCAACTAAGCAAAGCCGAATGGCATGAGTATAAGTTGTTGCTACAAGCGCTGAAAAGCAAAAAACCAAAGCTTGCGACCTAATGCGGCTGGCTAGAAAAGCCGCGCTTTGTTATAATCGCTAGTTCGCAATTTTACATTAATCAAATTGGTGGAAGATAAGTCTCTATGGAGCAAAATCCTCAGTCGCAGTTAAAACTCCTGATCATCAAAGGTAAAGAGCAAGGCTACCTTACCTTTGCGGAGGTGAACGATCACCTGCCACAAGACATTATCGATTCTGATCAGATAGAAGACATTATCCGCATGATCAACGACATGGGTATTCAGGTGTTTGAAACCGCACCCGACGCCGATGATCTGATCATGACCGATGCCACCACCGATGAAGACGCGGTTGAAGAAGCGGCGCAGGCGCTGGTTAGCGTGGATAAAGAGCTGGGCCGCACTACCGATCCGGTACGGATGTACATGCGGGAAATGGGTACAGTTGAACTTTTAACCCGTGAAGGCGAAATAGATATCGCCAAACGGATTGAAGACGGCATTAATACTGTACAAAGTTCAGTTGCCGAATACCCGGAAGCTATTACTTACCTGTTAGAGCAATGGGACAAGTACGAAGCCGAAGAAATTCGCTTAAGTGACATTGTTACCGCCTTTATCGACCCGAACGACGTTGACGAAGCACCTATAGCTGGCAGCCATATCGGCTCGGAAGTACCGGAAGACCAACTGGACGACGATGACGATAGCGACGACGATGACGATGATGCCGACTCTGACGACGGCGACAGCGGCCCGGATCCTGAAGTTGCCCGCGAAAAATTTGGCGAACTGCGTACCCAGTACGAGGTTACCCGTAACTCTATCGTGCAAAATGGCCGTGAACACGCCACCACTAAAGCTGAAATCGAAAAATTAAGCGAAGTATTCCGCTGCTTCCGCCTGGTACCTAAGCAATTCGATCGCCTGGTTAAAAACATGCGCGAAATGATGGACCGGGTGCGGGTGCAAGAGCGCATTGTGATGAAACACTGCGTTGAATACGCCAAAATGCCGAAGAAAAACTTCGTTAAAGCCTTTACCGGTTTTGAAACTTCTACCGCCTGGTTAGATGCTGAAATAGCGGGCAATAAGCCCTACTCCGCTAAGCTGGACGAGCATAAAGAAGAGCTGGTTCGCAGCATTGAAAAACTGAAAAAAGTTGAAGAAGAAACCGGCTTAAGCATCTTTAAAATTAAAGATATTAACCGTCGTATGTCGATCGGCGAAGCCAAAGCCCGCCGCGCGAAAAAAGAGATGGTTGAAGCCAACTTACGTCTGGTAATTTCTATCGCGAAAAAATACACCAACCGTGGTTTGCAATTCCTTGATTTAATTCAGGAAGGTAATATCGGTCTGATGAAAGCGGTAGATAAGTTCGAATACCGCCGTGGCTATAAGTTTTCTACTTACGCCACCTGGTGGATCCGTCAGGCCATTACCCGCTCGATCGCGGATCAGGCGCGCACCATCCGTATTCCGGTGCATATGATTGAAACCATCAACAAACTAAATCGTATTTCACGGCAGATGTTGCAGGAAATGGGCCGCGAGCCATCACCGGAAGAACTATCAGAACGCATGCAAATGCCGGAAGATAAAATCCGTAAGGTGCTGAAAATCGCTAAAGAGCCGATTTCAATGGAAACGCCGATTGGTGATGATGAAGATTCGCATCTGGGCGACTTTATCGAAGACAGCAGTGGTGAATCACCGCTGGATTCGGCCACCATGGAAAGCCTGAAAAACGCGACTAACGAAGTACTGGCCGGCTTAACCGCCCGCGAAGCCAAAGTACTGCGGATGCGTTTCGGTATCGACATGAACACCGACCATACATTGGAAGAAGTGGGCAAACAATTCGACGTAACGCGTGAGCGTATTCGTCAGATTGAAGCTAAAGCGCTGCGCAAATTGCGCCACCCGTCACGGTCAGAAGTGTTAAAAAGCTTCTTAGACGAATAAGCGGCGACGTTAGCCACTCTGCAAATAAGGGCGCCAATACGGCGCCTTTATTATTTCTGCTGCATTACGTTTAAAAAAGCAGCAATTAACCGCAGTTAGGTCACCTTGGCGGATGACAAAGCCAGTAAAAGTTTTTATACTGCCTGCCGCTGTAAGTTCCATACAGACAGCATGCAACAAATGGCCCCATAGCTCAGTTGGCTGAGGGGCGGTCGCCGCAAGGCGATGAGGTGTGACCTAACGTCACACCGAAAGACACGAAGGCGAGACCGTGGATGGTCGAGCCGGAATGAAGCTACAGGATGTACCCTGGCAGCTGATTAAAAAGTTTCACATGGCCCCATAGCTCAGTTGGTTAGAGCGCTCGACTCATAATCGATCGGTCGCTGGTTCGAGTCCAGCTGGGGCCACCATCCCCTACCCTGCAAGCCTTTAAAATCAAGGCCTGCAGCGATTTCAGCAAATATTTTTACACCTTTTTTTACACCCTGTATCTTAATCATGCATTCGTTTTTGTCCAATACTTTGTATTTTGTGTGATTCTTGCCAGTGTAATTTCTGCTGGTTAACACCAATACATGCAGAAGAAAAACCCAAACAAATTGGTTTAAGAATGTTTTTTCGCAGTCCGACTCTGTCGCAAATCCGGTATTCTTAATGGCGTGGTAAGGGGATAGGGTTGCAGGCACTTTAATTCGCACCGTAGTGAGCTGTAATACGTTTAACCGCTTCATCATATTCTGGGTACTGTTCAGCGATGTATTGGTATTTCTCGCTTTTAAATTCACGCTGACGACGAGGTGATAAATCTTCGTATGCTTTCGCTTTATCGCTAACCTTGCGGTTATGAGCGTTCTCTGCCTGCCCCTCCCAAACATTAATTTTATACAACAAGTCTAAGTTCAGATTTCGAATGCGATGAAAGGTAAACTTGCTAATCTCTAGTGCCTCCTCACTAAATCCATTCTCTGTTTGTTGTTTTACAGAAGCGATAAGCGAATCACGGACCAAACCAAACTCGTTGTAAAAGTCTGCTTTACTTACCGTATCTTTAGTCGATGAAGGGAATATAAAAGGGTTTCGCCGTTGATGATTACTACTACGTTTGTCAATAACAGCACGAAGTAATGGAATTAACTGTACTGGAAAGTAGTAGTATGCATTTTTATGGTTTTTATGTTCATGCCCTAAGATTTTGACTAAACATTCATCAAAGTTTATGTCATTTTGTCTCAACAATATCGACCGTTTTACTCGGGTGAAGAGTTGCTCTTGCATAAGCATAAATAAGGCCAAATCATAAAACCCAAACTCAACCGCTTTGCATAAGTGACTGACATATGTTTTTAAATCTGGCAAGTGTTGATAACTCTCTCTGTTTCTGCGGAGGTTCTCAATCGACCTGCCAAATTCAAGTTTTTCAACATTAGGATGATCATAAGCAAAATTTAAGGCAGCTTTCAGGCGTTTAACTAATTCATCCCGGTCAGAAGGAGTATCACTTTTTGCAGCTTTGTCGACAAAGATAGCTTCCAAATGGCATGTTTTAGCATCGCGCAAGTCGAGGTCACCCTCTTTACAGTCGAAGTAACGTTTAAATATATTTCTCGCTTTGCGCTTAGTGTCTTTAGAAGTCCAATCTTTATGCTCGAGTTCAAACGCCAGCAGCTGCTTCGGTGTTGTAATACGTGTTTTTGCTGCATTCGGCAGCCAATTGATTAACCCAAAAATTGGCCTGGCTTCGTATTGCCGTAAAAAATTGCGATATGACGCTATAACGAATGCTAAAACCTGTTCGTCAAACTCAGTATTATTCTGATGAGTAAGTAATGTATGCCTTTGGTTATCCGGCTTCCCCTTTACAACAACAAAAATAACCCTACTTCCCTGATTAACCCTAACTTTAATATATTTGTAGCCAGGGACTGGATGAGTACCTTTCTCCGGCAATGATTTTAAGAAAAGTTTAAATTGCTCAACACTTGCCAAGTGGTCGACGGTGGTTTTAGCTGTCACCACAGCAGCAGTTTGTGCATCAGGATCGTTCTGAGTTACTGAAATATCTTTACCCTCTGCAGCAACTTCACCAGCATGCTGAATTTCCGGCTCGGATAGAGCCATAGAAGAGGCCTGTGCAACAGGTTCATTCTGATCAAACGGCGCAGGTTGATCCACAGAAGCAGTATTTACTGCAGGAGAAGCCTGCACTATCGGTGTAACTTGAACATCAGCATCCGCTTTAGCTGGAGGAGCTGGTATGGCTGCGGCTTCAGGCTGAATCGCAGTAGCAGCTTGCGTCGCAGGTGAAGGCTGAACTATTGGTCTAACTTGAGCCTTAGCATCCGCCTTCACCGGAGGAGCTGGCGTGGCCGTAGCTTCACCCTGAATCGAAAAGGCTGGTTGTTTTACAGGAGCAGGCGCAGCAAACAATTCGGTTTGCTGCTTAGTAGCAGCTTGAGCTTTATCAGCAGGCTGAACTTCAGGCTCCCCTTGAATCATTGAAGCCGCCTGGGTAACAGGAGCTGGCTTAGTCAACGGAGCGGCTTGAACCATAGAATCTGCTTTGACTAATGGCTCTGCCTGTGAAACGTCAGCTTCCCGAGCCGCAGGTGCAGCCTGTTCTAATCGCCCGACCTTAGCATCCGCAGTACCGTCAATATTGGCGGGACCTGCCGGAGCGGGATTTTGCTCCCTAACGTCGTAATGCGCTGATGAAAGCCCAACCACAGCAACATCAGTTACAACGCTATTATCCCAACCATCCGATTCTAAGCGGCTATGTGGCGTTGCTGAACGGTGCATTTCAGCTTGAGCACTTTTCTGATAAAGGCTATGAATACAGGCAAATATTTCCACCCGCAGGAACTGTGGTTCGTCCTTGAATAGGTAATCGACTATTACTACTTTTCTTTCTTTTAACCAGTCGACGGCATACTCTCTTTCAACCCCCAGTTTTTTTGCCGCTTCAGTTAAGGTTATTAAAGTGGGTATGTCTTCGTGTGGGTAAACAGCAAAGCCAGAGCTTCTGATATCAGAAGCTCCGTTATATGCTCTTGCTGTAGACCCCATGTTTAGCAACACACAACCTCTTAGCGCTTAGTGACCTCCTGGTCTGAAATAAA
Organism: Rheinheimera muenzenbergensis; assembly: GCF_036984005.1. NCBI lineage: Bacteria > Pseudomonadati > Pseudomonadota > Gammaproteobacteria > Chromatiales > Chromatiaceae > Rheinheimera > Rheinheimera muenzenbergensis. Next base: position 152,149 of record NZ_JALAAR010000003.1, read on the forward strand.
GGCTCAAGGTTCCTGCTTTTGCCGTCAGGAATAATGCTAACTACAAGATCTTAAAATCACCTAAATTACTAAGCATTTGCAAAACGATAATATCTACCTGATTTAAAGCAACTTTTTTCAGGTGAATATTTTTTAGATAAATTTTTTTTCAAAAGTACGGAAAATTTTTGTGTGCAGCTCCTAGTTACTCATGAGGCATGTAATTTTAAAAATGAGGACCACACAATGGATAACAACAGTGCTATACGGGTGTACCAGCGAGCCAGCAAGTCGCCATGGGATGATGCCTCTACGTATTTGCTAATGGCAAATACGAAGAAAGGCAGCAACGGTGAGCAGGTATTTGAGGACTATATCTACCTGCACCGCGACAAAGCCGGACGTAACCTGGGTATTAGCATCAGTAAAACGCTGCGTGACAAGCACAGCGCTGCGCAATACCTAGAAGGCGATGAGATGTACCGGGTGCTTTCAGCTTGCTCTGCAGAGATTGCTGAGTTCTGTATACAGCACGCGGATGATTTTGAGGCCATATTCGGCTTACCGCCGGATATCTATATGGAAGTGGCTATGTATTACTGGGACATTATGACGAAGCTTTAACTTAACGGCGGGGTATCCCGCCGTTTTTTTCACTTAATAGAAAATCCGTTTCAGCCTTGGGAGATGGCTCGTGCTGAAGTCGTTTTAGTTCCTGCACTTCGCCCCACGTCAAACCTGGATTTAGCTTGGCATTTTCAATATCGGAAACAACCTTATTGAACAGGCTAATCATTGAAGCATTGCTGCTCTCAATTAGCCAACGACGCGCTTCTTCAATTTTAAACAGTTCTGCTCCAAATAATTGCGCCAGATGCACCTTATATTGAAGTTTGCAGTGTCTGCCACCAGCTAACATCCAGTGAAGCTGAAACCATACCAGTGTTTGAATATCTGAAACTGGTACGCCTTGGATACCTAAAACCTTTGCCGACCTGCCCTGCTTGTAATGTTGGCTGACAAAATGAATAGGTGCATGCAAATAAATGCGATAGTCATATTCTCGCTCACTTAACTGCTTACTCTTAATAATTAGCTGGTTACCATGAGCAATAAAATCCAGGTTAAGCACGCTTAGTATTTGATGGGCATCAGACAGTGAATGATTTAACAGTTGAATATCCAACTCGGTAGTTGCAAAGGGATTGGTATATTCTGCAACAGCGACGTCACCGATTAAGAAAAAACCCGCGCCAGCATTGTTTAACGAATTCATAATTGCTGCAAATTCTGTTCGCAGCATTGCTAACTCGTCGTCCAACAGCTGACATAAAATGTCATCAAATACATCTGTCTGCATTATTTCTGCTGCCTTACCAATCTAATGTGTCAGTTTGAGCAACGAGCAAAAAATAGTTGTAACGACCAAAGGTGCCAATTTTTTCAACTAAAGCCTTTACCTTATGTTCAGGTAGAAGACTAGCTTCAAATTCACTCTCATTAAACCAGGGCAATTTGTCCGATAAACACCAAAAATCTGCGATGACTAAGCCACGAACACTCGGCGGCAGTTTATATGCCCTACCACCTGTCGAAGCCATTTCCGCAAAGCTATCTTTTAAGACATCGGACTTAATCCTATCCAGATCCGCTTTGATATCAGCAATAAGGTAATCTTTATGTTTAGAGCTTTTCGCTTCAACCAAATAGGCTACGTCGGAATTAGCTAAGAAACCATCCAGTCGATTACACCAATTATTCGGATTAGCTGCAGATTTAAAAGGAATTTCACTAAACGCCATGCAACGCTCATCTTCACTGTACATTGCTAAAAACTCATGCGACAACAGCGTTATCAGGTTTTGCTCTAGCAGCTCGCTGCCGGGTTTACAGGGTCTGAAGTGTGAAAGCGCCTTGCCGTATCGCTTGGCTACCCTTTGTGCCATCTCTTGAACTGCGTTATACATATTGCCTCGGGTAAATAATTGAAAATTTAAAGCTCGGTGTCATATTCCATATCCTGCAGCAGCCGCTTAGAGGCGGCGCTAACGCCACGCAAGATACTGATATCGACAGCACCAATAAGTACTGGATTAGCGACGACCCTACCTGCTTTGCGGTAGTCGTCATGGTTACAAATAATGCGGATATATCGTTTTAACAGCTCTGGAGGCGTGCTGTCGCGCTTTAACTGCTTCTTAAGGCTTTCAGTAAATTTCTGGATGCTGGCATCTTCATCATCCTCATCTTCTTCGTTCAACTCGCAATAAATCACTTCGGCCAAGCGGGCTTTAGTCCAGCCCATCTGTTTTTGCATAGCAATTATTTCGTCTTGCAGCTGTTTAACCTGCTTATTGTCCCGAATTGTCCCTGTCGGCAATTTAGTATCACTCCTGTTCGCAGCAATGGTGCTGCGGGCCAATCAAAAACGTTATCAATGCGTTGATACGCAAAGGAGATTCAAATGTCTACACCTATGACAAAAGCAGCCGCAGCTCGCATTCAATCAGCCACCGCAAAAGCAAACGGCGGTGTGGTGCCTAAAGGCTCATTTGCTGCTAAGGCGACCAGTGCAGCTGCTAAAAATGCCGCCTCACGCCCTGCACCACCAAATGGCCCAAGCAAAACCGGCAACCCATCAGGCGGTGGCCGTGGTAACAACCCACCAGCAAAAGGCAAATAAGGCTTAGCTAAGGCCGGGGCAACCCGGCCTTTTAGTGGCAGCTTTTTAAGTTTTTGCTAAACAGCTCCACAAACTCTGCAGACTGCCGTTTTAAATCCTTACCGCTAACATCAGGCATGGTCTTATCCAGTGCGCAAGCACAAGACCGGGTTAAACTCTGCTGCATATTCTTCGTCAAATTCACACCAGGTGGGTTAGAGCAATAACTAATAATTTCGTAAATTGCTGCCGATGGATAGCGGTCGGCTTCAAAAAATTCGCGGTCAATTTTTTGGCCAATAATGGCCGTACCCACCAAAATTAAGCCGGTAGAAAAAATAGAGCCCGTGATCTTTCTAAACGAAAAACCAGCAAAGCTCTTTTGGCATTTGTGGCAGCTGATATTTTCGGCAAATTCGATGGTGTTGCCGGTGTCGCAATGGGGGCATTCGATGTTCATTACTGCTTTGTGTCCTTACTACTTTAATCCAAAGGTACGTGATGCTGTTCTTCTTAAGCTTAATATCTCTGCATTTAGCTAACCTGGGGTAAGAGTCAATTTTAAAGCGTTCTCAATCAGACCACTTAAATAGTTGTAAACCAGTCAGATTGTACCGTCACCTTCTCAACCATCTCGGTTTTGACCCCCAGTGAAAGCTCTTTTAGCTTATCCGCGAGCATATCACCGTCTAGAAGGTCAATCGGGGCTGCGCCTATACGGTTCGCCTCTTCGATTGCCGCACGCGTGAATGTGCCTGTCGTGATAAATAAACCACGATCAGCAACACCTATTGTTGCTCCTCTGAAGTTACGGATCTCAGGTGCAGTAACAGAGCCTTGGTATTTTTTACACTGAAAGGCTATATGAAAGCTCATTAAGCCGTTTATACGCGCTATACCCTTACCATCAATGCCACCATCACCAGTTCTACCGGTCACCTGGACATTTATAAAGCCAGATTCGCGCAGCAGACGCTGTGTAAGCCGCTCAAATGCATCTGGCGTCATCTGGTTAATCAATATGTGATGAAGTTGCTCTCGCCATTCCAGTGCTTCTTCAGGCAGTTCATCTTCAGGAATAACTTCAGCACCAGCAGGCGTTACTGCTGTATCTGTTAAACGGCCCTGAACCAACCGTACAATATAATCAGGGTCTACTGTGGGGTGTTCATGCCCTAAATCTGTTAACGCCCAGACACCACGTGCAGAATTTAGCAAATAACCAGCTTGCCTTAAGTAAGTGCGGGCCCAAGCTAACCTATAACCCACTTCAGTCTGATTTCCGCGTTCAGGGTTGTGTAATACGCTAGTAACTTCTTCAGAGAAACCTTCAAGCTCAATTACCTTATCAAGTAGCTCTGCGTTAGATGCAGAGCCGCCGAGTTCACCTAATGCCCGTAATAATGGGTTCATCAGTTGATCGTAAGTTACTGGAAAATTTTCTCTGGTCACGGTGGCTTCCGGCATTACATAACTCCGTGTAATCAAATTTGACAACTAAAGATTAGGCAACTGATTAACCCTTGTGCCCTCAACCAACAGCAACATCTCTAAATGACATTAAAGCCGCTTCTAGATGCTCAATGATTTCTTGCTGTAACACATCCGGAGGTGGCAAATCGTCAAGGTTATCTAAGCTATCATCCTTTAACCAGAAGATATCTAGGCTTGCTTTGTCCCGGGCAATCAACTCATCGTAACTATAATATTTGAAACGTTCAGTTTCTGTTCGCTCATGTCGATTTTCAGGGTTGTAACAAGTCACAAAGTCTTGCAAGTCGTCCAATTTGAGCGTGCGTGTTTTTAAGGTGAAATGCTTGTTTGTACGTAAATCGTAGAACCAAACACCTTTGGTATGTACGTTACCATTCTTTGGTTTAGCATCAAAAAACACCACGTTTGCTTTAACGCCTTGAGCATAAAAAATACCCGTAGGCAGGCGTAAAATGGTGTGCACATCACAATTTTCTAGTAATTTGCGGCGAATTTTCTCTCCTGCACCACCTTCAAACAGCACGTTGTCGGGTAATACTACAGCTGCTTTACCGGATACATTTAACATACTGACGATATGCTGCATAAAATTCAGCTGTTTGTTCGACGTAGTTTCCCAAAAGTCCTGGCGTTCGTAGGTTAATGCATCTTTGTCTTCTTCACCGTCTTCGTTGGTAATGGTCATGCTACTCTTTTTACCAAATGGAGGGTTGGCAAGAACATAATCCACTTTACGCTTAGGTTCAGAAATCAAAGCATCTGATCGATCAACTGTAGGTTCACCATCCAGTTCACCAATATTGTGCAGAAATAAATTCATCAAACACATACGGCGGGTGTTGGGAACTATTTCGTTGCCGAAAAAAGTTTCTTTTCGCAAAAACTTAGCTTGTGCAGTGTTTAATTTTGGCAAATCACGCTTTAACCAATCAGCGTTTTGTTTTAGCCAGTCACCTGTTCCAGACAACCACTCATTGGCAACCAGGAAAAAGCCGCCTGTACCACAGGCTGGGTCAGCAATCGTCTTCATTGGCTGTGGGCGGATACAAGCCACCATAGCTTGAATGATGGCGCGTGGGGTAAAGTATTGGCCTGCGCCACTTTTGGTGTCTTCCGCGTTTTTCTGCAACAGGCCTTCGTATAAATCACCCTTAGTATCCGCATCCATACTAATCCAATTTTCGGCATCAATTAGCTGCACTAAGCGCGAAAGCTTTGCAGGGTCCTGAATTTTGTTTTGCGCTTTAAAGAATATCGCGCCAAGCATTCCGGGTTCTTGCCCCAGTTTGTGTAGTACCGACAGATATTGCGCTTCTAAAGGCTCACCAACCTTGGATGTCAAACTAGGCCAGTCGTAGCCCTTTGGCACGTGGGTATCGCGATTGTAAGGCTCCTGCGCATATTCATGGGCAAGCTTCAGAAACAACAAATAGGTCAGTTGCTCAAGGTAATCACCATAACCTACGCCATCGTCGCGCAGGGTGTGACAGAAGTTCCAGACTTTCTGGACCAAGGTATTTGTGTTCATATTATGCCTCTAAAAGTTCTTGTATCCACGGATGCGCATCACTTCGTTGACCCCGTAGAAGAAAATGCATGTCGCCACTGTAAGGCGAATCACGATCAATGGCACGCCGCAGTCGCGCAGCTACCGCTTTGAAATCATGTTCACGAGTTTGGTCTTGTGCCGCGAGATCGAATAAACGTTTACCTTCGTCAACATCTGCCATGAGTTGCACAGCAGCGGCATGCCGCCTTTTACACGTTGGCTCGTAGTGCAAATGATAAATTTCAATCGATGCATCTGCCCGTCGTTTGGCTATAGGATCCGCACTGGTAGCACAAGGCTGGCCGTTTTCTTGGTGGCAACCCAGCAGACGCCAATCACCCAGTTCGCACGGGTCCAGCAGCAGCGGCACCTCTGCCGCTACCGCACCAGCAGCGTAAACTCGCAGTATTTCGTTCACCAAGGGGAAACGATCCGCTTTACCACCCGCAGTGCCATTAGTTTGATCTTTACGCCTGCTGTTGCAGTAAGTACACGCGTAACGAAAGTTGCTGTCATCAAAAGCTAACCAACGGTAGCCGCTATGAGGATTTTCCGCATCGCTGACGCTATTCTTTGGCCTAAAATGATCAACGGCGTTATCGGAGCGGTCAACCGGTGATTCGCAAAACCAGCATTTGTCGTGTAACAAATCTGCCAATCCATCTTTTAGCTCGCGCCAGACCGCAGATCGGTCATTCGGATCGCCACCGGCTGCCACATGCTGTGCTGCAGCTTGAGCACGTTGGTTCCAACCTACTGGTTTAATCAATTTGGCACGGTCTACGTACCTCATTTTTCTCGCCCTTTATTAGAACTCGGCAGTTCATTGACAAGTTCGCCAATCAGGCGTTTGGCCAAACTTTCACGATCAGTACGAGGCATTTGCACAACCTGCTTGGCGAGCGCCTCAGGCTTATCAGTTTTAAAGTGCTCAATGAGGATGTCGTTTCGTAGGCGTAGATAACGCGAGTACTCATCATCGGGATGAAAGAAACGAAAACCAAGCCGATCCAGCTGAGAGTTAATGTCGTCCAACTCAAGCTGTTCATCTCGCAAAAGTTTATCTTTTGCTGCAAAAGCGCGCTGTTTTTCCAGCAGTTCTTGAGTTGGCAAATCCAATGACGATGCAATGCCAAACATATCGCTGGTTACAATCGCTGCGTAACCCATGCCACGAGGTGCCATTTCGGGATAACACGCCACGATTTGTCGTTGCTCATCCGATTTTTGCATTCGCAAGATTTGAACCTGTTCACGGTCAAGTTCAGCAATTGCTAGGGGATTGTGGGTAGTTAGCAGGATATGGCTGGTTTCCTCTTGACGAGTGCCACTAGCAATAAACTGCTTGAGATACGAGATGTAATCCACACTCCAACGCGGATTCAGATGGGTATCCGGCTCATCCAATAAAAATAGGCTTTCATCTTCTGCTGTAAATCGCAGTAGGCCCAGCACAGTTAACAGTTGCTGCTCGCCCTCACTCAACTCTCGGAAGGTAACACTGCCATCATTCTTTTTCAGACGGACACGAATGCGCACCTCTTCGATTAGTTCAGATACATAGGTGCTCTCTAAATCACGAAAGAACTGAGCTGGCGATTGCTTGCCCACCAGTTGACGAAGGGCGGCAATATCCTTAACAAATAGATATTTGAATTTAAGTTTTTTTTTGTTCCAAATAGAAGTCGATACACTTCGACTGACTTCTACAGGAGCGATCGCGATATCATGGAGCCTCGATAAAAAGTCACTTACAACGCCACGAGCATTCCAAAAGCGTGAGTCTCCATCTTTTGCTTTGGATTTCCAAGGTGGTTGACGTAACACAAACAACACGGACTCGATACCTTCTTCACGATCGAGCCCTAAATGTTGATCGAGAAATTCACGAATTACATCAGACTGTTGGATCAAAAACGCCAACAACACAAACTGACTATGGACAGGCATGGCATAAAACAGACGCTTTAGCCCAGGATCTTCGCCATTCCTTAACTTTTTATCGTATTTTTCCAGATAAGGCCTGAAAATTTCATACATCCGGCTACTTTCACCTGAGTAATAGGAGAAAACGTAGCGAGGCAAATATGAACTGTCATCCTTTAAAAATTCAGATAAGTGGATTCGACACCTGTTGAGCGTTGGATGTAAGGCTATGTTGTGCACTTGTGCATCGACATAATATCCCAATTGCAGATTCTGGGTTGCAGTTAGCTTACAAACATCGTCAATATCTTTCTCTGAGCCTGAAAAAAATTGGATTACGTCACCTCGATCGGGATCTGAGTCTATGTAGACACTACGCAGATTTTCACCATTCCCCATGCGGTAGCGAAGTTTGAAAGCAAATGATGGTCTTACCTTCAATGCTATTAAATCACGAAAGATTGTGGCGAGCGCTTCCAGCACGTTGGATTTGCCCGTGCCATTCCAACCAATAACGACGGTTACCCAATGATCTTGATCAAAATCGATAGTGACATTTTTCAGATTTTTAAAATGATGTGTAGGGCTATCCTTGCTGCTTCCGATTGTAAGCTTGTTTAAACGCATGCTTAATCCGCCCTAAGTTTCAGTTTGTCATAGAGTTTCCGGCCTTGCTTATCCTTAACAGGCTCAACCTCTAGGCGCTTAGCTTTATCAAGTTCGCGTAACTCAGCATACAACTCTTCAATGCGGTTAGTCTCTGCGCCATCTGCCACACCACAACGACGAAACGCTTCTTGTGCAGGCAGCCAATCACCAGCGTCTTTCAACACGTCCATCAGTTTACTCGCCACAATGGTGATCTCCTTATTTGGTTTTGTTTTTCGCACCTTGGGTTGTTTGGTCAGTTCGGCTCGCTCAGCACGGATTCGCTCAAGCAATACACTGGCTGGTTCATCATTTTGATCTTGGGGGACCAACTGTCCGGCAAAGGCGGCTCGCAGGATATTTTGACGCTGTGCAGCAGATTGCTTTAGTGAGTGAACAATGTGGATTTTTAGCTCGTCACACTTTGCAAAACATTCTTCGATACAATCGTTTAAAGCAATTTGCTCTGCTGCTGGCGGTAACGGAACCGGCAATCTAGAAAACTTGCCTGCACTTAAGTGATTTATACCGACACCACCGGAAAGCTTGCTAAAAACCCCAAGCTTCTGCATGGCTAAAAATGAGTAAAATGCATACTCAGAGCTGATGCCTTGAGGAGAGAAACGTAGCACAGTGTTTTGGAAACAATACAAACCTTCGGTATGTTTCCAAATTGCAGGGCGTCCAACATGCTGAGGACTTCCAGAGGCTTCCGTGAGTAAAACATCGCCAAATTTCAGGGCAAAAGTTTCTTTTTCTGTTTCAGAAAACTCCATTTCAAGCACATCGTTTAAATCAACACCTGCCTCAGTAATGTTCGCTGCACGAATGTACAAAGTTGGATTGGCTTTCCCGACTTTGTTTGGAGATCTTTGTCGACCAAGCTGAACATTCCCGAGTTGCTCCACACTCGCCCAGACCCAACTGTCTGGTAACTCTGGTAAGTCTGTGGTTTCTGGTTGCACTGGTTCTGGGTATTTCTTTTGCCAGTCTTTTGACGGGGCTTTGCCTTGTTCTTTGAACTTTGCCAGTTGTTTTGCTTCCCAGCGGGCGCGGCGTTCGATCAAGATTCGTTCGAGTAACTGTGCGCCGGTTTCGGTAGCTTTGTTGTTTTGCCGCCACTCAGCAGTCAGCACGCCTTCAACAGCGGCTTTTAACAATGACTGTCGGTACTGCACCAACTTTTTCTGTGCGGTTTTAAGTTCGCTAACACCAGCATCAAGATCTGTGAGTAACTCTTCTAATTTTGTAACTATTCGTACCTGCTCGTTAATTGGTGGCAGCGGAAAAGGTACATTCTCAATGTCTGATTTGCGAATAGACGGCACTACTGACGCTCTGGCATCAACATCAAATTTTGTTGCTACCGAAAACCAATACAAATATCTGCTTGCTAACCTAGCTTGTGGTGCGCTAATCCCCATAAGGTTATTATCAATTAAGCACGTTTTTGGAGCCAAGGCTCTTCTGTTTAGTCGAAGAGCTTCACCGATTTTGGCAAAGATAACTGCACCTTCTGGTACTGGTTTTGCTTTTATGTAGTTTGCATCAGCATATGATAGAGAATGCTCGGTGCTTAATAGCTGGGTTGAGTTTGCAAGCCAAGCAATAGACACATCCTTCACCTTGTAAAAAGGTAAATCCTGATCTGATAATCCTTGCATGTCCACCGGGAACCCAGCCCCTGAGTGAAAGTCACAAACTGCCCCGATTGACGTAATAATCCAATTGCTTGGGTAAGTTACAAATTCACTCACGCCACCAGCTCCGTATTCATTTCATTCATTAAGGTATCCAAATCTTTACCGAACAGGCCCCAGGCTTTTTGCAGGCCGCCTTTGTCTGCCAATTCGGCATAGTCAAAATCATCGCGGCTTATGCTGCAGCTGCTGGCAATATGGTCTTTCATTAAGCGCAGCCATTCGGTTTGTTCTGGTGAAAAGGCGGTGCCACGCTGCGCGTTGTGGCGGAAAATCCAGGCTTGGAAGCGTTTATCCACGTCATCGGCAAATGGCTTAAGCTCAGTGTCCAGCCCTATGGCAAAGCGCACTAATGACACTAAGTCGGTAAGCTGACGCTGCCGGTCATTGCCCTTCACTGCTGTTGTTTGCACACGGGTATAAGCACTCCACAAACGTTCAGTGGTGAGCATGATAGGCGGTTTGCTCAGATGCTCGTGCAGCTCTTCAATCATATCAAAGGTGAGTGTACGGCGCTGATAAGGTTGCTGGTAGAAGAAGCTAAGCGCTGCAATTTCGTCCTTGTGGGCGGCAATATAGTCGGTAAAGCTCTGGATTACCTTATTAGCTTGGGTTTCGGCCTGCTCGGAAAATCCGCTAAAGGTTACTTGGTCGAGGTTAATGTGGTCAATTATTTGCTCTCGTTCGCGCCGAGCATTTTCTAGTTCATCCCGCAGCTCTGGCCTGTCAAAAGGAGCACACGCTGCCGCAACCCGCTGCGCCCTTGCTGCTTCAAGTTCTTCTGGCAATAAAGAATCCTCGGTGCGGGTTATACCTTTTGCTTTGGCTGTTTCTAATGCTGTTTGTACTATGGCGTCTGGGTCTAACGCCGTGATCAGCGATTTACCCATTGCCCCTACTGAGATGCCGCCGCTAACTTTTTCAATTCGCGCTTTTGCTTTATCATCTAACTGTTTGGCTAAACGTACCAAGCGGTTTGCTAGGGAAAGCACCGTATCGTCATCGCGACTACCCATAGCCACACCTTGCAGCAAGTCTTTCATGACAACGCCAGGCTTTTTCTCCAGTGGACGACTTTCCGTTTTAAGGGATTTCTCTACGCCCACTGCGTCAATCAATACAAAACGGGTTTTGGCACCATCAGCGCTGTTGCTGACCCTTTTTAGGCTTTCACCATCTAGACTGCGCACTCCCCGGCCTTTCATTTGCTCGTAATAACCTTTGCTGCGGACATCTCGCATAAAAAGTAGGACTTCAAGCGGCTTTACATCCGTGCCGGTTGCAATCATATCAACGGTAACAGCAATTCGTGGGTTGTAATCGTTGCGAAAACTACTTAAAACACTGTCTGCGTCCTCTTCGGCTCTGTAAGTTACTTTTTTACAAAATGCATTACCCTGCCCGTATACCTCACGCACCATTTTAATTATGTCATCCGCGTGGCTGTCAGTTTTGGCAAAAATCAGTGTTTTCGGTGTTTCTTTACGCGATGGGAAAATCTGTGTCTCAACAGCCGTTTTCATCGCCTGTATCACTTGCCTGATTTGACTCGGGTTAACCACCGACCTGTCCAATTCTTTGCCTGTATACGCAGTATCTTCTTCCGTTTCTGCCCAGCGCTTTTTGCGCGTAGCACGGTCGCGGTGGTCGACCCACTCTTTAGCTTTTAACTGCGCGCCTTTTTGAGTAACCTCGGTCTCTATTTCATACACGTCGTAACCCACGTTCACGCCATCAGCAACAGACTGCTCGTAAGTGTATTCCGCTACGATATTCTCATTAAAAAAGCCAAACGTACGTTTATCAGGGGTGGCTGTAAGGCCTATCAAACTTGCATCAAAATAATCCAAGACCTGTTTCCACAGGTTATAAATGCTGCGGTGACACTCATCGATAACAATAAAATCAAAGGTTTCAACCGGTACTGCTGCATTATAACGGACAAGCTTTTCTTGCTTATTGGTTTGTTGTACTTCGTTTAAAGATACATCTTCAGCAGACTCATCAATGGGCACGCCAGACAGAATGGAATACATTCGCTGAATGGTACTGATACACACCTGAGCATGCGGGTCGATACTGGGTGATGCTAAGCGCTGCACATTATAAAGCTCGGTAAATTTGCGCCCGTCATCTGGCGGCGTATAAGCCATAAACTCTTGATGCGCTTGTTTGCCAAGGTTTCGGGTGTCTACCAGGAATAAAATGCGTTTGGCACCGCCAAACTTAAGTAGCCGGTAAACAGAGGTAATGGCCGTAAATGTTTTACCCGCACCGGTAGCCATATGCACTAACGCGCGTGGCTTGTTGAGTGCTAGCGAATGTTCAAGCCCAGTAACTGCACTGATCTGACAATCGCGTAAATTTAGTTCTGGTAAAGCAGGCATCTGTTTGGCTAAACGATGACGTAGCGTTGTGTTTTGCGAAGTCCACAGCGACAATGTATCTGGTTTAAAGAAGTGAAAAATCTCGCGTGAGCGGGGGATAGGGTCTGCGCTATCTGTAAAGTGAATAATTTGACCGGTAGCTTCAAACAAAAAACGTAAAGGCGTGTTATCTTTTCGCCACTTTAAATTTGCCGTTGCATAACGCTCAGTTTGATTTTCAGTTGCAGTTAAATTTTCACCTGCACTGTCTTTCTTAGCTTCTATTACGCCAACGGCATTGCGGTTTACAAACAGTACATAATCAGCAGGACCTGTATCAGTAGGATACTCACGCACAGCTACCCCTGCAGCAGCACCTAAGTTCAACTGCTTAAGATCCTGTATCACCCAACCGGCTTGCTCCAGCTTTTGATCAATAAGTAACCGGGCTTTTGTCTCAGGTGTCATATTCTACTGGCCCCTAGTCTTGATGCTTTCGTGCGATAGCATCCATCTTTTTATAAAACAAAGCATTGCATGTAGATTCAATTGAATCGTACCGCACAAAGGCAGTTTTGCGAACTTCTCTTATGTCAGGCCGCTCAGCATGTTCCGGTAAGAGGATTTGATGCAGTAACGTGCCATAATTAATTTTTTGCTACGCAGCGACCAGTAGTGTGCACAAAGTGACAATAAGTGCCAAGACAGAAACCCTGAAGGCATTCGCTGTTAACTTACTAGTCTTTTCGGCCTCTTTAACCGCCAGATAAGAAAGGTAGCTAAAATAAGCATTAGCGTTCAGTTGCCAGTACTGAGGGTCATTTGATAAATTTTGCTTATCAATCGTAGTATATCTTTCGATACTTCCAGGTTCTTGCGGGTCTAAACAGATATCTTTCATAATTTTGGCAATCTGATAATTGCTTAAACCGTTAAGATCATTCGCAGCCTGATGCAGGCCGAAAGCCTGCTTCAGCTCCGCTTTTTCTAGGATATACTCTGTAACTCTAAGTACAGCGGGTTTGGGCTTATAAATTTGCTGCTTCTTAATCATATTACCCACTTAATTACGCCGCTCTTGTACCGCGACAGGAAGGATATCGTACGCAGCCATAAAACTGATTACCTGCGTTAGGGCCTTTTTTGGCGGTACGCAATACCATGTTGCTACTGCATGCCGGGCACTGAATCGCCGAAGAAACAGAGCTAATTACCGGCCTTTCTTGCAATGCTTCGCGGCCTTGTATTGAGCTGACTAACAGCCTGCCATCAATCAGCTGGATATTTTTGCCATCCGCAAAGGTTTGCGCTTCATCAGTAAACTGACCAGAGGTCACCACAAAAGCACCTTGAGCGTGCTGTGCCATCATTACGCCATATAGTTCACGCACCACATTTACCGGCACCTTACTGGCTTTCCAATGTTTGCATTGCACCAGGTAGGTTTTGCCGTCGTCGCCTTTCAGGTGTAGATCAACTCCGCCATCAGCACCTTGGGCTGTTTCAGTTACGTTGTAGCCTTTCTCACGAAAAAATTGCCCTACCAGCATTTCAAACTCACGCCAGCTTATTGGTGCCAGTACATCTTTTGTAGGTATCGCATCAAACCTAACGTTGTTAAGCAATTTCTGCCGTTTCGCATTTGCCAGCAGTGAGGCCACAGCCCCGGAAATCAAAACTCCTGGAAGAATGAATCTGCCATAGTAAGCAAAATAGTAGGTCAATGACCCGGTTACATGGGCCATCGGCTTTTTAGGATCAATTACCGGCATTACCGCCAGGCTATCCAGATAGATATAGAGCCCTATAGCTATTGATATGCTAAGCCACCATGGAAGGAGGCTAGCGATGCCATATAGATCTTCAATAAAACTGGATTTTCGACGTCTGCTCATTTATCTACCTTACTTCGCGATAATAACTTTTGCAGATTGTTTGCTGCGTTTTTTATCCCTTACCCAAAGCACTGAGCCATTGGTTTTTCTCATTTCAAACAAGTCAATTGCCATAAACAAATCACTGAGTTTTTTAAAGCCATAATTGCGCTGATCAAAAGAAGCATGGTTGGAAATATGTGAGCCGATAGGACCAAGCATTGCCCAGCCTTCTTCCTCCTCCACCGCTTCTATAGCCTGGCGCAGAAGATTGATAAGCTTGGTATCACTCTTGATATTGCTGGTGGCTTTTTGCACCGGCACTGACAAGGCTTCTGGCTCATCTAGATAGAGAAAACGCGAACAACTGTTTACAAAGGCCAAAGGAGCTTTGCGCTCGCCAAAACCGATAACAAATTTGCCATCAGCTAAGGCCCTTGTAACTAAAGGGGTGAAATCACAATCAGACGATACCAGGCAGATAACATCAACGTTTTTGGTATACAGCACATCCATCACATCAATAACCAATGCCATATCGGTGGCGTTTTTACCCTTGGTTAAATCAAATTGCTGGATAGGCTGAATAGCGAAATCGTGCAGAATATCTTCCCAAGGTTTTAGCTTGGCACTTTTCCAGTTACCGTAAGCCTTGCGGATATTGACCACGCCATAACGGGCTAACTCAGATAACACCTTATCCATTTTATTCGCAGGCGCATTGTCAGCATCGATAAAAACGGCGATTTTTTCCTTATCTTTCAATTTCGTTATCCTTAACTGCACACAGCATTTGTTCCGACTCTAGAGCAGCAAGATTTTCTTTGCAACTTCTAATAACAAGCATTAGCGCAGCCGGTTAAACGCTGGTTCGTCAAAGTAATCATAATCACCCAGCTTTAACGCCTGTTGGCGGCGGGTTTGCTCTTTGGGCTTACGCTCGGCAATGCTGACGCCGAACACGTCCTGGTGTACCTGCTCCATCAGTTGCTGTACTTCTGCACGGCTGCAAAGCGCTAATAATTCACCGGCGTGGATAAAACCCTGAGTGCGCAGGCGTAGATCTGTATTGTCTTTATCCGCCTTGCTGGCCTGAAAGATATCGCTAAATTGCTGCTTTGAGTTGATGAAAAACAGCTCGCGCTGGGCGTAGTTCATTTACTCTCCTTATTTTGCTTGAGGTGGCATCCCTGCCCGGTTAATCCCTGTTACATCCTGTCGATGCGTCCTGCATCTGCTCCTGGTCTACTGTAACTGTCATCAACAGTGACATGTCATCTGTGTGCTGTAATATTAGGGCGTTTCGAAATTGACGCCATACTGTGCAGGTATTCAGTGTATGGTTTTCAGGCATATCGATTAGCTTTTATCCGCATTGGCATTTTGAAACATCGCAAAATGACATAAATTGCCAGCTAGGAATGTATCTACTGCGACACAGATAATTAACGGGTAATAACACTATGGAAGTAACCAATACTGGCTGGCCGATACGCTGGGAGCTATTAATGCGCTACCGGCTGATTGAGATAGTGGCGCTATGGGAAGGCCGCTTAACCACTAACCATTTATGCAACAGCTTTGGCATTGCCCGCCAGCAGGCATCGAAAGACATAAATGCTTATTTGCGAGATGTTGCACCGGGTAATTTGGTGTATGACAGTAAACTTAAAGGCTATAAGCCTAGTGACACCTTTACGCCGAAAGTCACCAGCGGCCTGGCGGATGAATACCTGCATGCCCTTGCCAGCAGCAAAGACTTTGCCCACACCTTTAGCCAGCTGGATTTAGGCTTTGCCCACACCGAAATGCTAAGCCCGCCTCTGCGCCAGGTAAACCCGGATATTTTACGTGCCCTGGTGCAAGCCGCACGCGACGGCAAAAAAATTGATATGGGCTATGTATCGCTAACCAGCCCGGATGAAGAAAGCCGCATTATTGCGCCGCATACCCTGGTATGCACCCACCTGCGCTGGCATGTGCGTGCCTATTGCGAGAAGAACCGCGACTTTCGGGATTTTGTGCTAAGCCGCTTTCGCGGTATTAATGAGATTGAAGGCGATGCCTCTATGCGCCGCGGGGACGATACGCGCTGGAATAGCATGGTGAATATTATTCTGGTGCCTGACTCACGCTTAACTGATTACCAAAAAGCCATTATTGCCGAAGACTACAATATGCAAGATGGCAAACGGGTGATACCGGTGCGCTCAGCTTTAGTGCCTTATGCCGTGCAAGCGCTAAACCTGGATTTGGCCAAAATAGAAGCCCGCCCGGAGGCGCAGCAAATTATGGTGGCGAATTTAGAAGAAGTGCGCAGCCATGCGTTTTAATGGGAATATGTAACATTAAGATACAGGTTAATTTTTACCCGGCGCGTTAAGGCTTTTCAAAAATTGGCCGACAACCTAAGCTCAGGCAATGCAAATAGGAGCCATCGCCATGAGCCAACACACAACGCCAAACGTGACTGAGCAGCAAACCCAAGAACTGCGTTACCTGCACAAAGTAATGCAGGCTATTCAGATTTTAGGCGAGCAGCAAAGCCTGAATGTTGTCGCCTACGGCAAAATATGGCGCTACGGCGATTTACTTAAAACCGCCGTACGCTATGCCGAACTTGCCGAGTTGCATGGCTATGATACCAGCGCCTTTAAGCACTGGTTTCAAAAAGACATGGCCGTATTTGCTCAATACGGCGTGGCACTGCGGGTTAGCTAAGCCATTTTAGCCAAGCCCCGCTATTTCCTCTGCGGTGTAGTATTCATCCGGCAGGTAAACATGATTTAGCATGGCAACCACGCCACTGACAAAGTTTTCATCTTTGGTCATTTTCATTAGCTTTGCGCCAATACGCTGAATACGGATCTCTGTTATCTGCTCAGCAAAAAGGTCAAGTTGCGTCGCGCCATAGGCCTCTTCACTGAGGTTAAATTCCTTATCAATAACAAGCTGTGCCACTTCAAGCTGCGATATTAAAGTTTTGGTTACTGAATTCATTTACTGCTCCTAGATATTTTTGGAATTCAGAAATAGATGCGCTCAGGCCCAGCGAACTTTTCGCGGTTTGTAGCAAATAAAAATGAAAAACCCCGGTTTTTATGCCGGGGCCTTTCGAGGACAACCTTTTAAATTTTGCTATCTGTTTAGGTAGCGCCTGATATACCAGCAGGCTGCTACAGGTGCATACACCAGTGGATAAACCAGCGCATTCACGACATCATGGCCACGCCGCGCGGCATGAATGTTATAAGCGACATAGCCAATCATGCCACAGGTATCAATAACACTGATTAAAAACAGCAAATATATCGCCCGCTCTTTATCAGGTTCGTGCATCACTATATTAACCAGTGGGCTAAACATGGCTACTACGACTAAAGCGCCTAACAACTCACAACTGCGTGACTTTAACCTGCCCATGACCATCCCCTTCACCGGTAAACTACCAACCTCTCTATTGTCGGGCTGCAATTAATATACTTGGCCAGGTAAATCCTGAATTTTGACGCTGTTTGTTTTATACAGCGTATTTTCCAAATTGGTATCGACTACTTTGTATTTCATCGCCAGCCCTACATCGATAGACCGCGCCAAATGGGATTTTTTAACATTGGCTAAGCTCGTCATTTGAAAATTTGAATATTTAGCCAAGCTAAGGCTACGGTTTACCCCTTTGGGAGGAAGTTGGACATTGAGATTAGACAGAGTTTCTATGTCTCGACCAATGTACAGCGACAAGCTATCGATCGTTAAAAATGAATTTGTAAGATTGGTAAGCGTTATCCTGCCGGTCATCTCTGACACTGCAGAGATATGTGCGTTAGAAGCGTTCAACATAGGTGTATAACGGTATCGACTCGCGCTATCAATGGTATACAGAACTGGCTGCATGGTTAGCTCATCTGCAGTACCCCAGCGTTGATCACAACCCGAGCTGGTATGCTTAAATCCATGAATAGAGTGACAAATCAACGACCATCTACCCTCTGCATACTCGGTGTTTGCTGCCTCTTGTAGTTTCGCGGTTAAGTCGCTCGCTGATCCCCATCTAAAATCTGTTCTGACCTTATCTCCTACCGGGGAGCTAGGGTGTATATACACTTCAGGCTTGCCTTGATAAAGCTGGCTGTTATCTTTTACTACCAGCGCTTTTTCCAACTTAGCGTTTAAATCGCGCCACTTATTATCATATGCTGTCTTTTTCTCAGCAAACGTCTGCTTTGATTGCTGATAAATACTGTTGAACTGAGAAATCAATTGCTCGCGCGGTTGAGCAGTTAGCGCTTCAGTCAGTGCCTTGGAGAATAATTCATTGTCAAAAGAGCTGTAACGGTAAGAATTTGCTTGAGTACCAAAGGATAACACTGTTACTAATACCGATATGGTGTTTTGTGCCATCGCTTCGCCACCATAACTACTGGTTCGGAATGACGACAATACCTTGTCATGACACAACTCCTTCTTTTCCTGCTTCTCTGGGCCTATATTGTATATTTCATCCCGACAGCCCACTTTACCGGTGTGCAGGTTATGAGAAAGCGAATTCAGGTTAACTGAGTTTTTAAACTCGACGAATGAAAACTCACTGAAGTAGTACTTTCCTTCAGGTGTAAGGTCAAGCTTTGCATACACTGGTAAGTCAGACTTTATTTCCGTTACTACAGGCTTGTTGCCACCGTCCACAGCCTGATTGCTGGCACAACCTGTCACAAAAAAGACGGCAGCCAGTGCGGTTAAGCCAAAACGTTTATTAAAACAATCCATTAAAAATCTCCAACACTTCTCATTACTTGCCTGAATCTACTTCAGGACGTTTTTATTTAACCCATGCCACAACACGAATGTCCCCGGCTTTGGGAAGGGGTAATTCTACTCATTTGGTTCCTTTTTGGAACATTTTTATATGCAGATTACTGTGCGCTCATGAAAACAATCCATGACCCCAGATATCAAAGTGCCATCAAATGGTTAGCTGCTGCCCGCAAGCAGCAAGGCCTGACGGTGCGACAATTCGCCGAATTGATGGGGCACAGTCATTCCTGGGTGGTTAAAGTTGAGAAATGCGACATCTCGCTGGATGTGCTTGAATTTATCAACTATTGCAAAGCCCTGAAGTTAGATCCCGTCGAGGGCTACCGTCTTATGCTTCCCGCGCAAAGTACTCCCGCTAATTCCTAAGCTGCTTTTTCTTGGTGCTTTTGCGCACCAGTATTATCAGCCCAACCGTTAACAGTAAGATCGGAATTAACCACAAATACTCATTCATCTGTCTATCCTCTGCTATGAGCGGCTACCAACTATCAAAGCCAGAACCTGTGCTATAAGAATCATCGAAGGAACTTGAAGAGCTGCTGTCGAACATATCCACTGTTGAACAACTGCTGTGATCGTCAAGGCCGGTGAATATGACGTCACAACTAATAGGGGTACTGTTATCGGTGCCATAAGGGTTGCCCTCTGAATCAAGGCCACCGATACCACCAACCATCAGCAATCCGCTTGCCGGGTTAACTTCAAGCTGCTCAGACACTGAATCCGTCACAGATTCAAACCGGACAGAGCCGTCATCGAACAGCCCGCTAAACCAACTATAAAAACTCATAACTTTTTCCTTATCGTTTAAATGCCAAAATTCAGCCCGGCTTGTCAGCAGTGTTTAGCGCTACCAAGCTGAAGCATTTTCCCGAACTTAATTATTTTCGATCGAATAGCAAGCAGATTTTCTGATTACATTTAGGCGGGTAATTGGGACTGGACTTTTCGCACTGGCAAAGGAGGCTGCTTGACAGAAAACAGGTTTATGTTTGCAGCACTGGACTCTGCACATACCCTGATTTAACGATATGCGGAGTAAATTTTGCTTCTGACATAACTGAATCAGTTTAAAAATTTTTAAACCCGCCAACCATATTATTACTACCTATAAAACCCTCCATTGTTAATAAAAACCAAAAAAGCAGCAATTATATTTACATTTAATTCTCATAAGATAAACTTGAACGAACCTTTCTGCATGGAGCACACTGCATGAAAAATGCGACTGAGCCGGTTTATCTCTCTGTCAGTGATATGGCTGAAGATTTTACTAATGTCACGGGTAACAAACAGTATGGCCAGGCCGCTGCTATGGCCTACGCTATTTACTATCGGGATACGGTTATCGACACCGTCCGCTACCAGCGCGGTACTATTGATCAAAAGACGTTAGAACTAAGTCGCCATATTCGTTGGACGCATGCCCGCAAACACAATGAAAAGTTGTCAAATAACATGCTGGCCGCAGGTCGTGAACGCCAAAAAAACATGTCAGCACACCATATTGTTGCTTGGGATCACCCCCGCGCTGCTAAGTCACGAATTAGGCTGGCCGCGTATGCCATTGATATAGATAACGAGTGTAACGGGGTATTCCTGCCGCGCTTTCACCGGCATTGCCCACATGAGTACTTGCCGAATGCGCAATCGCATTCTAAAACGCATACCGACACCTATTTTCTGAATGTGGAGTTTTTACTGGAGGCCACCGTTGCGGAAGGCATGGGCCGCAATGCTATTATCTCTACCCTGCGTGACGTTGCAGAGGAACTGGAGGACGGCGAGTTCCCGCTGAATAGGAGAATAACTGATGTCTGAGGTAATAACTGACACAAAAGTTTTCGGTGTTTTCGCAGACGTCGAACAATATGCCATGCTGCAAGAAACAGCATTAGAGCTGATCATGCAGATTGACGAGCCAGTTGGGCTATATGGCAAGCCGTTAGCCGATAACTGGACACCAATGGAAGTTACCTGGTTTTACAACCCCGACGAGCGGCTAAAACCACAGCCTGACATTGCTGCATTTGGTGCAATAGCGTTTGCCGCATCGGCGGAAACCTGTGAAAAATTGCGTCCATTTATAAATGGCTACGTTGAATTTTTGCCGATAAATGTGGATGGTTGGCGCTGGTATATTATTCATGTTCTGGCCAGAGAAGATATCTTTAACGAGGCTCAGTCACAGCGCAAGTTGCGCCGCGACGGCACTCCGATGCGTATGTTTAAAAAACTGGTGCTGGATGGTGACAGAGTCTCAGACGGCGTACTATTTCGCGTTCAAGGTTTAAGCCTGGGAATTTACAGTACTAACCTGCCAACTAGCTTTATGACTGTAGTACGCAAACTCGGCCTTAGCGGCCTGACATTTCAGGATATCAACTGATAACGCTTTTTATCCTGCAAAGCCGTTAGTATTTGTCAGCGCTGAAAATGTTAACGGCCTGAAATTGTCAATTTCGCAAAGCTTGATATACTGTATATATATACATATACGAGGTGAGTATGTCAGCAGTATTTATCGGCAATGCCGATTCGTGGCCTAAGCGCCCTATCCCATTCTATGCAGACCCTGTGAAAGCCGGGTTTCCGTCTCCGGCGCAAGACTATGTTGAGCGCACGCTGGATTTAAACGAGCTGTGTATACGTCACCCCAACGCCACCTTTTTCGTTCGGGTAGAAGGCGATTCGATGATAGACGCCGGTATTTATGATGGCGATGTATTGGTTGTAGACCGGTCATTAGATGCCGAGCATGGCGATATCGTAGTAGCAGCAGTAGGTAACGAGTTTACGGTTAAAGAGCTTTGCACCCGGCCTTCACTTTGTTTATTACCCCGCAACCCAGTCTATAAACCAATTCGTCCGCGCAATGGTGAGGAGCTGAACATCTTTGGCGTGGTGACCAACGTTATCCGGCAAATGAAGCGCAAATGACTAACCCTGTTTTTGCCCTGGTCGACTGCAATAACTTTTACGCCAGCTGTGAAAAACTGTTCCGGCCAGATTTAGCCGATAAACCGGTAGTAGTGTTATCCAATAACGACGGCTGCATTATCGCCCGCTCGAAAGAAGCGAAAAAGCTGGGCATTAAAATGGGCCTGCCGGTATTTCAGGTGCGTGATTTATTACAAAAACACCAGATAGTGGCGTTTTCATCAAACTATGCGCTGTATGCAGATATGTCGCAGCGGGTGATGAGCACGCTGGAAAGCCTGGCACCTCGGGTAGAGGTGTACTCCATTGACGAAGCCTTTTTGGATTTAACCGGTGTTGCCTGCAGCCAGGGGCTAACCGAGTTTGGTCTTGAAGTTAGGCGCACAGTGCAAAAGCATATTGGTATTGCGGTATGTGTTGGCATAGCGCCAAGCAAAACCCTCGCGAAACTAGCAAATCATGCCGCCAAAACCTGGCCTAAAACTGGCGGCGTGGTTGATTTAACCCGCAAAGAGCGGCAGCGCAAGTTACTTAGCTTGCTGCCGGTTGGTGAGGTTTGGGGTATTGGCGGTAAGCTGACTAAACGCCTGGAGCAACTGGGTATTACCACTGCACTGCAACTGGCCGATGCCGACCCTAAGTTTATCCGCCAACACTTTTCCGTGGTGGTCGAACGCACAGTGCGTGAGCTTAACGGCGAGAGTTGCATCGCGCTGGAAGATGTTGCTCCCACCAAAAAGCAAATTATCAGCAGCCGCGCCTTTGGCGAGCGCATTACCGACAAACAGCAAATGCGTGAGGCTATTAGCGAGTACATCAGCCGGGCCTGTAAAAAGCTGCGCCAGGAGCAACAACAGGCCAAACATCTTACGGTATTTTTACGTACCAGCCCATTTAGCGATAAAGATGCACCCTACTCTGCCAGTAAAAGCCTTGAACTAGATAGCCCCAGCAGCGACACCCGCGTGTTTCTGGCCAACGCTATGCGACTGCTCGATAGTCTCTGGGTAAATGGCTACCGCTACGCCAAAGCCGGGGTAATGCTGGCCGACTTTTACGACCCCGGCATGTATCAACCAGGCCTGTTTGATGAACCGTTAGTTGTAAAAGAGTCAGACCAAAAGCTGATGCAGCTGATGGATACCCTGAACAACAAGCACGGCAAAACCCTATGGTTCGCCAGCCAGGGCTCCGAACAAGAATGGGGTATGAAACGGGAAATGCTGTCCCCAGCATATACGACGAATTGGCAGGAGCTTCCTGTGGCAAAGTAAAGTCCGGTTTGAGCGCAGGCTGTGTAAAAACGCGTTTTTTGCAGAATTCCGATCATGAAATCGCCGAAAAAAACCGCCACCACATCGCACCTGCGGCGCTGGACATGCAGCAAGTTGCTCGCCTGCGTGACGGACGCTAGATGTCTGGAACTCCTAAAAAGCTACAAGGATTTACATTTTACGTTCATAGGCTTTACAGAATTTAAAAGTGCACTAGCATTGTATATTATTTAACCAAATACTTAATCCGATGCTCAAAAAAAATCATGGATGGTTCTTGCAAGCTAGGGCTTTTAACAGTCTTTTTGGTTTCATTCACGAAAACAACCTATGCAGCATGCTCGTTTGTCGAATCGACCAGTGTAAAGAAAATGTTGTGTCGTTACGATCGATACGAGGTTCCGGTCCTAAAATCCCGGTGAGCGGAGCGTTAGGCATTTTATCAACAAACACAGTGGAGGTAAAAATGGGCTGGAACCCGATAAAAGACATCAAGAAGGCGGCCAAGAATGTTGCCAAAGCGGTAGAAAAAGGCGCGAAAGACGTCGGTAAAACAGCGGAAAAAGCCGCTCAAGATGCGGGGAAAACCGCAGAGAAGGCAGCGCAGGACACTGGGAAAGCAGTTGAGAAAGCTGCGCAGGACACTGGAAAAACAGTTGAGAAAGCTGCGCAGGATACTGGAAAAACAGTTGAGAAAGCTGCGCAGGATACTGGAAAAACAGTTGAGAAAGCTGCGCAGGATACTGGGAAAACTATAGAAAAGGCGTTTCAAGATACCGGTAACGAACTACACAGGGCTGGTATAAACACTGCTGATGCAGCTGTAGCCGTAGGTAATTTTGCTGAAAATCAAGCAAGATCTATGGCTCAAACTCTGACCGACGCGGAAAAAAGAATACTTGAGGGAAAAATTGTCGACGCCATATGGCACATGGCAACTGATTCGACTAGATATACGGAAGAGAATTTTGGAACCGCAATTAGCGAATCTTCACTTTTGAATAATGTGGCTACCGCAGCAGCTTCCATTTATGGCGGGCCAATTGGTGCTGCCGCTTATGCAGCTTGGTACACGTACAAACAAACAGGAGACCTTGAATTAGCACTCAAATCAGGGGTTATCGCAGGAGCAACAGCGAAGAGTCTCAGTATGGTGAATGGGTTGCCCAGCAACACTACGGATCAGTTCACGAAGAAAGTGCTTGCGTCGGCCAGTATAGGTGCAGCAGCTGTCGCCGCGAGCGGAGGGGAAGAAAAAGACATCATTGAGGGCTTTGTAAAAGGAGCAGCGCTGACCGCAGCCAGAGAACACTATAAAAATATGACTGCGGAGGAGATCGAGGGCAGAGCCCCAACTAAAAGAGCAATTCCGAAGCCTAAGCTTGACCCTAGCATAGAGCACGAATACACGATTCTTAGAGATGAAAGTGGTCAGCCCATCTTGGATTCCACGGGGAAGTTCCATCAAATCGACATAAGGTCGTTACCCCGAGACGCATCACATGTGGGCCTAGCAACCACGAATCGAGATGCCGGTTTTTTCTCAGAAACATCTACACCTATGCAAACATTAGCTAAACTGCCGTACATGAACGATATGGCCTATTTCCATGACCAGTGGGCAGCCGTTGCTAAAATGGAAGGGGTGATGGTTCAGGCAACCATCGTTCCGGCAATCATACTTACCGTCTCCGGAACCGATACGCCTCTAATAAATCAAACAACTGAGGAAATAGAGGAAGATGCTACGGCTAAGTAAAAATGAATATCAAGCGAAGGGATCGGACAGCTAAAGCAGCCCGATGCTTTGAGCGTTAACCCTAGGAGACTCAAAAATCGTTGCGGAAGACGCAATCACTAGAATTATCGTTGCCGTTGAGGTGGGTACGGCTCTCAACCTGACGATTTTTAAAATTGGTGAATATTACAGCGAACGTTCATCGGCAGAAGCTAAGAAAAGAGAAGACCGAATATTAAGCGAGGTACAAAAAATAAACCCTAGCTACACGGTTGATCATTACGCTGACTTCTGAGAGCGCACATTTATGAAACTAACAATAAAATCTAGCCGACGCAGAAAAGCGAGTGGCTGATTTAGGCGTTAGGGTAAGAACAGGTAATAAAACAAGCAATCAAGCTATAGCAATGATAAGAAGGTCATTCCAATGGTTAATATCAGATATCAGTATATTTACTTGACTTTTTTTGCTTTATTGATTTACTCAGGAAAGGTGTACTCTTATAACAATACCACTGAACGTATAGAACTTCCATTCAACACTGTTGGTAACAATTTAACTCATACGTTTGACGTTAAAAATGGTTATCTACACTACATAGAATTACTAGAATTTACAGAGTATTCCAGATTAGAGGTTAAATTCAGGTTTAATAATTTTGATGGAGATGCTCTCGCTGAAGGGCGTCCCGGACTTAGGATCTTTCTTAGAAATAGTAATAATTTAATGGAAGTATTGAGTGAAGGGGTGACCGTAAAATTTTCTACAGCCACTGAATTGTTTGATGTACCCCCTGGAACGTACAGACTTTACATTCTATTATCCTATCATCAGGAATGCTCTTTATGTTCTTCTTATTCATCTTTATGGGATGAGCTTCCAGAATCAATGAACGTAAGCATGGATATATCTTTTAAGAAAAATGAAATGATTGACCATAACACTTGGGTAAATGATTTTTCTAGCTGGCTAGGTTATGTTGGTCTCTCTCGATACTTCTCAGTTAGTAACGTGGAAATGAATAACAACACCTCTAGCCATGTGAATGTATTGGAGACTGCTAGTGATACCCCCCGTATTTCAATAGAGTTTAACACTAACTTAGGGAATAGAGTAATTGACAGTGCAGAATATTATGGAATTATAGATCGCGATCAATTAGAAGCAATTGAATATCAATTTATGAAAGATTCAGGCTTGGATCTTTGGTGGCGAATGGCAACTAAAATTAGCCTGCTATCAGGAATAAAGCGAGATAAAATTGATATTAGTTTTCCATTATATTGTGCATCAGGACTTTTTAGAGAAGTAAGCCCAGGAAAGGTGAGTGCTATTGGCAGCTATTGCAAAATGATTTCTGGTTCAAGAGTTGTGGAGTCTTTTAATTTGCGTGGTGCATCTCAGGGGAAAAATCTTATTTTACAGGAAAACCCTGATAGATTTCCTGATGTTGTGCATGCTGTACTCTTTGATATTGCCGAGAAAACTGGTGGAAAAATAGAATATTTGGTTCAATCTAATGACTATATTGAGGCAGAGTTGTTTGGGTCAAAAGGAGCAGTAATAGCTAATGGAGAGCAATGGGAAAGAGTGCAAATTTCAACAAACCTTGTATCTAGAAAAAATGACAGAATTGTTAGAATTTTTGTAGATGGGATGACTGCTTCTGGCATGGGGGCTTCTCCGCCACCTAAATCAAGATTTACTGAATCTATGGAACCAGTACATTCAGAATCACTAAATAATTTTTTAAAAAAAATATTGAACGAAATTGTGAATTACCATGACTGAAAATAAATTAAGAGAAACTGCAGGTATTTTAATAATTGTTCTGCATTTTGGAATGCTTTCTGCTCTTTCGTTACTTTGGGCGAAAGGTGGTTTTTCCTTCAACGAATTTACTACGACTTTTGCAATACTAACACCATTGCTTGCAGCGTATGTTGCAACTATTATTGCGTATTTCTCAAAGAAACGATTTCAAAACACTGATCGATCAAAAAAGGTAACTGTTATTTTTGTTTTTATTAGCCTAGGTCTTCCTACGCTATTTTCACTGGTTATGTGCCTTATAATGCTACTTTTTGCGAAAGGAGTATTGTTTGCTGACTTTGAGCAGTTTAAGGCAACATTCGCTATCACTGAAGCCATATTCGCTGGCTATGTGGCAACGACAACAAACACATTATTCAAGCCATCATCACCACCCTAACGCCTAAAAACTGACTTTGATGCCTGCACGATGAAATGCCTGTATTTGGCACAAAACAGAAGTGACAGATACGCTCCCAAATGCGCTAAATAGCTCATACTAGTAGCACCTAAGTACAAATTAGAAATCAACTTATGTGCGGCAGACTTAACGTTATCGACGATCCCGGCGTAAGAGAGCTGTGTGAGGGGCTGCAGATCCAGTTGTTCCCTAATCGCCAAATTTTTAGCCGGTTTATCCGAGCCACTAATGAGTTGAGTATTGTCCGGCAGAAAGACGGCATTCGCCGAATGGACAACGCTATTTGGTGGCTGCTGTTAGAGCCTGCAGATACCGGATTTAAACCGTCTAAATACACGTCGTTTAACACCCGCTACGATAAGCTAAATTTTAAAGGCTCTGCAGGCTACCAGGCGTACCGCCACAGCCGCTGTGTTATACCGGCCAAAGGTTTTGGCGAAACAGAGTTTGTGAACAACAAGCCGCTGCATTACCATGACCTGATAGCAAAAGACGGTGCTATTTTGCTGGGTGGCCTGTGCAGGGAATGGGTGAACAAAACTACCGGCGAGACAGCTCTTTCCTGTTCAGTAATTACCTTACCACCACACCCTAAGCTCATGCACATACACACCAAAGCATCACCGTTACTGTTGCCCATAGACTTAACACTTGTAAACCGCTGGCTAGACGAGAGCATTACTGACACGGATGAATTTACACCGCTACTGCAACCACATATTCCGTATGACTTAACTGCGCAGCAGATAGATAAACCCAGCACCTATCAACCGGTATCAGATCCGACGTCGATTAAACATGACTGAGGCTCCAAATGACAACGAACTAATCAATTAGTGCTGGTTTTCGGCGCTTTGATAAGTATGATTACTTAAAAACGGAGGTGCATTAGCATGAGTGTGGGTCTTTATTTGCTACTTACGGCTGTTGGCGTTGTTATCTCTGGTTTACTGAGTTATCTCTTTATTGTAAGGCCCAGACTTAACAAACTCTATTCGTCATCAAACTCAGACAGCAATCGCTAACACGTCGAAAAATATCACCAAGCCCTCAAAATTTGCCTTCCCGGCGACTAACTAAGGGTAAGGGCATGATTGTTGTTCTTCATAAATACCCCCCATCTATCGCCAAAAGGCATTAGAAGGCCGTGCCTACGGCCGTTAATTCTGAGCGAGTAAGGTTTTGGGCAGAACCTTACGGGTAGCGCGTGGCATAACGTCTGCGCGTAATTGTACAAGTATGCTCCCCGATGGGACGCCGGGTCAGGTCATGACCGGTGAAAGGACTCGATAATGGCGCAAGGACGCGCCGTGACAACGCCAGCTTAATGCTGGCGTTGTTGCATCGATAATCATTAGACTCTCGTATTAGAGCTTGCCTGTTTTACAGGTCTACAGACTTAATCTGACAGGCTGCTATGAACGAAGCAGACCTTCGTTCACTAGGCCAATGGAATTAACTCAATAACCAAATGTAGACGCCAACCAGATTGCCTGGGTTTCGCACAAAAGAATGGTTATGATGTGTCAATTGAACTAGTAGCGATTCAGACTGAGTTACTTTTGCTATTTGAACAAAATTTTTTCCGCAAGCCAGATAGAGAATGTTCCACCTCATTCTTGTTGCTGATTCCAAGCATTGGAAGAATTGCAAGCAACATGTTCACTACCTTAATCTGGTCAGGAATACCTTTCTGACCAAAGGCATTCTTGATTTGTTCACCATACAGTGAAGGGTGAGTTAGTAAAAAGCGTTGGTGCTCCCATGTAAATTGCCATCTTCTATGCAACCAAGGCACTAAGCTTGCAGAAAACAATTTATAGTTCCCTGTTCTATCAGCAATATACAAAACCTTAAAAGCCATTTCAAAAATCTCCAGAGGCAAAGCTACACTGAAACCAGACAAGCATTTAGCTTGCGAGTGGATTAGGTGTGCAAATTGCTGATGAAAATCTTTAGATGACCCGCTTCTTTTCAAACTTTCCATTAGTACCGTACGCACTGTGAATCCGCTAGCAATAGAAATTTCCCCAAGCGCCTTTTTAAATGATTCGACGTCTTCTTTAAGAATACACATGGCTAGAAAAAGGAGAATATGTCGCTCAGTAAACTCAGTTAAACACTCTTGCTGATTCTTAGTAGCCAACGGAAAAGTGCCGTAGGTCACACTCCTAAAATCGGGAAAATTAGATTGTTTACCTATAACCTGTATGTAAGTGAAGTGAGATACTCTCTCCTTTAAAGCATCGACAAATAGCTTAGCATCGCGTCGAATAAATGCTTTGTGGACTTTTGCTGGATTCAGTAGCAATTGGCCTTCGAGGACAGGGCCGTTAGGCAAAAACTGCTCTAAGTTTTCAGATATACCAGCATCAAAAGAAGTATGGTTTTCGACCACAGCTAGCATGTACCAAGCCATCTCAATGGGAGTAATATAGCGCCTTCCAATCTCTGGATGAGGCTCTGGATTGCTTACACAACCTGGGTGAACTTTTATTTCTTGACCACCTTCTAGCAACCGAGGCTCTCCAGTGGCGTCTTGATCCAGCCAAAGCAAGACATGCCGAGTAACAGCATGGCAATGCGCAGTGCGCAGTGTCTCGTCCGGAGCAAATTTATTAAGTTCGCCAAGAACTATTACGAAGTCCTGTAAACAAGTAAGCCTATTCCCAGAATGCCAACTTGCGAGGGCTGCATCTGCTAATAACCCGACACGCATTGCTACCATATCCGGAAGTTCGGATTTGTCTGCGGCATCACTTCCAAAGAGATAGTACCGTCGCGCCGTCTCAAAATCTCCCTGCTTCTCTGCACTGATCGCGGCATCTCTGCCTAGGAATGCCTTCTCAACCTCGTTTAATGGCGCATTGCCTTCGATTAATGTTTTGGAGAGGGCAAGGTTACCATCGTGATCTTCTGAACGATACAGAATCTTCGCTTTTGAGCGAACAAGCTCAGAATTAGTCTGCCCATAAATCGTAAGACCTTCATCTAGCACAGCCAGTGCGGATTCCTTGTCGTTGCCATACTCATCCAAGATAATGGCCTGATACTTCCGGCAACAAACCGCAACCTCAACTTGATTCCAGCTGACAGCTTGCTTCTCTAAACGGGCAAATATGGCGCTATGAACAGTTGGGACGATAGTGTTGTTCTTGTGCTCACTCAACCATGCTCCTGTAATCAGCATATCTATTGGAAAGTCGTCGTTACCAAGTGATTCCAGCAATCTTGAACGCATTTCTGACGACGAACTATCGAGAAAATCGAAGGCAATTGCAAGGTCTTCAATCTTGGAGAGCTGGTGGACTTGATTCAAGAACATAAAACCAATTGGACTGATACCCTTTTCTTGAAAATTTCCCAGGCTATTTAATGCTTTTGTAGACAGCACACCATTCTTATTTTGAAGAAGCTGGTCAAGTTTATTAATGATACCCAAAAAGTTTAAACCAAGCCCCGCTTTGGATGTCTGAAGCAACAATTTCGAATACACCAATAAGTTCGTTGTAACACGCACAGCTTCGTTCGGGACATTTCGTGCTTCCTCAGAAAAACAGCGCAGGATACCCTCTAACTTCACTGAAGAATCGCTCTCTTGGTTTATAAGAAGTACTTGAACACCTCGAAACATATGACTAATTGCAGCATCGCTTGGATACGCTATGGTATCAGTCCTGAACAACGTGAACGTCGTCAAGTGAGGCAAAAGCAGCTTAATCTCGTCATCATCAGCTTTAATAACCGCAATGCATAATTTAAGTACCGCAGCTTTATTTTCGCTGCTCCAAGCGGCAATAAGCGCAGAATCCATATCGATTGCGTCAAGCAGGTTCCCTTTAGTTAACGAGTCAGCAATAGCGCTTTGAATCTTTTTCTTTTCATCATTTGTAAGTGTCTTAGAAGCGTAGTCGTTAAGCAACGGAGAAAGGCTGAACCGGTTGCCTTTGTGTTGGTCAATCCAGGAACCTATAAGACTATCTAATATGATCCCAGAGTCTTGGATTGGAGGCGAAACCTTGCCAAGGTCAATTGCTAACTCTCTACCAAATCCTCCGGCTTTCAAGGATAAGCGTTCAATTAGTCGTCGGGCTGTATCAGGAAGGTCTGTTAAAAGTCTCTCACGAGCACGTCGCCTTACATCATCAACTTCAGAAGAACCAGTAAACAAGGTATTAAAGGTCAGAAACTCTTTAGGATTCCATCCTGATGCAGCCATACTTTGAATGAAGGCGATAGCAAGTTGAGGATGGCCACCACCCGACACTAAATGAGTATACTTTGCCCAATTTTCGCCTTTCACTCCAATCTTCTCAAGTATCTCTTCAATATCCTCCTTGGTGAATTCACTGAGAGTTATATTGATTCCTGTTCCCAAGGAGGATTCAAATAGAAACTCACTTGTCGGTGGATTGGATGAGACGACAACTAAAAGTACATCCGACCGGCTGGCGGTATGGTACAAGTAGTTCAAATTGTCTAGAACAGCCGATTCAAACATACAATTAAGGTCGTCAACTATCAGGCCTCGCAACCCATTGTTCGGCATCGCATTAGCAACTTCAGACAAAGTAAGCGCAGCCTGTTTTCCAGCTTGACCTCTTAAGTTTATACTAGCCCAAACACCTTCATTTCTGCGGGCAAGAACACGGGCAGCAATAGTCTTTCCCATGCCCGCTGCACCAGTAATCCAGCAGATACCAAATCGTTCTAGGTTATGCAGAAGTTGGCCAACTTCTTTGTTCCGATTTGCCAGAGCTCTAGGGAGTGGTACTTCTGAGACAAGACTCGGTTTAATACTTTGGGAATTCGTTAAGTCGGTGCCCGCAGACAAAGAAGCCGATAGCGCTTTCCCCATCAATCGATTATTAGCTTCAAAAAGAGCTCTGTTCAGAGTAATCTGCGTCGCCGCTTCTAGACGTTCCTCCAAGCCTGCGCGGTCTACAAACCGTTCATTACGGTTCTTGTTTGTAGATAGCTTCAATATATGCAGCAGAATATTGGCTGTGCAATTTTCTGCCTGAGAGTGCACTCCACCTCTTTCTATTACAAGCTTGGATATCCTACAATTAATTTGTCGTTCAAGGAATGTCGAGTCTGGTGCTCCACAATCGAAGTGAATTCTCTTTAAAAAGTTTTGACGAAGATCCGCGTCACTTAGGCTCGCAATGTACTTTTTGGATTTGCTTGATAATTTGGAATTTCCGAGAACTCTGCGAAGAGCAGACAAATCTCCCGCCTTCGCAAGATTTCGCCACGCAGTCAGAGTCGGTATTTCACCAATTCGATGCTCGGAGTTCTTTTCCATTCCTATAACTGAGGTTGTGAGATGGCGCATAGAAACTTTTAGGCTGGGATTCTTTTCCTGTAGATCAATGAAACTATCGACTGAAGCAATGATGCCGTTAGAATTAATTGTGACACTACTTGCAGTGTCTTTAACTTGAACCACTTGGAGCGCATTCTCAGCTGCAACTGCATAATCTTCTGCAACCTCTAAATATAGAAATTCGTCATCCCCTATTTCGGTCCAGGCGAGGACTGACTGATAGATCTGATATACGTAGCCACGAAGAGAATTGATAGCTTCTCTTTCCGGGTTTCCTGATGGTGGTTTGTGTGGAATTGACATATCAAAACCTTAAACTAGTTCATACTGCCGAGCTCATGCAATTTTGAAGTCAAATAAATTTTCCGTCTCGAAGTAAAGACAGAATGTCATGTCATTTTGAATTTGACTACCACGCCCAAGGATATTTATTGCAAGTGAGAGCATTTGCTAGCGTTTCTCGTAAATCAATACATGTATTTGAACACGAATCAGCCCCCAAAATTTAAAGCAATAAACACTACTCTGCTTTTTCAAGACTTACAATGACTTACAAAGTAAAAGAGATTTTTTCATTTCCGTGGACTTCCCCTAAAGCGCTATACTCATTCTGGCCGCAATTGGCACTAAGCAGGCAGCAATTAGTAAAGCATTGACTGTCTGAAAGTATTGGTTCTAATCAGGACTAACCATAAAACCGCTGCCTTATTTCCTCACAATATTTAGTACGGTATACCAGCGCTTGCTGCAGTTTAGTGACATCCTGCTCGGTAATGCGCTCAGCGCTTTTGGTTGCCAGCAAAAACTCAATGATATTGCAATTAATGCGCTTCATGTCGTTTAGTACTTCAACCTTCTGAGAAAACAGCATCACTTTTTGGTAGTGGCCGTTATTTAAATCCTGCAGGTACTGCAGCAGGATATTTTTGCGCGTGGGCAGTTGCTTAAACGAATGCTCCATTTCTACTGCGGTAATGCTGCCATCATTTTCCTGCACTATCGCATCTACATTGCGCCAGTGCCCAGCCTTACTTAAGCGACGCACTTCTAAGTCTGTTATAAAACCATGCCAGATATCCTGGCTGTGAGTACTGCCGGTACTACTTTGTGGCATGCCGAGCAGAATGATGAATTGCATGATTAAGTCGTGATACAGCGTATTCAGGTTTACCCGCAATTCCGGCTGCGAAGTTGAGCGAAAATAAATGGGCATACCGGTGAGCTCTTCAGCATAGAGTGCGCCACTGCGGCTAAGAATGTATACCCGCTCATCTGGCGAGCGATGGGTTGGTACTACTTCCAGTAGTTCTTGCTGCACCAGCTTATTAAGATGCACTAGCGCCTGCGCTTTAGACATGCCATACAGCCATGCGATTATTAGTGGAATTGTCATGCCAAAACGCCCGACTATTTTAAGGGTGTATTCGCGGCGGGATTTGCCGATTTGTTGGTTGTTGCTGCCATGTCGATATTGCATATCGACATCGAAGTACCGTTGGTACTGTTCAGTGATGTCTGCGGACATACTTTTTTACTCCTGTTTCTGAGTGTTAATGTCAGAAATAGGTATCTCCGCTTCGGGCAAATTTGTGCAATTCAGGCTTAGTTGCTGCGTATTTTCATTGCCAGATGCTGTGCAGCTATGCTTGTTATGCCACTTGCGATGATTATCGCAAGCCAAACCTGCTGTGCAGGATGACCAACCGGCCTTTGCCGGTTAGCCATGTGCTCTGCCGTGCCCGCCACTCCTGGCCTCTCGAGGCCGGATTGGCTTTACGCGCCTTTGGCGCTAGCCCGTCAGAACACCAGGCGCATGTACCGGAGCGTTGCCCCGTACCACCCCCGAAATTCGCGGTGTGGGTTCGCCGGATGCTGCGCATTTGTCCCGGCTGCACCTCACCAGCCGTTTCTGGCGAAACGGTCGGGGTTTAGGTGTCTCCCCTGTCGGGTATCCCCCTAAATTTTGCGCTTGGGCGCAAAACGATTTCGGGGGTGGTACGGGCCAGCCGTACATGCGCCTGCTTCATAGGAAAACGGCATTCGCCGCTCTCCTATTTCGCACTTTGCTGGTTTATTGCATAAACGTTTTATTACCTTTTCTGTTAGAAAAAGTAACCTATACGCTGCGCTATTTGCAGTTTAATGGCAGGTCACCAAACGCAAGATCGATAGCAGCTTTAGATTTAATGCTGTCGATTTGTGCGTATATCTGGGTGTGTTTAATATCGGTATGCCCCAGCGTTTTACTAATGGTATTTATATCAACCCCCTTCAGTGCCTGCAGTGACGCAAAGGTGCGTCGCAGATCATGTTTTCTGATACGGATATCCTTATTCTTCGAATACAGACCGGCACTTGTAATCACCTTTTTCCAGATAGCATCGCCTCCCATAACATGACCGCTTGCAGAGCGATTACTTGGAAATACGAAAGGGCTTTCTGAGCGTTGATCGTAGCGATTGCCGAGTATTTCTATAGCCTGAGCAGTTAACGGCAAATGGTAGGTTTTATTCGTCTTGGTTTTAATGGCCGGTACAATCCAGGTCGCATTATTAAAGTCTATTTCATCCCAGCGCATAGACTTAACATTACCAATCCTTGCCCCGGTAAACAGTGCCATTTTAAATAAATCCGTGAATACCGGATGGTTTAGCGCATTGAGTTCAGTAAGCAGATTTACGATTTCCGGCATCGACAAATAACGGCTTCTGACAACCCCTGTTTCCTTCTTCAACAGGGATGCGGGGTTAAACTCCAGTGCATAGTTATCTTCGTACACTAAGCAATAATTAAACATGGCTTTTAGCACGGTGACGCATTTGTTATGAATGGTATAACCCTTAGCCAAAAAGATGTTTTTCAGACACTTTGCCAGCCATTTCCGGTTTAGTTCCGTAATATCTAACTTACCCAGTATCTGTTGCAGATAATTAGTGTACGTGTGGTGCAGAGCATGCTGCCGGTTACCTGAGGTTTTACGATGTTTTAAATGGTTTTCGTAGTAGGCACGGTAAGCATCTTGTACGGTAAAGCCAGATAGCCGCTCTAATGTTTGCAGCTTTTTCAGATCGGGTGGCAAGAAAGTCCGGTGTCGCTTCTCTTTTTCAGAGTTAACCAACTCTACAACTCTTGCTCTGGCATCAGTTAAAGATACCTCATTAGCAAAGCCAACTTTAACTGAGCGAGCTTGCCCTGCCACCTTGTACATGGCATAGTACGTTTTGCTGCCTTTTGGTGTAACCACCAATTTGAGATTTGACAAGTGTTTGTCGGTGTAACGACGAGTTTTACACTCAGGCAAAACGTCGGAAATTTTTTTCTGCGTGAAGGGAAAAGTAGACGGTAAAATTTTCACGTGACACTCCTTATGACACCAAGATTAAAGTCGAAAAAGGAGGTGTAAACGCTGATTTTCTAAGGGTTTAGACCAGCCCGCAGCCCTTTAAAACCGTTCCAAGGCTCTCCAGCTGGGGCCACCATTTCAAGCTTCACTTTCATGT
Organism: Rheinheimera muenzenbergensis; assembly: GCF_036984005.1. NCBI lineage: Bacteria > Pseudomonadati > Pseudomonadota > Gammaproteobacteria > Chromatiales > Chromatiaceae > Rheinheimera > Rheinheimera muenzenbergensis. The sequence continues at coordinate 188,177 of NZ_JALAAR010000003.1, forward strand.
TCCCCCCCAATAAACAGTTTCTACACTAAGCTATTTTTCACTGACACTACGCATTTAAAATCCACTTTAGCTACACTCTGGGTTTGCGTATTCGCTACGGGGCTTTATAGCAGATGCAACTACCGCCACAACCACACAACGAAACTGAACGCTTGCAGGCGTTAACCAGCTCTGGCTTACTTAATAACCTGGCTGATGAAGGTTTTGACCGCTTTACCCGCTTGGCGCAGGCGTTATTTGGTTGCAAAATTTCGCTGTTTACTTTGATTGATGAACAAAAACAGTGGTTTAAATCGCGCCAGGGTACAGCACTAAAAGAAACCCCGCGTGATGTCTCCTTTTGTGCCCACGCCATTTTTAATGACGATATTCTCTATGTACCCGACGCCAGCCTGGACCAACGCTTTGCCGATAACCCGCTGGTAACCGGCGCACCGGCTATCCGCTTGTATGCCGGTATACCGCTGCATTCACCGCAGGGCTTTCCGCTTGGCACCCTGTGTATTATTGATGATATCCCCCGCGAGCTAAATGCGCTGCAACTCACCTCGTTGCAAGACTTAGCCGCACTGGCTGAGACAGAAATTGCTATACGTTTTAATCAGCTTGCCCAGCAACGTAAACAACTGGAGCTGCAAGCGGCCGACAATACCATTAAGCGGTTGCAAAGTATTATCGATACCTCACTACTGGCAACCTGGGAGTGGAATGTGCAAACCGGCGACGTTATTTTTAATGAGCGCTGGGCGCAGCAGCTTGGCTATGCCTTGTATGAATTGTTGCCACTGCATTTTGATACCTGGGTACAACTGGTACACCCTGAAGACAGAATTAAAGCAGAGCAACTGCTACAGCGCCATTTTGCCGGCGAGCTGGAGCACTACAAATTGCATTGCCGGATGAAACACAAAGATGGCCATTGGGTGTCTATTTTAACCCAGGGCCGTTTAGTAAGCCGCACTGAACAGGGCGCGCCCAGACTGATGGCGGGCACGCATCAGCCAGTCGCTGAAAACACTGACCAGTAAGGCATACGCCATAGCCGCCAAAACGCTGCAATGCTATAGTCACGCCACATTTTACGGCGCTTACTGCGGTTATAAATACAGGATTACAGCATGAACACTATCTATCATATCGGCACTGTGGGTCAACGTTGGGGCCAGCCAGAAACCGCCCAGTGGCTTAGCGAGCAACAGATTAAACGCAGCTTTTTCGACGACGTACTACCGGCGATTACAGCACTGCAGCACGACTTTGATCTTGAGCAATACGGCGAACTGGATTATCAGCCGGTGTGCGGTAAACGCTACCCGCTGTTTGCCGTAAAAAGCCGCAACTGGCAAAGCGATAAGCCGACTGTTTTGGTTACCGGCGGTGTGCATGGCTATGAAACCAGCGGTGTGCATGGTGCACTGCGCTTTTTACAGACTAAAGCTCAGGCATACAGCGACAAACTGAATGTTTTGGTGCTGCCCTGCATCAGCCCCTGGGGTTATGAAACCATTAACCGCTGGAACCCGGATGCAATAGATCCAAACCGCAGCTTTAGCGCCGACGGCAAAGCCGCTGAAGCCCAACTGGTAAGGCAATATCTGGCCGGCCTGAATGTACATTTTGCGCTGCATATTGATCTGCACGAAACTACCGACTCGGATAACAGCGAGTTTCGCCCGGCCAAGGCGGCGCGCGATGGCACGATAAACAACAACTGGAATATTCCGGACGGCTTTTATCTGGTAGACGATGCCGAACACCCTTGTCCGGCACTACAAAAAGCCATTATCGACCAGGTGGCTAAGATCACCCATATTGCAGCGGCCGATGAAAACGGCCAGCTTATCGGCGAAAACATTGAACAATTTGGTGTAATTAACTACGCCAAAGCCAGCCTGGGTTTATGCGCCAGCGTAACTGAGGCACCGCTGGTTAGTACCACTGAAGTGTATCCGGACAGCCCAAGTGCCACGCCGGAGCAATGCATACTGGCTCAGGTTGCCGCCGTAACAGCCGCGCTGGATTACTTGCTGCGCTAACCCTTTTGTTTATCGGCAAACGCTTTAGCCCGGCGTAGATACTTTATTACCCGGGCTTCAGCTTCGTTAATCGGATCTTTACCAATATAGGTCGACTCACGCTCTAGCTTTTGCTGCGTCTCAATATTTTCTTTAAACAGCTGCATTTCGGCTTCTGACAGTTGCGACCACATACCGGTGCGGTCTGACGCCAGCTCACACTTACGCGGCAACGCTTCCAGCACCAAAATCGAGCCCAGCGAGTAAAACCGGCTGTCGTAAATACAACCGAGTAATTTACCGCGATCGACAAACAGCTCCCAGGGGATACCGCCATTTCCTATTGCCGCACCATCTTCTTTTTCGACAAAGGCTTGTGACTGCGCGCAACAACTCAGCAGCAATAACGGTAAGTATCTGCGGTTCAATATAAGTATCCTTAGAAAGGGTAACGGCAGGCAGCATTCTAACCAGACGGCAATGGCTGCGTTTTGTAAATTTAATGTACCAAATGTACAGCGGCATACCTAAAACTACAACAGCTTTCTTTGCCAGATAACAGGCAGAAAAAAGCCCCTGAACAGGGGCTTGTATCAACGCCGGTGCTTAACCGCGCTCGGGGATCCGCTCCAGCACTGCTAATAACAGTTCCCAGTACTGGCCTACGGTGGTGATATTAACCATTTCATCCGGGCCGTGCGGAAAACGAATAGTAGGGCCGATAGACACCATATCCATATCCGGGTAAGGCTTTTTAAACAGGCCACACTCCAGGCCGGCGTGAATAACCATAATCACCGGCTCTTTATGATAAATATCCTGATAGGTGTCACGTACTATCGCCATAACCGGCGAATCCGGGTTAGGTTTCCAGCCGGGATAAGCACCGCTGAACTTCACTTCTGCGCCCGCTAACTGCGCCAGTGAACTTAGCATGCTTTCAACCTGCTCGCGGCCGCTGTCAATTAACGAGCGGATTAAACACAACACCTGCACGCTGTTATCTTTGGTGGTGATCACGCCCATATTCAGCGAGGTTTCGGTAACACCGGCTACTTCGTCGCTCATGCGCATTACGCCATTCGGGCAGACATTTAACAGGTTAACCAAGGTGCTTTGTGTATCGGCACTAAGTACCTGAGCCGGCAACGTAGTTTCGCTCAGGCTTAATTTTAATGCCGGCTCTACCGCAGTTAACTCCAGCTTTAATAACGCTTCAAAATCAACAACCTGTTGTTGCAACTGCGCCAGTTTTGTCGCCGGTACCGTTACAGTAACACTGGCCTCACGCGGAATAGCATTACGTAGCGAACCGCCGTTAAACGCCGCCACAGACAGTTGTAAGTCCTGGGCATAATCGGCTAAAAAGCGTGCCAGCAGTTTATTGGCGTTGCCCCGGCCTAAATGGATATTCACGCCAGAGTGGCCGCCTTTTAGGCCGGTTAAGCTTAAAGTAACTGCCGTGACATCACTGCCGGGTTGTTGCCACTGCGCTGCTACGCTGAATTCAGCATCGACGCCACCGGCACAACCCATATAAATTTCACCTTCCTGCTCCGAGTCTGTATTGATCAGGATTTCTGCTTGCAACATGCCCGGCTCGACGCCAAAAGCGCCGGTCATACCGGCTTCTTCGTCAATAGTCAGCAGCACTTCCAGCGGGCCGTGTTTAATGTCATCACTGCCCAGAATAGCCAGCGCCGACGCCATACCAATGCCGTTGTCAGCACCCAGCGTAGTGCCCCTGGCTTTCACCCAATCGCCATCGACATAGGCGTCGATAGGATCGGTTGTAAAATCATGTACTTTGTCAGAGTTTTTCTGCGGCACCATATCCAAATGCGCCTGTATCACTACGGTTTTGCGGTTTTCCATACCCGCCGTCGCGCTCTTCTTAATGATCAGGTTGCCGACTTTGTCTTCCAGCACACTTAAACCTTTGTCACGCGCCCAGGTTTGAATATGTTGGCTTAACGCTTGTTCGTGCTTGGAAGGATGCGGAATGGCGCAAATTTGCGCGAACCATTGCCATAACGGCTGCGGATATAAACTGGCTAATGCTGACACTAAGTACTCCGGAATACGCAGATAAAGGCGGCTATTTTAGCACAGGCCGCCCTGCGCCAGACAGCCGCCGGCGTTACTTATCCTGCATGCTGGCCGTGTCAGCTTTTATTTCCACATTGACAGCGGCTTTGGGCTCTGCAGCTTTGGTTGCCTCTGCTACCGTTTGCTTAACAGCATTCACCGGAAAAAACAGGTTCAGCGGCTGCTGTCTGGCTTGCTCCCACAGGCTTTTTAACAGCAGTGGCAACTTACTGATGCTGGTGCCACGTGCACGCAGCGCAACAGCCAATGCCAGCGTAAAGCTAACCCATAAATTAACAAAGCCAATTAGCAATACAAACAGTAAGTTAAGTAAGAAACTTAACACACCAATGTCACCACTTAGCGCACTGTAGCCCAGGTTCGCCGACGAAAACGCTACATGGCGAATATCCAGTGGTAAACCACTTAAATAGCCAACATAGCCGGTCATACCCAGCAGCACACCAAACAAAAAATTACCCGCCAGCGCACCGTAGTTGTCGTGCAGGTAGTTAGCAAATCGTTGTCTGGCACTATCCGGCAGCAACTTTTTCAGCAAAGGATGCTGATATAACCGCAACCTTAGCTCCAGGCAGTTGGCGCGATTGTCAAAAAAGCCAGCGATAATACCTGAGCAAAACAGCCACAAGCCGGCAATGGCAGCATAAAACAACGCCAGCCCGCTAACCGGTGAAACAGCCGCTAGCTGATAAGCCACCATATCACTCGTCAACAAGGCCGAGCCGGTTACCAGCCTGACCGCGATAGCAATGCTGCAGGCCAATACTATGGCGACAGTAACATTGCCCCACACGGCAGCCCACTGCGAACGGTTTACGTCAATCAGCAGCGCCGCCAGCTTTTTATTTACTGCCCGGCCGTTTTCACCACGCTCGACTTCCTGAGCGAAACTGGCAGCTGTCATCGCCGGTTGTTTGGTCGCGATAACAAAGTGCAGCATATGAATAAGCACAAACCCCAAACCATAATTCAGGCTACTAAGCGCCGCTTCGTAAAACGGACTAAAGCCCTGCTGCTGGATATAAATTTTTATTAATGCCATCAGTGCGATAATAACTCCGGCACCCGCCGCCGAGCGCATCAGGGCAAAAAAGCTGCTTTTATCACGGGCAATGTAGTGCTCGCCGTGGCCGCTTTTATTTACGGTAATACTTTTTGACAGCATCTGGGTACTGCTGCGCCACAAGGCACCGATACTATTTTGCTCGGTGCTGGCCTGCGCCAACAAACTAAATAAGCTGAATAATTTACCGCCTTGCGCAGGCGTATCGGCTTGCAGCAGGTCAACCAGCAACACTATGCGATCCAGCGTTTGCTCTAACCGTTCCAGCAAATGCGCTACCGATACCGAACTGCCCACACCGGCACCACGCCGGCGCAACCGCTCCAGCTGATCGCGTGATTGCTGAATCATCACATCCAGATGGGCAGTATCCAGCAGCGGCAAATCAGGATCATGCAGTTTGTCGCGGCCACTTTGAACAAACAGGTTCATTTCGCGGCTTAGCGCAATAAATGGCGAGTCGAGACTGCTTAAGCGCCGGTCCAGCCGCATCAAATCAGGTTCAATTTCTTCAGCAGCAACCCAAATGCCGAGCATTTCCAGCGCATACAAACATTCTTCCTGAAAATGGCCGCGCATTTTTGCCACCAGTGCGGGCTCAGCATTGGCGCACAATGCGGCAAAACAGCCCTGAATAGCCTCACTGCTTGCCGGGCATAGCCACTGCGGCTGATCTTTGCCGTTAAACAACTGCACCAGCATATCTTTAAAATCGTTCTGATCACGTGGCGCCGGGTTTATCCTTTCATACAGCCGTGAGGCCATTTCCCGTAAAAAGCCGCGGCGGGAAAACAAACCGGAACTTACCAGCGCCGGATAGATATTGACTTCACTTAACCAGCTAAACAGCACCTGCGCTATAGCGGCGCTATGTTTGGGGTTAGTAGTCAACGCTTCCTGTAGCTTTGCAGCCCGCTGCGCCTGATCCACCCCCAGGCCATCGTAGCTCAGCCAATCGACCAGGGCCGAAGCCAGCGTAACAGGACAGCGCTGTTCGGCAATGCTACGCACCAGTGTCACTGCACCCAGTGTTTGCATATTGGTTTCCTGTTTTGTTAAATAATGCCGACTATACCGGAAAAGCGGCCATACCCTTTAGTGCCAATTACACTAACATCACAACACTTGCTTTTGGTCTGACCAGTGTTAAGCTTCGATTTGTTAACCATTTACACTGACGGACCTATTATGTTTTCTGCTTTAACCAAAGCCAACTGGGGCTTACGCTTTTTTGCCTGGCGCTATATACCGCTGATTGGCTTTTGTAAGCCTAAAATTATCCGCATGGACAGCACAACGCTGGAAGTTACCATGCCACACAGCTGGCGCACTAAAAACCATCTGGGCAGCATTTATTTTGGCGCCCTGGCCATAGGTGCCGATTTGGCCGGTGCGTTTTTGGTATTCAGCAAAGCCAGTGCCCGGGGTGTAAACGCTAATTTTGCCTTTAAAGACGTGCAGGGCCAGTTTTTAAAACGGCCGGAAGCAACAGTGCACTTTGCCAGCCATGACGGAGCCATCATTGATGCGATGATTGATGAGTCTCTGGCCACAGGCGAGCGCATTAACAAGCCGGTGTCGGTGCTGGTAACCTGCCCCAGCCTGCACGGCGATGAGCCGATGGCCAGCTTTACCCTGACGCTATCGGTTAAAGCAAAACTAAAAAAGTGATCTCATTTGCAGCAATAGCCAACAGCGTCTAAAATCCGCAGTCTTTGCGCAAAGTGCCCAAGCGAGCCTGAACCCTATGCAACATCTAGCCGGAAACCTGTTTATTATCTCGGCACCCAGCGGTGCCGGTAAATCCAGCCTGATCCAGGCTTTGTTAAAACGCCACAGTGATATGCAGGTTAGCGTATCCCACACTACCCGCGCACCGCGTCCCGGTGAACAGGACGGCGTGCACTACCACTTTATCAGCGTCGAACAGTTCAAAGCGCTGATAGCCCAAGACGAGTTTTTTGAATGGGCCGAAGTGTTTGGTAATTACTACGGCACCGCTAAAAGCAGTATCCGCGATAGCTTAAGCCAGGGTATCGATGTGTTTTTAGATATCGACTGGCAGGGTGCACGGCAAATTAAGGCGCAGGAAAGCTCGGCTCTGGGGATCTTTATTCTGCCGCCCAGCTTAACTGAACTGGAGCAACGGCTGAACAATCGCGGCCAGGATGCCAGCGACGTCATCGCCAAACGTATGGCCCAGGCACACAGCGAAATGAGCCATGCCAATGAGTATGAATACCTGATTATCAACGATAATTTTGATACAGCTTTAGCAGAACTTGAACGTATAGTGTTGGCGCAACGCAATGGTTACGCCAGCCAGGCAGCACGACAGCAGGCTTTACTGTCGCAACTGTTGGCGAAATCAGCAAATTAGCGTAAACTATGCGGTCTTGTGAATACCCGCACACTCGGAGCAATAGATGGCACGCGTAACTGTTCAAGATGCAGTAGATAAAATTGGTAACCGTTTTGATTTAATTCTGGTGGCTGCACGCCGTGCCCGTCAGTTAGCGGTAGAAGGCAAAGAAGCGATGGTAGATATCGAAAACGATAAACCTACTGTAGTTGCACTGCGTGAAATCGAAAAAGGTTTTATTACTAATTCCGTGTTAGACGAGCAGGAACGCCGCGAGCAAATTCAGCAAGAAGCCTCAGAAATGGCGGCAGTAGCTGCAATTATCGGCTCAGAGCAAGAATAAACCCCCTCCGGATGCAGCCAGCGGCGTTTAGCCGTTGGCAACTGCGCTAAATAGACGTATATTCTTAATAAATCACTCGCTTAACGCCATATTGGCTTTGCTGTCGCAGTTTGGGAGCACAGGTGTATTTATTTGAAGGTCTGAAAAACCAGATTAGTGCTTACTTACCCGCCGAGCAGGTTGCCCTGGTGCAACAGGCTTACATTGTGGCGCGGGATGCGCACGCGCCGCAAACACGCTCCAGCGGTGAACCCTATATTACTCATCCGGTCGCGGTCAGCAGTATTTTGGCCGACATGCACATGGACCACGAAACCCTGATGGCGGCGTTGTTACACGACGTCATTGAAGATACCCCCGTCAGCAAAGAAGAGCTAGCCAGCCAGTTTGGTGAAACCGTTGCCGAGCTGGTGCAGGGCGTCAGTAAGCTGGACAAGGTAAAGTTTAAAGATTATCACGAGTTTGAAGTTACCAACCTGCAAAAAATGTTTATGGCCATGACGCAGGATATCCGGGTGATCTTAATTAAACTGGCCGATCGCACCCACAATATGCGCACCTTAGGTGCACTACGGCCAGAAAAACGCCGCCGCATTGCCAAAGAAACGCTTGAACTATACGCCCCCATCGCTAACCGGCTGGGTATTCATAATATAAAAAACGAGCTGGAAGACTGGGGGTTTCAGGCGTTGTACCCAATGCGTTACCGGGCCTTATCTACAGCCGTAAAACAAGCGCGTGGCAACCGGCGTGAACTGCTGGAAAAAATTCAGTTTGAAATTTTAGGCCGGCTTGAGCAGGCCGGCATTACTGCCGATGTCAGTGGCCGCGAAAAACACCTGTACAGCATTTATCGCAAGATGAAAAACAAAGAGCTGATGTTCAACGATGTGATGGACATCTATGCTTTTCGGGTGGTTGTCAGCAGTATAGATAACTGCTACCGCACTCTGGGTGTGGTGCATAACCTGTACAAGCCAATAGAAATCCGCTTTAAAGACTATATCGCCATTCCAAAGCAAAACGGCTACCAGTCGTTGCACACCTCGTTAATTGGCCCGCACGGCATACCGGTAGAAATACAAATGCGCACCCGGGAAATGGACGAGACAGCTGATATGGGGATAGCAGCGCATTGGTTATACAAAGCCAATGGTCAGGGCCAGGATACCACGGCGCAGTTACGCGCCCGGCGCTGGATGCAAAGCCTGCTGGAATTACAACAAAACGCCGGCAACAGTGCCGAGTTTGTCGAGAATGTGAAATCCGAGCTGTATCCGGACGAGCTGTATGTGTTCTCGCCGAAAGGCAAAATTGTCGAGCTGCCAATTGGCGCCACTGCGGTAGATTTTGCTTATGCGGTGCATACCGATATCGGTAACCGCTGCGTCGGGGCCAAGGTAGACCGCCGGCCTTACCCGCTGAATAAGCCGCTGGAGACCGGCCAGACAGTTGAAATTATTACCAGCCCGGGTGGCAAGCCCAATGCCAACTGGCTTAACTATGTGGTAACCAGCCGGGCGATACTTGGCATACGTAACTACCTGAAAAAACAGCAACAAAATGAATCAATCAGTTTGGGCAGACGTTTGCTCAGCTCAGCGCTGGGTGAAGTAAAACTGGAAGATATCGCCCCCGAGCGAATAGAGCAGGTACTGCAGAATACCAAGCAAAAATCCTTGGACGAATTGTGCAGCGAAATTGGTCTGGGTAACCAACTGGCCATAGCGGTAGCCCGCCGCCTGCTGGGCGAGTTTGAATCCGACGATTCCGGCAGCAAAGAAGCCGCCGGGCCACTGCCAAAAAGTAAAACCTTTATTATCGGTTCTGAAGGTATGCTGCTAACCTTTGCCAAGTGCTGCCGGCCGATACCGGGCGATGAAATTATTGCCAGTGCCACCCCCGGCAAGGGCCTGAACGTGCACCGCGCCGATTGTCGTAATATTAAAGGTTGGGATAAAGAGCCGGGTAAGTTCTTCCCGGTGCGCTGGGATAAAACCGGCGATAAGCAATTCTTATGTGATATCCGCGTGTTTATCGTTAACCGCCAGGGTGTGTTGGCTAAACTCACCACACTGATAGCGTCGCAGGATTCCAATATTCAGGATCTGGCCACCGATGACCGAGACACCGGCGAGTATGTGATTAAAATAACCCTGTCGGTACGCGACCGGATACATCTGGCCAATGTGATGCGCAAAATCCGCGTCATGCCAGATGTGCAAAAAGTTTACAGAAGGAAATAAACAAGATGTCTAAAGTAATTATCCGGACCAGTGATGCCCCGGCAGCTATTGGCACTTACAGCCAGGCGGTAAAAATTGGTACCACGGTTTATTTGTCTGGTCAGATCCCACTGCTGCCAGCGACCATGCAAATGGTGTCAGAAGATTTTGCCGAACAAACCCATCAGGTATTTAAAAACCTGGCAGCGGTATGCGATGCAGCCGGTGGCAGTTTAAATGACATGGTTAAAGTAAATATCTTTCTCACCGACTTAAGTCAGTTTGCTAGCGTTAACCAGATTATGAGCCAGTATTTTGCCGAACCTTATCCGGCCCGCGCTGCGGTGCAGGTATCGGCGTTACCGCGCGGCGCGCAAATTGAGATTGATGGCGTCATGGAAGTGCCTTCAACACACTAATGATGAAAATCCTACCCAGCCATAGTATTTTTTATCCGCTGTGTTTGGTGGCCAGCCTGCTGACCAGCACTCTGGCTTATGCTGAAGAGCCGGTAGCAGCGGGCAATGCCGCTGAGCCGCAACTAGTCTGGTGTCTGGATCACTTTTCACGCTTTCATCATTATGAAGACACGCCCGAGCCTTATGGGCCCTCGGTTGATTTAATGCAGGAATTGGCTAAACGCGCAGGTTTTAAATTGCATTTTACGCCCCGCACCCCCACAGCCCGTTGTTTGCGCATGATGGCTGAAGGTAAGGTCGATTTAATGTCAAACCTGAAGTATAGCGACGAGCGCAACAGCAACATGTTTATGTTACCTTACAATAAGACAGTGCCGGAAAGCTTATTTTTACGCTATAACGACAGCCGTATTATCGACACTGAAGCCCAGCTGCAACATTTAACCCTGGTTAGTATCCGCAGTTATTTGTACTCCCCCAGCGTGATGGCCTTTTTGCAGCAGCATCCACGCCAAGCGGTTACCGTAGATTCGATAGAAGCCGGCTTAGAAATGCTACTACGCGGCCGGGTTGATGCGCTAATATCCCCCACAGTCAGCACGTCGGATGCCATCAACACCACCAGCAGTTACCGGCATCGCTTTCGTATCGCTGGGCTGGATTTAGGCCGCAATAATCAATCTTACATACACATAGCCTTATCCCGCAGCAGCGCGCACGCCTCTTTGGAGCCGCTGCTGCGTAAACACCTGGCAGATATGGTGACAGACGGCACAGTGGCGCGGCTTTATGATCAGGCAATAGCGCAAAGCATGTTACTGCCTCCTTTACCACTACAGCCCTGATGACCGATCTTTCTCCGCTGGCTGCTCAGGCCGTTACCACTATTAAAGGCGTTGGCAGCAAGGTTACTGAAAAACTGCATAAGCTGGCCATCACCTCAATACAAGATATCTTATTTCATCTGCCGCTACGTTACGAAGACCGCACCCGCATTTATGCCATTGCCGATTTAATGCCGTTAATGCACGGTACTGTGCTGGGCGAAGTGGTCAGCAGTGACATTCAACTTGGTAAAAGGCGCAGCTGGCTGGTGAAAATTAAAGACGGCAGCGGTTATCTGACATTGCGGTTTTTTCATTTTAGCGCCGCACAAAAAAACGCCGTCAGCCCCGGCGTGCTGCTGCGCTGTTTTGGCGAAGCCAAACGCGGCCCTCGCGGGTTGGAAATGCTGCATCCGGAATACCGGGTACACAACGACGAGCAGCTAACAGAAGTAAGCGAAACCTTAACGCCGATTTATCCAACCACTGAAGGCCTGCGTCAGGCGACCTGGCGCAATCTGACCGACGCCGCTTTGCAGTATTTACAGCGCAGCCAGCCGGATGAATACCTGGCCGGCAACCTGACACAAAACTGGTCACTCAGCGAAGCGTTGCACTATATTCACCGGCCGCCGCCGGATGCCAGTTTGCAACTGCTGGAATTGGGTAAGCACCCGGCACAACAGCGGCTGATTATTGAAGAGTTAGTGGCGCAGCAACTCAGCATGTACAAACTGCGTAGCCAAAGCCAGCAGCAGCAAGCCATAGCGCTGCGTATCGATAACAGCCTGCAGCAGCGCTTTTTAGCTGCGCTGCCGTTTTCGCCCACTAAGGCCCAGCAAAGGGTAACTGACGAAATACGCCATGATCTGAAGCAAAACCTGCCGATGTTGCGACTGGTACAGGGTGATGTTGGCTCGGGCAAAACCCTGGTTGCTGCATTGGCAGCGCTTACCGCCATTGGCAATGGTTATCAGGTAGCGCTAATGGCGCCAACAGAGCTGTTGGCCGAGCAACACGCCGCCAACTTTGCCCGCTGGTTTACGCCGCTGGATATCAGTGTGGCCTGGCTTGGCGGTAAAACCAAAGGCAAAGCGCGGCAGGCCACGCTGGCCGCCATTGCCGATGGCAGTGCGCAAATGGTGGTTGGTACTCATGCGCTGTTTCAGCAACAGGTCGAGTTTAATGCCTTAACTCTGATTATTATCGATGAGCAACACCGCTTTGGCGTGCACCAGCGGCTGGCACTGCGGGAAAAAGGCGGTATCGCAGGCGTTTATCCGCATCAGCTGGTGATGACCGCCACACCGATACCGCGTACGCTGGCGATGACCGCCTATGCCGATCTGGACACCTCAATTATTGATGAACTGCCACCGGGCCGCACGCCGGTAACTACTGTGGCGATACCGGATACGCGGCGCGATGATATTATCGAGCGGGTGCGCAGCGCAGTAAAAACCGAGCAACGCCAGGCCTATTGGGTCTGTACCTTAATTGAAGAGTCTGAAACGCTGCAATGTCAGGCCGCTGAAGATACCTTAGTTAATTTACAACAAGCTTTGCCCGACTTACGTATTGGTTTAGTGCATGGCCGGCTAAAAGCAGCAGAAAAACAAGCTGTAATGCAACAATTTAGCGCCGCCGAGCTGGACTTGCTGGTTGCCACCACGGTAATTGAAGTCGGCGTAGACGTGCCCAACTCCAGCTTAATGATCATTGAAAACCCGGAACGATTAGGCTTAGCCCAGCTGCATCAGTTACGTGGTCGGGTTGGTCGTGGCAGCACCGCCTCGCACTGCGTATTGTTATACCATGCGCCGCTGTCCCGCACCGCGCAATCACGGCTTGGCGTACTGCGTGACAGTAACGATGGCTTTATTATTGCCCAGCGTGATTTAGAAATACGTGGTCCGGGCGAATTGCTCGGCACCCGGCAAACCGGTGTGCTGCAGTTTAAAATAGCCGACCTAAGCCGCGACGCTGACCTGCTGCCACAAGCGCAGCAAATTGCCACCACGCTGTGGCAGCAAAACCGCAACGCCAGCGAGCAGCTGATCAAACGCTGGTTAGCGAATAAAGAGATTTACGGCAATGCTTAAATGCCCTTCCCCACTTAACTCGCTTATTTAATATTCCAAAAGTGAATATAAAACAGTTTTACTATTCCATTTTTCCAGTATAACGTTAATACACCACAGCAGCATTGCCCCCAGCCCATTCGGGCCAACTTAAACCAACAATAAATTATTCAGGAAGACACTATGACATCTTTTACTACAGGTAAGGTGGCGGCTGCATTGCTGCTTGCTACTGCCGGCGCTGCCGCTCAGGCAGCTGATGTAACTATTTATGGCCGCGCTCATTTATCGCTGGACCAGCTGGACAATGGCGTCGACAGCGGCACTAACGTGTCCAGCAACGCCAGCCGGCTGGGTTTTCGCGCCAGCACTAAGCTGGACGACGGCCTGGAAGCCTTTGTACAACTGGAACAAACCATTCGTTTTGACGAAGGCGGTGGCCAGTTTGCCGACCGCGACTCCTACGTTGGCCTGCGTGGTGATTTTGGTACGCTAAAAGTGGGCCAGTTCGACACACCATTAAAAGCCATTCGCAGCAAGGTAGACCAATTTGGCGACCGTATTGGTGATCTTCGTAACCTTACGCGTATCAACACCGGCAGCAGTAATATTGGCAATGTGTTTGATGAACGCTTTAAAAATGGCGTAGCCTATCAAAGCCCCAAATTTAATAACCTGAGCTGGACCCTGCATTACACGCCGCATAACACTACCGGTGCTACCACCGACAATGTACGCGACTCTTACAGTACCTCCCTGGTTTATGACGTAAAAGGCCTGTATCTGGCAGCCGCTTATGAAAGCTTTGAAGGTATAGACGGCGTTGATCCCAAGGCCATCCGGCTTGGTGCCTATTACGATATCAGTGCGCAGCTGCGTATATCAGCGCTTTACCAGAATGCCAGCGATATTCCGGGCGGCGACCGCGATGTATATGGTGCCGGTGCCAGCTACAAACTGGATAAATTTACGCTACGCGGCCAACTGTATCAGGTAAGTGACAACGACAGCCCGGACAGCGGAGCCACCTTAGCCGTAGTCGGGGTAGACCGCAACCTGGGCAAAGATCTGACACTCTATGCCGCCTATGGCATTACCTCTAACGATGATGCCGCCAGTTACCGCATCTCAGCCGGTGGCCGCGGCACCTCTGTACCAGCCATTGCCGGCGAAAACACCACCGGCCTGTCGCTGGGCATTATTTACAACTTCTAACCAGGCAACGCCTGACGCACCCGTTTTATGGATGAATCGCAGCGCCACGGATTGGCAATCGCACCTTCCTCCTCCTGTTGAAATAACCGTTTTGGTTGCCCCGCTTGCGGGGCTTTTTTAGTTTAGCGTGACAACTGTCTTTTAAAGCATGCTTTGTCGCAGCATGCTCAACTGTGCCCATAAAAAAGCCCCTTAACAAGGGGCTGGCTGGATGGCATGGCTATTTAGCCGGTTAAAACGAATAGCGTAAATCTGCATAGTACGAACCACCATTAAAACCAAATGGTGCATTGGTATTGGGGTAGACAAAGATGCCATTAAAGCTGTTTACCTCTGGCTGTTTATCCGGGTAGGTGTCAAACAGGTTGCTGGCACCAAAACCCAGTTGCAGCGTATCCGTTAATGCATAGTTAAAGCTAACGTCTACAGTAACTTTACCGCTGTATGTTTTGTCGCCGGTTGCATAACCTAAAGTGTAAGGGCCAAAATAGTTTAACCGGACATCAGATGTCAGCTTGTTATGCTGATGGTTTACACTCCACACCGCGCCTTTATTAGGATTCGCCTTCGTCAGGCGTACTTGTTCAACTCTGTCAAACAAACGCTGCTGTAAGCCATCTAACAGCTGAGGCACCTTAATGCTGTCGATACTACTGTCGTTATACTGCGCACTAAAAGAGGTTTTCCACTGCCCCCATAAGCCGGCATCCCATTGATACGCCAGTACGGCCTCAACCCCTTGCGTAGTGGTATCTACCGCGTTGGTAAAAAACCGCACTGAATCTGCGCCTGAATCACCCAATAGCTGGTCAAGTACAGCACTGCTGGCACGGTTAACACTGCCGGTAAGAATAATACGATCGTCTATTGCGATACGGTAAGTATCCAATGTAAACGTTAAACCGCTATCGCCCTGAAAAGTAATGCCGGCACTGATACTGGTGGCTGACTCTGGCTGCAACGGACCCTGTCCGATAGCGCGGGTCACCGTCGATATATTGTTAAAGGTGCCGGACTCGGTTGGGGTCAACACCCCGGTTTGCGGATCGGCGACAAACAGAGTTGATAAGTTAGAGAAGTACAACTGCTGTACACTGGGTGCACGAAAAGCATCATTCGCGGTAGCTCGCAGCGCCCATTGCTCGTTCAATTGATAGCGGCCAGACAACTTCCAACTGGTGTCACTGCCAAAATCGGAATAATCTTCCTGTCGCAGTGCTGCGCCCCAGGTAAAGTTATCGCTAAGTGCATTTTCCAGCTCGACATAAACGGCGGTATTATGCCGGGATTCATCTACCTCAGATTCTGGCGTAAAACCACCAAAGCCCTGAATGCCGCCGGCTTTACCCTGATAACCATAGTTGCGCCACGACAGCTCGTCCCCGGCACTAATACGATAGGCATTGTGTCGCCGGCTGATACCGGCCGACACCACCAGCTCTGAGTTGTTGACAAAGTCAAACCCTTTGCTGGCATCTATGTTAAAGTTTTGCTCGCTGTTTTGCAGTGTGCCTGCGTAAGCACTGGTAGGGCTGCCAGGCCCGAAAGACGCATTCAGCGAATTATTTACATAGTAATCAAATTCACTTTCACCGGTGCCGGCAGAGAGATCCACTTGCCAGTCGGCCAGTTCAAACTTTACACCGGCAGTTAACGAATAGTCACTTGATTGCGGAGCGATTTCCGGCAAAAATCCGTCCGGATAAATGTCGGTAATATTGCGTGCATCCGAAGCACGGCGATAAAACGCCCCCGATGAGGACTCCCGGTGGCTAAGTCCGCCAAAACCGTACCATTGCACCTTATTATCTTGCTGATATCCCGCATTAACAAATACGGCTTGTTGTTCAAAGGCGGCATCGCCAACCTTATGGCTTAAGCGGTTAAAGCCCGCTTCACGCGGATCAGGCTCACCATTGATACTGGCATATTGTTGCCGGGGATCCGGCCCTGCGCGGTTAGTGCCGTTTTTATGCTGATGTTCGACGCTGAAATTAACAAAACCAGTATTAGCAAACCGAAAACCGGAATTCAGGCTGGCTTTGTAATATTCGCCATCTCCCTTGTACGTTTGGCCAGTACTGAGGCTAACATCAGTGCTCTGCGCCTGATCTTTCAGCACTATATTAATGACACCGGCTATCGCATCAGAGCCATATTGCGCGGCTGCACCGTCACGCAGCACTTCAATACGTTTAATTGCTGAGATAGGTATAGCGTTTAAATCGACATTCGAGCTGCCACGCCCCATAGTGCCATTCAAGTGCACCAGCGCAGTACCATGGCGGCGCTTTCCATTTACCAGCACCAGCGTATGATCCGGAGATAAACCCCGCAAACTGGCAGGGCGTACAGCGTCTGAACCATCTGTGATAGAAGAGGTAGGAAAATTGAAACTCGGCACCAGCAATTGCAACGCCTTTGCCGTTTCCAACGCCCCGGTTGCAGCAAGTTGGTCGGCACCAATAATGTCCAGCGGCGCGCTGGTTTCGGTGGCAGAGCGTACCGACAACCGGCTACCAATTACAGATATTTTTTCAATGTCAGCTTGCGCCTGCTGTGCCACCACCTGGCCAGAGTAAGCCGCTGCGGTCAGTGCAATACTCACCGCTATGCTCAGTTTTTTTTCTACTGTCATACAAAATCCTTATTAAAATTGCTGATGTTATGTTTCTGTTGTAATTATTCAGGCAGCAGATCGCAGTTTGGCCGCCACCAGGCTAACGGCCTGCTGCGTGCTAAAACGAATACGCGCCAGTGCCTGTGGCTCACTAAGCAGGCAGGTATGGATACCGGGCTGTTGGGCGAAAGCGGCGTGCGGCAGATAGCTATCAACCGGCATAACGAACAAACCAAATTTGTCTAACAGCGGCCGCAATTGTGTATCCAGCAGCGGCGAATACAAACCGCTGCCAGTAGCGGCTATCAGCGCCACTTTGCCGCGCAGCGCGGTCGGGTCGAGCAGTTCAAAAAAGTGGCAGAACAAACCGGGCAAACCTGCTGCATACTGCGGCACGATAAAGATAATCAAATCTGCATCCAGTGCTTGCTGGTAGGCCTCTGCTGCGCTATCTGGCAGCTGCAGCAGGCTTTCGGCGCAGCCAACATCGCTGGCAATTTGGTGCAGGTGCAACACCTGCAAGGTGATGGGCGTATAATTGACCAGTGCTTCAACAAATACTTGCGTCAGGGCCAGATTTACCGCGCTGCGACGCGGCGCACCGTTAAATACCAGAACCCGCATTGTGCCATCCATCCTGTTGATAACTATGCAGGCCCAGGTAATCCTGCTTGCCTATGGCAACGCCGTTGTGGCGCAAAATGTTGTAGCCGGTCGTGATATGAAAGTAAAAATTGGGCAGCGCATAAAACAAGGCATAGCCCAGCGCGGTATAGCGCTCTTCATGCTGCGGCGGCAGGGTAAAGCTTTGCTCCAGCACGCCGTCAAACTGACGCGGAGGTATCGATAACAGATAGCTGATACTGTGGTTCACATAGGCAATATGCTGCTCAATACTGACCACTTCTTCAACAAACTCCACGCTGTCTTTACCGCTGTACAGCTCAACGGTTTCACGGGCAATATCGGCCGCTCGTTTAATCTGACGCGACAATTCATACATATCCGGATACAACCGGCTTTGTAACAGTAAAGCCGCCGGATAACCTTTTAGCGCCGCCTGATAACCCGCTTTGCGCAGCAATGTGGCGAGGTTGGTTAAGCTGCGGATAAATACCGGAACGGTCACGTCATATAAACCTACGCTCATCTTGTCTCTCCTGTGCCAGAAAACTTTATTCAGTATCCTGCACTGTGAAAAAAGCGCGGTATCAATTGATACCGCGAAAGACAGGTGACATAGCAGGAGCAAGCGATACTTGCCCTATTATCTTAATATAACTTTTTTAATATTATATCTATTCTTTAATTCCATTTTGGAATATATAAGTTGTTTTATACCTAATACGTTAACAACCTTATGCCTGCAAAGCTTGCTGCAGGTCGGCAATCAGATCGTCTGCGTCTTCCACCCCAATGCTTAAGCGAATTAAATCATCGGTTACCCCGGCAGCTAAGCGGCTTGGCGCATCCATAGCAGCATGGGTAGTACTGGCCGGGTGACAGGCCAGGCTTTCCAAATCACCCAGGCTTACCGCCTGGGTAAACAGGTTAAGCTGGTCTAAAAAGCGCGCAGCCCGCTCAAAGCCGCCAGCCAGCTCAATGCTGACCATGCCACCAAAAGCGCCCACAGTTTCAGCCAGCACCGGGTAACCCGCATCAGTAGTCAGGCCCGGGTAAATCACTTTGTTCACTGCCGGTTGCTGCGCTAAAAAAGCTGCTACTTTTGCCGCGCCGGCAAGGTGGGCATCCATTCGCAGCGCCAGTGTACGCAGGCCGCGTTGCAGTAAATAGGCTTCCTGCGGGCCTATCGGCGCGCCGATATGTTTCAGCGCTATGGTGCGCACCGGTTGCATCAGCTCTGCGCGCCCCGCCACCACGCCGGCAATAATATCGCCGTGGCCGCTTAAGTACTTGGTAGCGCTGTGCATCACCAAGTCAATGCCATGTTCCAGTGGCTTAAACAGGTAAGGCGTTAAAAAGGTATTATCACACACCGTAATGGCACCGGTTTTCGCCGCTGCGGCTTTTACTTTACGATAATCGGTGACTTTCAGGTTAGGGTTGGTAATGGGTTCAAACAGCACCAACTTAGTGCCATGGCTTATATTAGCCAGCAAGTCGTCATCACTGGCATAACGGCTTACGGTAATACCAGCGCGGCTGAGGGTATTTATCAAAAACGCCGCAGTGCCGCCGTAAACCGGGTCAATAAAGGCGACTTCGTCGCCAGCACTTACCAGAGCATAAAAAATACTGCTCACCGCCGCCATACCACTGGCCACTACTAAGGCTTCGTCGGCACCTTCCAGCTCGGCAAGCTGCTGCTCCAGCGCCTGCACGGTCGGGTTGCCCATGCGGCTGTATATAAAACCCGGCTGCTCACCGGCAAAGCGCGCTTTGCCCTCTGCTGCTGTGCCATAAGTAAAGGTACTGCTTTGATAAATCGGCGTGGTTAACGCGCCGGTTTGCTGATCGCCGCCAGCGGTGTGTAGCAATTGGGTTTTAAATTTCATAAATAATATCCGTTAAATAGCCGCTTTTACGTCAGCCTGGTTGAGATCAGCATAATGCGCCGCAGCCACATCAGGGTGCGAGCGTAGACGGCCTTTTAATACATTTTGTCCTACCTGATAAAACAGCGGGTTAAGCGGATCACTGGCCGGGCCTTTCGCCTGCATTGCCAACGCCTCCGGCAAGGGCAGCAACGGTACGGTGGCATCCAACTGCGCGGCCATAAAAAACGCGCATGACAGGCGCTCAACACCGGCCGGCGGGCTGACAACTCTATGGTAAGTGGCACGTAAATAGCCATTCGATGCCAGCTCCAGCAGTTCACCAATATTCACCACAAAGGCACCGGGCAAAGGCACTGCGCTTAACCAGCCTTTTTCCGTTAACACTTCAAGGCCGCTCTGGCCGTCCTGCAACACCAGCGTTAAATAACCCGGGTCTTTGTGTGCGCCTACGCCTTGCTCCTGCTCAGGAGCACTGCGCCCGGGATAACGGATCAGTTTCATATGGCGGTACGGGCCATCTTTAATGGTGCTGTCAAAGGCGTCTTCGTTTTGCTGTAGTACCAGCGCAAAGGCACGTAGCAGGGTTACGCTAAGATCGGTTAACTGATCCTGCCATTGCAGCAACACCGGTTGCATAGCCGGTACCGCCGCCGGCCACTGGTTCGGGCCATATAAACGCCACCAGGCCGGTTCATCTTTTTGCAGCAGCGGCGCCTTATGTTCAGCCATAATATCAAACTGCTCGCGCTGATCAGCCTTACCCAGCGTTAACTCGCCACCTAAGCGGGTGTACCCGCGAAAATGCGGCGACTTCACCATTTGCACGGCATCTTTGTCTGCTTGTGGCAAAGCAAAAAACTCTGCCGCCAATTGCAAAATAGCTTGTTGCTGCGTTTGTGTGATGCCGTGGCCGGTCAGATAAAAAAAGCCAACATCGCGTGCAGCCTCGCCCAGCTGTGCCAAAAACTGGCGGCGTGGCTCACCGCCAGCATGCCATAAGGCTAAGTCAAGTACCGGAAGTTGTAACATCATAGCTCGCTCGCATTTGCAGATTATTTAATGCGGCCATTTTATGCCTGCTACAGCAGACTCCGAAGGATTTGATAACTATTAGTTATATAAAACAGAAATAACAGGCCACTTGGATATATAGCTAGCCGGAAGCTCAGATGGCTGGATGCTAACCATCAACAACAGAGCAACCGCCACTGGCTTGCGGCAAAAGCATCAGCACAGTTAGATCTTTTAGTTCTAAGCTAAAACAAGGTAGATATCCAGACGTTTAAATGCCCAACACTTAATTACTTAAGGCTTTGATATTAAATAACTTTTAATTTTAACAGTCAGTTCTGGCACTACAGTATGTATTTATTTTGGGGATTGACGACACAGGTAGCGTCGGTGATATCATTATTCCATAAAATTCATTAAATAGAATTTAATATAACAAATAAGAATATATGGAGTAACCCAATGTCTGCGTCAAGCAAAACCATCCCCATACTATTGACCCCTTTAGCGGTGCTGCTTAGTCAGCCGTTGCAGGCAAATGACAGCGATGTCACCGAACGTGTAGAACGCATTGCCGTCACAGGCTCGCACATAAAGCGGGTTAACACGGAAAACGCCACACCGGTGTATCAGTTAAGTGCTGAAGATATTGCTGTCAGTGGCAAGATCTCCCTGACAGAGGTACTACGTGATCTCACCATTAATGCCGGAAACAGCTATGACGAGCAATACACCAGCAGTTTTTCTGCCGGTTCAGCATCCATTGCCCTGCGTGGTTTAAGCCCGAAAAACACCCTGTTGCTGGTCAACGGCCAGCGCGTATCCAACAATGGCTTCGCCTTAAACACCCAGGATACCTTTGTCGACTTAAATGCCCTGCCACTCAGTGCAGTAGAGCGGATTGAAGTGCTCAAAGACGGCGCCTCTGCTGCTTACGGTTCAGATGCCATTGCCGGAGTAGTGAACATTATTCTGCGTAAAAATTATCAGGACACCGAACTCAAATTGTCTGCCGGTAATGCCACCGAAGGCGGCCTGGCACAGTATGCTGCAGGCTTTGTAAGTGGTTTCGGTGATTTACTGCAGGATGGCTACAACCTGACTGCCAGTGTCGATTTTCTGCAACGCGAACGGCTGGATGCCAGCGACCGCAAACTGACCAGCTCTGGTGATTTTCGCCATTTGCCAGGCGGAAAACTGGCGGGTTGGAGCAGTCAAGGCGGTGCCTTTGTGCATTCAGCACAAAACCGCGAAGCCTTTGAAAATTGCCCGCAAGGCTCAGCTAAGCGGCTTTGGGCCGACTTTGCCAGCCCGCTGGCCGGTGACACCTGTGCCTTTAATGCGCAAGCTTTTAATACCTTACAACCTGAGATCACCCGGCGGCAGTTCTCGGTACTGGGCACCGTGCAGCTAACTGATGATCTGCAAGGTCATGCCGAAGTGCTTTACAGCAACAATTCCTCAGCGCAAATTTTTGGCCCACCGCTTAGCGTAGGGGCCGGATTGCGGGCATATGATCAAACAAGCGGCACTTTGGTTGATATTCCGGTGGTGTTGCCGGTTGGCCACCCGGATAATCCGGGCACTGCGCCGGTGCCATTTGAATATACCTTTTTTGATATTGGGCCAAGGCTGAAGAACAATCAGCAACAGTTTAGCCGGATATTAGTTGGTTTAGACTTCAGTGGCGAGCATTGGGATTGGCAGCTCACAGCGTTAACATCACAAAGCCGCCAGCGTGAATATGTGGATAATTTTGTTAACCGCTATGCCTTTGAAAAAATTCTGGCTGATGGTAGTTACCGTTTTACCGAAGGCGGTAACAGTGCCGATGTGATAGACGCCCTGCGCCTGCAAACCCGTCGCCCCGGTGATTACCGTATCGATTCGCTGAATTTCAGTGCCAGCCGCATACTGGCAGAGTTGCCAGCCGGGCCACTGGCCTTTGCTGCGGGGGTGGATTTACGCCGCGAACAAATGCAGGCCGGTACCTCCTATGAGGTGCTGTCTGGCACTGAGCTGCGCCCGGCGATTAATTTAGTCGATGGTAAGCGCGAAGTTATTGCGGCTTTTACCGAGTTTACCATACCGCTGCTGACCGACTTGACGTTAACGGCAGCAGGCCGTGCTGATCACTATGACGATTTTGGCAGCGCCTTTTCACCCAAAATCGGCGCCCACTATGTTCTGAATGAAGACTGGCTGCTGAGGGCCTCGTGGTCACGCGGTTTCAGGGCCCCGTCATTGCCGGAAATAGCGAACAGCAATACGGTAAGTTATGGCGCGGTAATCGATCCGAATGATCCTATTACACCGGGGGCCAGTCGCGGTTTTAGTCAGTTCCGTGCCGGTAATCCGGATTTGAAGGCAGAGCGTTCAACCAATATTAACGCTGGGGTGATCTGGTCATTTGCCCGTCATTCGAGCATTGGTATAGATGTGTTTCGGATAGAACAGCAGGATGTGATCGCCAGCGACAGTGCGCAGTTTATCATTAACAACCCGCAACTGTATCCGGACCGCATTCGCCGCGACGAACAAGGCCGCTTGCAAATTATTACCAATCAATACCGCAACCAGGGCGTACGGGAAGTGTCGGGCTTTGATATTGATTTTACCCATCGTTGGCAACTTGCTGCAGGCCAGCAGTTAAACCTGAGCTCCGTCTGGTCGCATTTAATGGGTTATAAGCAATCGTTAGTGGCTGAGCAACCAGTTATTAACGGTGCCGGAACCAATCAGTTTGGGGCGCTGCCGCATTGGCAAAGCAATACCAGCCTGAACTGGCAGTATCAGGATTGGCAAACCACAATCAGCGCCGATTACACCAGCAGCTACCAGCAAAAAGTGGCGACTGCGGCCAGTAACCCCAGCCTTAACAGCAAGGTAGACAGCCATGTGCAGTTTAATGCCCAACTCAGCTACAGCGGCTTTGCCAATAGCGTGCTGGCGTTGTCGGTAACTAACTTAACCGATCGTGATCCGCCGTTTGACCCTGCTGCCGGCTCTTATTACTACGATATGACCCAGTACAACGCCCGTGGCCGGGTGGTAAATCTATCACTAAGTTATCAGATATAGCGGCAACCTCAGATTGTTAACAAGGACATAATTATGCAATTTAAACCTAGATTACTAGCCGCGATGCTGGCTCCACTCTCTTTAGCTTTTACCTCTATAGTACAGGCGGAACAAACTAAAAAAGATGACAACGCTGTAGAGCGTATAACGGTTGTCGGCTCTAACCTGAAACGCAGTAACGAAGAAGGCACCTCGCTGGTTGAAGTGTTCAGCCGTGAGCAGATAGCGCAAACCGGTGCGGCAACTGTTGCCGATGCACTTAGCGCTGTATTACCTAAAGCAGATTTGGAGTTTGGTACTGATGGTGGCCGCTTTGCACCGGGCGCTAATACAGTAAGCTTAAGGGGCCTGGGTACACAAAATACTTTAATTTTGTTAAACGGCCGTCGCTATGCACCAAATGCCTTTGCCAATTTAAGTACCAGTATTGTTAGTTTGAACACCATACCCCTGTCAGCTATTGAGCAAATTGAAGTGCTGTATGATGGTGCCGCCGCCATTTATGGCTCTGATGCTGTAGCTGGGGTCATAAACTTTCGCACCAAACAGAATTATACCGGTACAGCCTTAACCGCCCAGTACGGTGGCTGGCAAGCTGGTGATGGTGAGCGGTTAAATATTGGTTTAGCCAAAGGGTTTGGCTCACTTGATAACGATGGCTATAACCTGCTGCTAACGCTGGATGGCTTAACTCGACAGCCCACTTATTGGAAAAACCATGATGCTATTAGTAATTTAGATAGGCGCCCCCTGGGCGGCAGTGACTATCGGTTTACCGGACTAACCGCCGGTGAATATCGGTTAGCCGGTGGTTTACGACGTGTTGCCGAGGCCTGCCCGGGGCAATTAGAATCACTTAGTGGCGGCGATTATTGCTTTTCAGACCAAAACCACTATCAAGACTCTGAGACTAAACGCTTAAATGCCAATGCCTTGTTACGTTATCGTTTATCAGACAATATTGAGCTTTTTGCTGAAGCCGGTTTAGGCAAAGATGATCTGGCCTTTAATTCCTGGCCACTATCCATTCCGTCTGCTGCTGCAGTGGTAAAACCAACCGATGCAGTTTACCGCACTGAGCTAGGCGGCTTATCTACCGAAGGAAAAGACATTTTACTTACCCGGCGTTTATTTGAGGCTGGTCTTGGCGATAACTGGGTAGAAAGTGACAGTTTCAGATCGGTAGTAGGAATAGATGCCGCCTTGGGTGACTGGGATTTGTCAGCATCACTGTTACATCACAAAAACCGCAGCAAACAAAACCGTCCCAGAGTAAACAGTAGCAAGGTAACTGCCGCTTTTGCCGACGGTAGCTTTGATCCCTTTGTCAGCTCTAACTCTGTCGCCGCAACCAAGGCCCTGCTTGATGACTATATTAGTGATGGCCAGGCAGCCATCAGTGTGTTTGACCTTAAAGCGGCAAATAATGACTTGTACACGCTAGCAGGTGGTCAGTTAGGCTTGTCCGTTGGTCTGGCACTACAGCATGACCAAGCGCGTGAAGCGCGTAATTTCAACCGTCCAACAACAGACAGCAGCCGTACTATCAGCTCAGTGTATGCTGAGCTTAGCGTACCACTCACGGAAGGGTTGGAAACCCAACTAGCTGTAAGATACGACCACTACAACGATGTAGGTGGTGCCACCAGCCCGAAAATTGCTGTGGCATACCAGTTTACGCCTGAGTTGCTGCTAAGAACCTCGGCCAATACTACATTTAGGGCCCCCAGCTTGCAGCAACTGAATATGGCACCAACCGGCTCTTACTGGTTTTATAACGACTGGGCCCGCTGCACACCAATGGGCAAAAATATTGGCCAGTGCACCGGCCGGGTTGACATGAACAACGTCAGCAACCCGGAATTACGCCCGGAAACGTCAATCAATCAAACCTTCGGTGCCGTCTGGTCACCTGCCAAACACTTTACTGTGTCTGCAGACTGGTATTTGATACGGCAAAAAGACACGATTTCACGCTTAAACATCCAATACATTCTGGACAACGAAGATACTGATCCTGCCCTGGGTGCCTTAATTAAAAGAAACCCATTGGATCAGAGTGAGGCAGATCGGTATCCGGGGCTTACCAAAGGCAGCATTGACGAAGTAGACGCGCCGCTTGCCAATATTGGTAGGGTGGAAACCTCAGGTATCGAGCTGGCGTTAAACTATCAACTCCACTTAAACCAGTGGGGCCGGGTGAGTTTCAATAATAAACTCAGTTACCTGCTAAGTTATAAGCGTTCAGATCAGGATGGCTTACCCTTGCAGGACCGCACCGGCGGCACAAGCTATACAGATTGGGTAAATAAAGCACGCCTGAGTTATCACTACGCAAACTGGCATAGCAGTATTGTGGCCAATACCTATGACAGAACGCGTGACATTAGTGATATTACGCAAATTGACACCAACCCTGATGGGTTTATCCCTTCCTACACTGTTTTTGATATTACAGCGGGTTATCAATTCAATACTGACCTGACGTTAAGAGCGGGTGTGCGTAATGCGTTTGATAAGTTGTCGCCATTCTCTAAGAGTGCTGGCGGCTATATTGGCACAAGCCGGGGTAGATATTTATTTGTCGGGCTTGATTATCAGTTTTAAAGCGTAATCGGCCGCTGCCATTAACTTGTTAATGGCAGCGTGCTTACCCTTGTTTTATTCGCCTTAAGCACCACCCGACATATAAACCTGCGCTGCAGCATAGCAAAAATAGCCAGCCAGACAGCGCCGATGCCATAATGCCGGATAACAACACGCCAACAGTACAACCCAGTGCCAGCATGGCACCAAAACCCATTAACACACCGCCGGCAATTAACCTGGGTAACTCGCGCAGCTTTGGCAGGCTGGGTTTAAAGTCTCCAGCCGGTAACGCCGCGGCAAAAGCACCGGCAATTAACGCCAGAATAAACACCCCGTTGTTACTCAGCAGGGTTTCTTTTACCACAGTGGCACAACCCCGCAAGGTGTCCAACCCTTCTAACCGGGTGGGGAAACTGCTGAGCTGACTGCCCAGGCTACGGCTGATACTGCCAAGTTCTGCGGTAACCCCCAGTGGCGCTACCCGCAAATAAGCCAGAGTAGCAATAACAGCCACCAGAATACCGCCAATATAAGCCGGCCAACGCAGCAAAAAAATTGCCTGATAAGCCGAAGCCGCAGTAGCAGCAGCTTTGTCACGGCCGTATTTAAACAGCAAGGCCGCTAAAAACGCCAGCACAGCCAGCTGAACCAGCAGCGAACCGGCATAGCCCAGCTCAGCCGGCAGCCAGATCGCCGGGCTTTGCTGCATAAACTGCAAATACACACTGTTCCAGCAATAAAAACCCAGCAAAAAACCCAGCAACACCGACGGCAGTACCACCAAACCACTAAAAGCACCTTCACCGAGGCGGTACAACACTGCACTGATGCACGAGCCCGCCAGCGCCATACCCAGGCCAAACGCGGTAGCACCAAACACCAGCGCCCAACTTACGGTACCAATATGAGCACCGGGCGGCAGACGGCCACTAGCGGCGTCGGGCACAAAAACACCAAACACCGCATGATAACCAACCAACCCCAGTACCAGCGCCGCTAACAGTCCCAGCAAGCCGCGGGCTTCGCGCCGTTCGATAAAATCACGGCTGATACAATAAAAGCAAAAACGCGAGCGCTGAATAACATAGCCAAAGGCTGCGCCGCTGAGTACTGAAAAACTCAACTGAGCATCGTACTGCAAATACCAGGCCGTGACGCCAAGCGCCACCAGCAACAAAAAGGTAATACTCCAGCGCACACGGCTATTAAAGGGTAAAAACAACGCAGTTGAACTCACAGCAGCTCCTGTACAGAAAAATCAGCGGTTTAGCATAGCCAAGAGGGCCAAAAGGCCCTCAAAGAAAGTGTAAAAAATAGCTGTAGTGTTATTTACCGCCCCATACCGTACCGGCAATATTGGTAATAGGCACGCCGACACTATTACCGTACTCCGTCCAGGAACCATCATAGTTACGTACGTCGTAGCCTAAAATTTTCTTCAGCGCGAACCAGGTATGGCTGGAGCGCTCGCCAATGCGGCAGTACACCACTACCGGCTTGCTGCCATCGATACCTACTGCCGCATATAACTGTTTTAACTCTTCTTTTGATTTAAAACTACCGTCCGCTGCCACTGCAGAACCCCAGGGTACATTCACCGCTCCCGGTACATGGCCGGCACGCACTGCCAGCTCCTGCACACCGGCCGGGGCAAATACTTTGCCTTCATACTCATCTTTAGAGCGGATATCTATCAGGCTGTAGTCGCGGCGTTTTTCGGCAATCGCCAGCACATCCTGTAAACCGGCACGCAGGCTGTAATCAGGCTCACCCAGAGTAATATTGCCCGGCTTAACCGCCTTTTGCGCTAGCGTCAGTGGCCGTTTTTCCGCTTCCCACTTACTACGGCCGCCGTCCAGCAGCTTTACATTAGGCACCTGATAAATATCAAAAATCCAGGCTCCCCAGGCCGCAAACCAGTTATTGGTGTCGCCATACAGCACCACAGTACTGTCTTTGGATACACCGGCCTTGCGCAGCAACTGCTGGAACTGATCTTTGGCTACTATGTCGCGCTTTACCGTATCAACCAAATCGGTGTGCCAGACAAAGTTACTGGCACCGGCAATATGGCCACGCTCATAAACTCCCGGGTTTACGCTGACCTCAATCAGCTTAACCTTTGGATTATTCAGATTTTTTTCCAGCCAGTCGGTGCTGACCAGATGCTCAGATGCCAGTACTGAACTACTGGTACTGACCCAGGCCGCCACCACCATTAGTGTGGTTGCTGCAAAACGTTTTATTGCCTTCATGTTTAACACTCCTTCAGTTAGCTATCTCTGTTATGTTCTGCTGATGCAGGTTTTTAGCACATTCCCGCCAACGGCCTTGCGTGTCAGCTGGCAAGCTAAATGCGCTGGTATTACAAATAGTTATAAAGCTTTAACCGATGCCGTAAAATATTGCGGCTAATGCCCAATAGCTTTGCGGTCTGCAACTGGTTTTGCTGGCAGTAATCAAACGCTGCCTTAATGACACAGCTTTCGATATGAGCAAATTTGTCTGGTTCATCACTGGCAAAAATAGGCTGCAATGCCTGCCCAAGCCCCTGGGTCTCAGCACCAACAAAAGTAGTGTTAAGTTGCTCACGGGCTGGAGTATTGGCAGCAACGCTGAGTGTAAAACCACTCAGATTCAGATCTTTTGCCTGTATATGTTGCTGCGTCATCACCAATAAGGCATGGTGGACCACGTTTTCCAGCTCGCGGATATTACCGGGCCACGGATAAGTTAACAGGGCATGGCGTGCCTCTTCAGACAACACAGTGCCACTAAGATGCAACCGGTGCTGGTACACCTGAATAAAATGGTGGCATAACGGAATAATGTCACCCGGCCTGTCGCGCAGTGGCAACAAATGCAGCCGGGCTACATTTAAACGATAAAACAAATCTTCCCGGAAACGGCCAGCTTTCACCGCCTCTTCCAACTGCACATTCGTTGCAGCAATCAGCCGCACGTCTATGGGGGTGGCAACCCTGCTTCCTACCCGGTAAATTTCGCGCTCTTGCAGCACACGTAATAATTTCACCTGCGTTGCTGCTGGCAGATCACCAATCTCATCTAAAAATAACGTGCCGCCGTTTGCCGCTTCAAACCAGCCCTTTTTTTGCTGTAACGCACCGGTAAAAGCCCCCTTTTCATGGCCAAATAGTTCACTTTCTATCAGGCTCTCTGGCAAGGCTGCACAATTTAAGGCCACAAAGGGGCCTTTGGCACGGTGGCTTAAACGATGAACTTGGCGGGCAACCAGCTCTTTACCAGTACCTGTTTCGCCAATCACCAAAGCGGTGGCATTGCTGGGGGCTATTTGCTGCAGGCGGCGATACAGCAATTTAGAGCGTGGATCTTCAAAAATAAGTGCTGTTGCGCGGATACTCAGCACATAATCGGCAGGGTTATCAAAAGTGACAACCTCTGTTGAGCTGCTAGTAGACTGCCGGTGGCGCGATGGCGCAAACGTATGCGGATAACTGATTGAAGATGTCATAAGCCTGATATTCCTGTTTTGACGCCCTGCGTCTGCTGGTTGTCTGTTCATCACTGAAACTGCCCGGGTCTAAACGGTAGAACAAACAATCAGAACAATAGTGTTGCATGGCTAAATTCTCCTTAGTGGTGGTGGTGTCACCCTACACCCGCAGAAAAAACAACCAAAATAATTAAATGTAATTATATATAACGCTTTTTATATTCTATTTGCGCATATGCAGACATCTTTGCTTCTACAGCAGCAGTGCTCCGTTCAGGCTGCCCGCTCAACAACAGGCCAGCACAGCAAAGTTAAATTTTATCGTTTAAATACAATAAGATAAAAATAAACACCCCTTTGGCATAGTCCCTGCTCTGCACTACATATCGTTTTAACCCGGCGTTACGGGTGTCATTTACAGCACAAGGTAAGAGAGATGTCTGAGCAAAAATACACGCTATCTATTGTTACACTGGCCACTGTTGCAGGCCTTTACAGCAACCTGGCAACTGCACAACTTAACACTTCGGCAGAAGCCGCAAGCCAGAGCAATCTGGCTCCTGATGCAGGGGTCGAGCGCATTATGGTTACCGCGCAGCGTCGCGAAGAGTCATTGCAGGAAGTACCGCTGGCCATTACCGCTATTTCGGGTGACTTTTTGCGGTCTGCCGATGCCATTCGAACCGCCAACGATGTCGTACAATTTGTGCCGAACGCATCGGCGTCTGCAACGGATGGCCGTACCCGGCCGCGCTGGTTTTTACGTGGTGTAGGTACCAATGATGTCGGTGCTAACACCGTTAGCCCCATCGGTATTTATAACGACGATGTTTACCTTAACAACGTTTATATTCAGGGTTTTCCGTTATTCGATTTGCAGCAGGTAGAGGTGCTGCGTGGCCCGCAAGGCTCGCTGTGGGGTAAAAACACCACAGGAGGCGCCCTACACTTTATCTCACGCAAGCCAACATTTTACAGCGACGGCTATGCCCGCCTCACTGCTGGCAGTTTTAACGAACGGGCGATACAAGGTGGCTTTGGTGGTGCTATCAATGACGATTATCTGGCTGGGCGCATCTCGTTTTACAACGAACAACGCGACGGCTGGGTAAAAAACCTCTATTCTGGTCGTGATGTAGGTGCAACCAAGGACACAGCGGCCAGAGTGCAACTACTGTTTACGCCACATAGCGATTGGGAACTGTTATTTAATTACCACACCCGTACCTTGGACGGCGATAAAAATCCGTCTAACTATTTTGCCGACCCGTCACGCAACCCGCCGTATAATTTTGGTTTTGAAGACCCCGCCGGCATAGATGTTATCAACCAGGTTGGCGATCCGGCTGAGCGCGGGGATGCGGACGGTGGCTCAGTAAAACTAAGCTGGCAGAATTATGGTTATAGTTTTACCTCAGTGAGTGCGTTTGAAAACGGTAACCGGATCCTAACCGGCGGCTCAGCCATTCCGGTAGATAATGCCCGCAGCTATGCCTGGGCCGACAGCAGCCAGTTCAGCCAGGAATTTCGTCTGACATCGCCCCGTGAGCAGCGTATCAACTGGATCCTGGGGGCATTTTACTTTGCCGAGTCACTTACCTCGGATATTAGCAGCGGTACTGTTGCTGATTTGCCGGCCGGTACGCCAGGCAGACGCGGTACCTTTTATGAACGCAAGTACTTTGAACAGGACACCTCAGGTTATGCGTTGTTTGCCAGCCTGACCGCCAACCTAACAGATAACCTGCGCCTGACCAGCGGGCTGCGCTACTCCTTTGAAGAAAAAGACTTTGACTACAGCTATACCAGCGGCGGACCACGCGGCACCGTCAACTTTATCAACCCGCTTGAATGGTGGCTACCACATGCCGTTGGTTCACCGCTTAGCATCGACACAGATTACAACAAGGATGACTGGGACGAACTAACCTATGACATTACGCCTGAATATCGCTTTAGCGACAGCATAAACAGTTACTTTCGTTACGCCAGAGGCTTTCGTGCCGGCGGCTTTGCCGTAAATGACAAAAATACCGTTGATGCCATAGACCCTGAGGTAATTGACTCCTACGAGTTTGGCGTAAAAAGCAGCTGGCTGGACAACAAACTGGTGGTTAACGGCGCAGTGTTTTATTACGACTACAGCGACATTCAGGTATTAGTGCTGCAAGTAAGGCCGGGGGATCCTAACGCCCAGGCCGTATTGCAAAATGCCGGCACAGGATATGTGCGCGGAGCTGAACTGGAAATACAGGCCAGCCCAAGCGACAACCTGCGGTTAAATGCCAGCTTCGGCCTGCTGAAAACGGAATATACTGATTTTCCCACTGTCAGAGCTGGCCAGCTCACCAATGCGAAAGGCAATGACTTCGCCCGGGCACCCAGACGCAGCGCCACGATTAGCGCAGAGTACGACTGGGCGTTAACCAATGGTGGCGCCATAACACTGGCTGGCGATTTAAGTTACCGCAGCCGGCAATACTTTAATGCTGTGACACAGAATAACCCGCTACTGGAGCAGGCTGGTTATGCCCTCAGCAATGCTCGTATCAGCTACATCACCCCATCTGAAAACGTTGAAATTACGGCCTCTGTCCGCAACCTGGCGGATAAAGAGTACACCATGCTGGCTACCGGCCCATCAAATAACGCAGTACGGCGGGTTTTTGCCCAGCCCCGTACTTTTGCGTTATCACTGACGGTTCATTATTAAAATACTGCTTACAGTGCGCCACTGAGTGGCGCTAAGGAACACAAGATGAAACAACTTAAGCTGCTTCTGCTCGGTCTGATACTGGCACATTTTAGCAGTATCAGCCTGGCGCAAGACTATCCTCAAAAGATACGCATCGCCGGAGGTGTGCATGTCCAACCTGACGGCAAGCTGGATTTAGGCAGCACACTGGCCGTCATTGAGCATCAGGGCTGGTTAAAGCAGCAACTGCAACAGCGTGGTATTGCGCTTGAGTACTTCGCTACCGCCCACGCTGCAACAGGCCCGATGATCAATGAGGGCTTTGCCAATGGCTCACTGGATTTTGCCAGCTATGGTGATCTGCCGTCACTGGTGGTTAACGCTGGTGGCGTCAGCACCCGCTTATTAGTACCTAATGGCCGCGGCGGCGATGCCTTTTTGGTTGTACCGTTGAATTCCACGGCGAAAACCATCCACGATTTAAAAGGTAAACGCATTGCGGTGCATCGGGGCAGACCCTGGGAGTTGCAGTTTATTAAACTGTTGCAATCCGAGGGTTTGGAGTATAAAGACTTTCGCATTCTGAATATTAACCCTGTGGCAGGTGCCGCAGCAGTTGCAGCAGGTAATATAGATGCATTTTTTATTACGTCTCAGGCCTATCTGCTGGAAGACCGTCAGGCGGCAAAAATTATCTGGTCAACTAAAGGCGCACCGGCAGACTGGAAAATGCGCACAGAGCTGTGGGGCCACCATGACTTTATCGAACGCTATCCCGAACTAACACAATTGCTGGTAACGGCCTGGGTGAAAGCGGCACACTGGCAATCGCAGGAAGAAAACAAGCCCCGGTTACTGGCGTTTAATACTCGCGATGGCCAACCTGAATCGGTGTTTTTACGCAGCTGGCATGATCCAACACTGAGTTGGCGTGAACGCTGGTCTCCTCGTTTTAATCATTATGTTTACTCGCACTACCGGCATGCCATTGACATTTCGGTGCAGCGCCGGATGATCCGCCGTCCGCTAAACATCAGTGAACTGGTTGCGCCGCAGTATGTTGAGCGTGCCCTTACCGAGTTAGCCCTAACAAACTATTGGCAGGATTTGAGCCAACCTGCCGACAACAACTCACAGCTGCTGACAGATTAGCTGTCACCAGTTGCTACTTCACACCCGCGCCTGTCGCGGGTGTTTTTTTGTTTGCTGTACAACAGCCCGCTACACCAGTGTTGCGGCAACAACAGCAAGCTGTTGTTTCACAGTCACCAACGTAAGCCCCATGGCGTTGCCCGCAGCCAAAAATCAATTAAATTTTAATTAAAACAACAAATTAAAAAACAAAAGCCACTACATAGCTAACTGGCATGCATGCTGCTACTTATAACTGCAGCTAAACAATAAACACTTGTTAAAAAACTATTCGATATAAGGAAACCTTACTATGTCAAATCATTTGTCCGCTGGCGGACAGCAACTGGACACGCTGTGGTACACGCGCTGTGGCATTCCTACCCCGCTGGGTATTGCCGCCCAGTTAGGCTGGTACGAGCACGAATTTACACCGTCCGGCATTGAAGTGCGTTCATTGCAGGAATCCAATGATCCGCAACAACTGGCTTCGCATTTTGA
Organism: Rheinheimera muenzenbergensis; assembly: GCF_036984005.1. Lineage (NCBI taxonomy): Bacteria > Pseudomonadati > Pseudomonadota > Gammaproteobacteria > Chromatiales > Chromatiaceae > Rheinheimera > Rheinheimera muenzenbergensis. The sequence continues at coordinate 222,455 of NZ_JALAAR010000003.1, forward strand.
ACATACACTACCGCATTCTTTTCGTCTTGGCGGCAGTATACCGCCAATTTGGGCCCGTTCGGCCGGCACCGACACCCGGGTAATTGGCATTTCCTGGATTGATGAGTATCAGGTGATCCTGTCACTGCCAGGCTCAGGTATCAACAGTATTCACGACTTAAAAGGCCGCCGTCTGGGTTTGCCGAAAAAAGCCAATAACACCACCATCGACGTTGCCAGAGCCAGTGCATTAAAAGCCTTTATTACCAGCTTAGAGCTGGCTGGGATCAATCATAACGATGTGCAATTTGTTGATGTTATTCAGCATGATACGCCAGTTCAGCATGTGTTGGCACCGGATACTGCAGTACGCCGCCCCCGCCAGCACAGCTATACCGCCGTGGCGCATGCGCTGATTAAAGGCGAAGTAGATGCCATCTATGTAAAAGATGTTAGAGGCGCTGAAACCGCGCATCTGCTCGGTGCCCAGGTGGTTCTGGATTTGGGCTTTCACCCTGACAAAGCGGTGCGCATAAATAACTGCACCCCACGCCCGCTTACTGTGAATGGCAATACCCTACGCGACCATCCGCAACTTGTAGACCGGTTTTTAAGCACCGTCGTTGAAGTTGGCTATTGGGCCGAGACACATCCTATTGAAACCATACGTGAAATTTCACGCGAAACCGGCTGGGCTGAACAATGGGTACGCTTTGCATATGGCTCTACTGTGCACCGGCACCTGCACACAACACTGGATGAAACTTCCATTAGTGCATTAGCCAGCTACAAAGACTTCCTGCTGCAGTGGGGCTTTTTAAAAGGCGACTTTGACATTAATGCCTGGATAGCCGCAGAACCACTGGCGCGGATTAACCAACAAAACAAGCGACGCTCTGCCTGATCCGAATTAATACAAACTAAATTAAGGACTTAATATGACAACCACACTACAAGCAACAACTACACTGCGGCCACTGTCGGCTCACGCCATCCAGGCTCAGCACGAAATTACCGAAGCAGGCCGTTATCTGCTGGAGTTTGGCGCTTTGGCACCGGCAGGACGCAGTGGCGCTTTTAATGGCGGTATCCGCCTGCCAGACAGTGACCATTTTGTCATTGCCAGCCGTGGCGGCGCCATCGAGGTAAGCCTGAGTGGCCAACATCTGGCTGGCGAACCAAATCGCGGTTTGATCGAAGTCATTGAAATTTATGCCTCGGTGTTTCGCGAGCGTCCGGATCTGAACGCCATTATCCACACCCATTCGCCAAACCTGACGGCCTATGCAATAGCGCATAAGCCATTTCCATTGCGCTACTGGTCGGTGGCCAAGCGCGCCGGAGTTGACGAAATACCGCTGGGAGACTGGGCACCACGCTACGCGGCAGAACCCGTATTAGCGTCACTGCGAAAGGCGCCTTCGGCTCCGGCGGTATTACTGCGCAACAGAGGTTTGTTTGCCTGGGGCAAAGAGGGCGTGCTGGCATTGGCCAGGCAACTGGCCAGCCTGGAAGAAGCGGCGGAGATCACCTTAAAAGCAGAAGTGCTCGGTGGGCCACAACCGCTGCCAGAAGGGGCTATCGCCAATTTTATTGCCGCCAAACGTGGCTAATAAAAGCCAAAGACATACGGCCAGGTATGTTAGCAAGCCGGGCCGTCTATCTTGTTATCAGGAGTTATTTATGAGCATTGAAACACTAAAAGTCGTTGGCTTATCAGGCGCCCTTAGCACCCTATCGCGTACGACTACCCTGGTGCAAAGCTACCTTGATAGCTTTGCCAGTCACGGCGTTAGCCAGTTAAGCTTACTGAGTATTGCCGAACTTGCGCCTTATCTGGCACAAACCACAGATCCAACAGCACTGCCGCCCGCGTTGCAACAGGCCGTAGCGCAGCTTAGTGCAGCAGATATCATCGTGGTGGCCAGCCCCGTATACAAAGGCTCTTATACCGGGCTATTTAAACACTTTATCGATTTACTCGACCCCCAACTGCTAAAAGGCAAAACCGTATTGCTGGCGGCCACCGGCGGTACCGAGTTACATGCACTGGTATTAGAACATCAGTTACGGCCGCTATTCAGTTTTTTTGGCGCATTAACTGTGCCGGCAACGGTGTTTTTAAAAGACAGTAGCCTGGTAAAGGTGGCTGACGGTAGCAGCTATCAATATCAGCTTGCCGCCCCGCTGGAACGGATAGCGCTAAGTGTCAGCCAGGCCCTGCACCTGCACGCTGGCCCGCCACCACTGCAGCATGCCGTTAATGCCGCTTAATCGCTAAGGAACACCACCATGCCCGGACAATCACAATTAACCCAAGTGCTGACGCAGCATAAACACCGCCATAGCGCCGGTCACAGCATATTGCACAGCCTGAATAAAACGGTACCTTCGCTGGCATTTTTACTGCCGTTACTGGTACTGGCCGCGGTTTGGCAATATGTCACCAGTACCGGCTGGTTCCCACCGGAGTTGATGGTTCCACCTGCAGTGATAGGTCAGGCCTTTAGCGACTTATGGCACAGTGGTGAACTCAGTATGCACCTGAGTGTCAGCTTGTCGCGGCTGGCGGTGGGCTTTGTATTGGGGTGCCTTATTGGCATGGTGTTTGGTTTGTTGATGGGCATCAGTCCTTTACTGGAGGATCTCAGCGCGCCGCTATTCAACATTATTCGCCAGGTGCCATCGGTAGCGCTGATCCCGATCTTGATCCTGCTATTTGGTATTGGGGAAACGTTCAAAATACTGATCGTAATTAAAGCCGCGTTTTTTCCTGTTGCATTAGCCGCCTATGACGCGGTGCGCAATGTATCCCGCGCCACCAAAGAAGTTGCCAAAGTGTATCAACTTAGCACTGTGCAGACATTCCAATTGCTGTTGCTGCCTGCAACCATAGCGCCGGTAATAACAGGAATGCGGCTGGGACTAGGCCGGAGCTGGGGGGTGTTGGTTGGCGCAGAACTATTGGCCGCCGAAAGTGGTATTGGCCAGATGATGGAATTTGGCCGCCAGATGTTTCAACTCGATGTTGTCATGGTGGGTGTGCTGCTTACCGGCATCATCGGTTTTAGTCTGGACAGAGCGTTCAAAGTGCTGAAACGCAGACTTAACCGTTGGCAACTCGCCTAAGGACGCCACTGATGAAATTGACAAATAACCTAGGCCGCAGCCGCACAACCATAGTGTGCCGGGGCATTATTGTGCCAGTGCTATTGCTGGCGCTATGGCAGCTTTTATCCACGCTTGGGCCACAGTATGCCTATGCCTTTGTACCGCTGCAGCACCTGGCGCACAGCGCCGTCGCACTGATCAGCAGTGGCGAGTTGTTGCTTAATATTCGCGCCAGCTTGTGGGTAGCATTACAAAGCTTGCTGACCGGCGGCAGTATCGGCTTAGTACTTGGCTTGCTGATGGTGTACTGGCGCTGGCTGGATTTGGCGCTGGGCCCGGTTTATCACACCCTGCGACAAATTCCGACCATGGGGCTTATCCCACTCATTGGCCTGTGGTTTGGCAACACTGAAACGGCCAAGTTGATTATCGTCAGCCTGGCAACTTTTGAAGTGATGTTACTCAACAGCTACGAAGGCCTGACAAGGGTCGAGCCACGCTACCGTGAACTGGCCAGCAGCTTGTCATTGTCCAAAGCGCAATTGTTTCGTTATGTCCTGTTGCCCGGTGCCACGGCCTCGATTATGACCGGCGTATTTCATGCCGTGGCTTTTGCCTGGCTTGCCACGGTAGGGGTAGAACTGCTGTTTACCGTCGGCCCCGGTATCAGTGTGATTATGGAACGGGCCCAGTTGGCCGAGCGGATGGATGTCGTCATCATCTGCATTACCACTATTGGCCTACTGGGTTTTGCGATGAATCAGTTTTGTGTCTGGTTGGCACGTCGGCTGCTCGCCTGGCGCCCTAGTTGATAATTGTTAATTAAAGGAATTGTTATGAACCGCTTATTGCCGGCAACCCCGTTGCCGACAACGTCCAACAACGGAGATACTGCCGCGCCATTCCGGCACCGTGGCGCTGCGACGGGTGCCTTACAGGCGCTTGATATAAATAAACACTTTGATATTCGTGGCCAACGACTGCAAGTACTGCACAATGTCTCGCTGACGGTACAAGCCGGCGAGTTTGTCAGTATCGTTGGCCCAAGTGGTTGTGGTAAGTCAACGTTGTTAAGGCTGATCCTGGGATTAGATCAACCCGACTCCGGCAGTTTACGTCTGGACGGCACCACCATTTCCGGAACCGGGTTAGAGCGGGGTATTGTGTTTCAGGACCATCGCTTATTACCATGGATGACGGTAGCACAGAATATTAATCTGGCTATGACCAACAGTAAACTCAGCAGTACAGAGCGAGCCACCCGAGTCGCACATCACCTCGCTTTGGTTAACCTGCAGGACTTTGCCAATGTTTACCCGCATCAGCTATCAGGCGGTATGGCACAACGCGCTGCTATCGCGCGGGCCCTGGTTAACCGGCCTCAGGTGCTATTACTGGACGAACCCTTTGGTGCACTGGATGCCCTGACACGTATTAAGCTGCAAACCGAGTTACAACACATTTGGCTGACACAACGCAGCACCGTGGTTATGGTAACCCATGACGTGGAAGAAGCCGTTTATCTGTCTGACCGGGTGGTTGTAATGCAAGCTAATCCGGGCAAAATTGCCCGAGTTGTCACGGTACCACAACCGCACCCGCGTAAGCGGCGTGACACCACTTTGCGTGATATTACAGACGATATTCTGCAAGATCTGTTGAGTAAGGGCAGCCATTGAATCAGCACGGCTTTTTACGCAGTTTTATGTTGCTGGCCGTCTTTGGCGGTGTTGCAATTGGCCTTGGCCGGGTCGTTACCACCTTTTATGCGCTGCATCTTGGCGCGAATAATGCGCAAATTGGCTATATCGCCGCTTTGGAGGCTTTTGGCCGTTTACTGGTTACCCTACCGGCCGGTTTTATTATCGCCCGTTACGGTGCCCGCAGCATCTATGCGCTTTCCAGCCTGGTACCTATGTTGCTAAATGCCTGTATTCCCTGGGTGAGCGTCTGGTATGGCGTTGCCCTGACACGCGGCTTGGTGGGTCTGGCGATCCCGTTTCGCATAGTGGCAATGAACAGCTCCTTTTTACAGCAATTGCACCTGCTGGGGCCGGCTAAAACAGGCTGGTACAGAGGCGCGCAGTCATTCGGCGTGATGATATTAGGCCCGGTTTTGGCCAGCCTGATGGTTAGCCATACCAGTTATACCTGGAGCTATTTATTAGTAGCGCTGATGTTTGGCATTATGGCGTTATGCAGCCATAAAGTGTTGCCCGGTGAAGAGGCCGCTGTTGAAACCGCGCACACTATACCGGCAGAAGGCTTTTTGTTACAGCTCAAAGCGCTGTGGAATATCAGAGCGGTACGCGATAGCTGCGTTGTCGAATTCGTGAACAGTGCAACTGGGGCGGTATTCACTACTTTTATTCTGGTATTGGCGCTTACTGTAGCCATGTTGCCAGACGAGTTGGCGGTGATGCTGGTAACGATTCAAGGGCTTACAACCGTCACCGCCTCTTTTGCTCTGGGCCACTTGCTGGCTATTATGGATAGGAAAAAAGTACAGTTACTCAGTGTCTTGCTGGCCATTGCCGGTTTATTGCTGCTAGGTACCTGCCTGCAATTTATCTGGCTTGCCATCGGCACTGTTCTGCTTGGAAGTGGCTCGTCTTTAATTGGCTTATCACGTACCTTGCAGTTAAGCCAGTTACCGGTCAGCAAAAGCAAAATTTCCGGTATTTACAATTTATCCAATATGTCCGGGGCTTTTGTCGGGGCTATTGCCGGTGGTTTGCTGGGGGAATGGCTCGGTTTACAAGGTTTGTTTTTACTCTGGATCCCGGTTTTTCTTCTGACACTATATTGGGCTAACCGCAAAGAGCACTAAAGTAAAGCCGAAGCGATTGCTTCGGCTTTACTACTACTTAGCTGCCAGTTTGTTCCTGTTGCTGTAATTCATCAACAAAACGGCCTTTAACCAGCGGTAATACCTCTTCGCCAACATGAAAGGCCTCTTCCAATGCCGGAGTGCTGGACAGAATAAAACCACGCACACCGGCATCAATATATTTATCAATATAAGCCGCAGCTTGCTGATAACTGCCAACAAAACCCAGCGGCGAACCCTGGCTGCCTAAAGTGCCAAAGCCGGCCCACAGGCCTTCGACAATCAGGTCTTCCACTTGCTGTCCGCGCTGTGCTTTGATACGCCAGGAACCCACACCGTCACCACGGCCTTGCCTGGCAGCTTTTTCTTCTACCGCATCCCAATCGACCTTTGACCAGGCATGCCTGACGACATCCCAGGCCTCAGCCTCAGTTTTACGGGCAATAATGTTAAACCGTACCGCAGGCTTAACATGACGGCCGTCTTTAGATGCCAGCTCATGCACACGCTTAAATTTGTTTATCAGGCCATCCCAGGGTTCGAGGTGACTTAAATCAAAGTCGGCATGCTTGCCCTGGGCTGCCAATGCCACGTCTGACGACCCGACAAAGTAAAGTTCCGGCCATACCTGGCCTGCCAGGGGCTGCGGTAACTGGGCATTGTCTACCTGATAGAACTTGCCCTGATAACTGAATGGCTTGCCCGACCAAACGCCTTTGAACACGTCCAGAAACTCTACCGTACGCTGATAACGGTCAGCATGTGCGATACGATCGCCCCACCATAACTGCCCCGGGCCACCGCCACCGGTAATAATGTTAAACAGCAACCTGCCGCCGGATAAACGCTGCAAACTGGCAGACGCTTTCGCTGCATACAAGGGATCAAACCACATCGGTTGATAGGCAATCATAAAACGTAAGGTTTTCGTGTGGCGCGCGATAGCCGACGCGATAACCCAGGGATCTTCTGAATCCTGAAACGACGGAATTAAAGCGCCATCAAAACCAGCCAACTCGGCAGCACGGGCAACCTCCAACAAATAATCATGGTATGGAATGCCATCAGATTGACCGTGAATAATAGCAGGGGTTTGGTTGCCGGCAACTAAGGGGCCCCAAGTCCCACGGGAATAATGGGTTTTGCTGATATCGCCCTTGCAACCATGAATTGGAATACGCCAATGAAACTGTACCATAGAACCGCTCCTTAAATTGCTTCAGCCAGCTCAGACGCCAGCGCTAACTTACCAGGTAATGCTTCCCGAACCCTTGGTAGCAGATGCTCGCCCAGCCGCCATGCTTCTTCCAGGTGTGGGTTAGCACCTAACACAAAGCCAGTAATGCCCAGGTTGATATAGTCCAGCAACCGTGTTGCTATAGTGTCATAGCCACCCACTAAGCCTGCCGCTTCCCCCTCGCGCAGATAATCGAAGCCACGCCAAATCACTGCGTCTTGCCGTAACTGATCAAAATCTGTTACACCGTTTTGCGTACCATGTAATGGCACAGTTTTAACGGTGGCTTCAGCAAAACGTTGCTGCACTTCTTGCCAGGCGGCGTCATCGTCTCGTCGCGCTATCACATCAGCACTCAGATACACTTTCACTGCACGTCCCTGCTCGCTGGCTGCATGCTTTAACTGAGCAACTTGTTGGGTTATTTCAGCCAGAGGCGCTACCGGCAAGATATGCACATCGGCATGGCGGGCACTCAGTTGCAACTGTGCGTCAGTATTACCGTCCAGATAAACCGTTGGATAACGTTCACCTTGCAAGGCTGGCGGAAAACCACCATTTTCAACCAAAAAATACCGGCCTTCGAAACTGTAAGGCGCTTGCTGCCAGAACCCCTTGGTTAAAGTGAGAAACTCGGCACTGCGATCCAGTTGCCCGGCCAGGGTCCAGGACCTGCCGTGCCACGCCGGTGTTTTCGTCTCGCTGTGATACAAGTGCCAGTTAAGCCTGCCACCTGACAGGCGTTGAAAGCTGTTGGCAATTTTTGCGCTGTAAACCGCCGACACTAAACCTGCAGGCAGCGACACGATAAAGCGTAAGCGCCGCACCTCCCGCGCCAGCGCTCCGGCCACAATTTGCGGCTCTTCACCCGCAGCACTCTGGCCAATAAATAAGGCGTTAAAACCGCTAATTTCGGCAGCTCGGCCAATTTGTAGCAGATGATCATAATAGGTGTAGCCATCACGATTAGCGCCCAGGCGGGAAAACTGGTTACGATGACTACCTTGTGCCTGATAATCACCGCGATTCCAGTCAGCGCTGTGGGCAGCACGACCATCACCCGCCACAGGCAAACGCCAGATAAATTCAATGCTCATAATTTACGTCTCTTTGCTGATAAAACAGATGCAACTAACGCAGGAACTGTACCAAGGGCAAACCAGGCGAGAATAAATCTTAGGCATTTGATTATTATATGTTTTATATACAGAAGAGGTTTGGATCAGCAACCGGGTGTCGCCCTGGCAGCAGCCAACCTGACAAGCCTGCTGCTTGGGCAACACTGTGCGGCCAGAACAACATCTATTGCGGTAACAAAGTTATCCGCATGAAAATAAGTTATATAAAATCATAAAGTTAATTTAGATTTAAGTTTGGCACATTAGCTGCTATTTACAGCATACTAAATAACAAACTGGTTAAAAATTTATGTCAGCCCATCACATCCGGCAGCACGCCAGGAACAAAAACCGCTATCCTGCCGCCATTTGGTATCAATACAGCAATCATCCGTCAGCATTGGGGCTCGCGGTGGTGTCTGGCGCTTTGACAAAGCAGTTTAGTAATGAACCCCTAACCTTACTGTCGTTAGCGAGCTTTTCAGAACCTGAAATAAAAAATGCTGGCAGCCAACACCGGCTATATGGTTTTTTTTGTCAGGACAGCGCCATATTGGCGCTACAAGCCAAAGCCAATGGTGCTGATACATACTTGCTGGGTTTAAGCCGGTTAGCTAATGGGGAGTTACAAGCATTAACTGTAGACGTAGACTTCTGTCATGATTATCCCGAGCTGGTTTTAAGAATAATGGACCCGTTACTGGATGTGCCGCTGTTGACACGCCTGCAATCAGAGACAAGCGCTTCGCTGTTACAACAACAGACCGGAAAAAACAGCGTACAATTAAAACGACTATACGGAGACAACCTGCTGCAACAATTGCAGTTAAATTTAACGCATGAGCTGCTATCAGAGCTTGAACAACTTCAACAGCGATTGTTAGCGCAAGGCGCACTGTTGCGCGGCATCAATATTCACCACTGGCAAGCGCCACAACCGTTAAGTATTTTGCGTAGCGAGCGCGCCAGACAACGTGCAGCGACACCGCTGGGGGTGGCCAGTTAAAACAGGCTGAGATTTAACAGCGCCCCCATTAATGCCGCAACCAACAGCACCCGCAAAATGCTTTGTTGATAGCGAAACAATGCTATGCCGGCGGCGATGCCCAGCAGTAAGGCAATCCAATCCAGGCTGGCGCTAAGCCCTTGCGGCCACAATACGTGATAGCCAAAAAACAGTGCCAGATTAACAATAACACCTACCACTGCCGCGGTAATGGCGGTGAGCGGGGCGGTAAAGGCGGCTTGTTTTCGGCTGCGCTCTACCAGCGGCGCGCCAACTAAAATAAACAGGAAGGACGGCAAAAAGGTAAAAAAGGTGACAATGGCGGCCGCCAGCATACCGGCCAGCGGCAGCATGTTTGGGCCGAACAATTGCTCCGTCCAGCCGGCAATAAAGCCAACGAAAGTCACCACCATAATCAAAGGCCCGGGCGTGCTTTCACCCAGCGCCAGCGCATCGATCATTTGCAGCGCAGTCAGCCAACTGTAGTGCTCTACCGCGCCCTGGTACACATAAGGTAACACCGCATAAGCGCCACCAAAGGTTAGCAGTGCGGCCTTGGTAAAAAACCAGCCCAACTGCGCTTGCGGGCTATGCCAGCCATACAGCATAACCAACACCCCGAGAGATAAGGCCCAAATGGTCAGCCCCAGTGCTATGCCCAAAACCAATTTGCGCCAGCTAAATAGCTGCCACTTGGGTAATGCCGTGTTGTCGTTTATTACGGCATCGGCTGGAGCAGCGTGAGCGTTGCCACTGCCATGCGACACTGGCGGCACTTTTAACTGCGCCGGCCACCAGCGCATTAGCACTAAGCCGATTACAGCGGCCGCCGCCACAATATAAGGAAAAGGCAGCTGCAGCCAGGCTATGGCAATTAACGCGGCCAGTGCCAGCAGTTTAAGCGCGGTAGTATGTAAGGTTTTTTTACCGATACGCCAGGCGGCAAACAGCACTATGGCCGTTACCGCCGGCTTTACCCCATACAACAGGCCTTGTACCAGCGGTACATCACCATGCGCCATATATAGCCAGGCCAGCAGGCTGAGGATAAAAAACGACGGCAAAATAAACAGCAGGCCAGCGATTAAAGCCCCTTTAGCACCATGCAATAGCCAGCCGATATAGGTTGCCAGTTGCTGCGCCTCAGGCCCCGGTAATAACATGCAGTAATTCAGCGCATGCAAAAAACGCGCTTCAGAGATCCAGCGGCGCTTATCTACCAGTTCCTGATGCATCATACTCAGCTGCCCGGCCGGGCCGCCAAAGCTGATAAAACCCAGCTTTAGCCAGTATAAAAATGCCTCGCGCAGACCAACGGTAACAGGTGTCTCTGATAAAGGTTGCTTATTGTTCATCGCGGGCCAGTTTCCACTGTAAAAACGCTTTAACCACTAAGGTGGCAATAGCAATTAAGGTAAGTAGTGCCGCTGCAATAAAAGCACCAGCCGTGTTGTAGTCTTGTTGCAATAGCTCAATATGTAAAGGCAGGGTATTGGTTTGGCCACGTATGGTACCGGAAACCACCGACACGGCGCCAAACTCGCCCACAGCGCGGGCATTGGTTAAAATAACGCCGTACAACAGCGCCCAGCGGATGTTAGGTAAGGTAATGTGCCAAAACACCTGCCAGCCACTGGCGCCGAGTAACACTGCAGCTTCTTCCTGTTCGGTGCCCAGAGTTGACATCAGCGGCACCAACTCGCGTACCACAAAGGGGCAGGAGACAAATACCGTTACCATCACCAGGCCCGGCCAGGCGAACATCAGTTGTATATCGTGTTGATCCAGCAGGTTGGCAAAGGGCCCGTTGCTGCCATACAGCAACAGATACAATAAACCGGCCACTACCGGCGACACGGCAAACGGAATATCAATCAGCGTCAGCAATAGCTGCCTGCCGGGAAAGCTAAAGCGCGTAACACACCAGGCGATAAGGGTGCCGAAAATCAAATTTATCGGCACTGTTAAGCCAGCCACCAGCAAGGTCAGGCCAATCGCATGCAGCATATCCGGCTCGGTCAGGTTTTGCCAGACGCCACCAACACCGGCTGAAAATGCCGCAATAAAAATAAAAATCAGCGGCACCACTAACAACAACAGGGTTAACACCACCCCGCTGCTGATTAATAGCGGCCGCAGCCAGCGCTGGCGGCTATTTAATGATGTTTGGCTCATTTGGGCCCACCGGTAATATGTTGATAACGCTGTTGCATGCCGTTAATGACAAACAGCAACACTAACGACACCAGCAACACCACACTGGCTATCGCTGCTGCTGCCGCATAGTCAAATTCCTGCAAGCGGACAAAAATCATCAGTGAGGTCACTTCGGTTTGCCACGGCAAATTACCGGCGATAAAAATCACCGCACCAAACTCCCCCAAACTGCGGGTGAACGCGAGTGCCGTACCGGTCAGCAATGCCGGCTTTATTTCCGGCAGTATCACTTTAAAAAAGGTTTGTAAGGGGCTGGCCCCCAGCGTTGCCGAGGCTTCTTCGTATTCGGGACCAAATTCTTCCAGTACCGGCTGTACCGTGCGCACCACAAAAGGCACACTGGTAAAGGTCATTGCCACCACAATACCCAGCCAGGTGTAAGACACTTTAAGATCCCACAACGCCAAATACTGGCCAAACCAACCCTGAGTGGAAAACACTGCCGCTAAGGTTAACCCTGCCACGGCAGTAGGCAGCGCAAAGGGTAAGTCCATCAGGCCATCGAGCAGTACCCTGCCCGGGAAGCGGTAACGGGTTAAAATCCAGGCCATTAACAGGCCGAAAAACAAATTAAACACACTGGCCACGGCAGCTGCTGAGGCGGTAACTTTGTAAGAGGCTACCACGCGCGGGTCACTGATAATCGCCCAATACTGCGCCAAGCTTAAACCGGCTACCTGCACCACCAGGCCGGTGATTGGCAACAGAATAACCAAACTGATAAAAAACAAACTGCTACCCAGGCTGATACTAAAGCCGGGTAGCACGCGTTTGCTGTTATCGCTGCGGTAAAAGGCCACGGCTAGCGTTTAATGTCGGCCAACAATTGATCAAGTACACCGCCACTAACAAAATGGGTTTGTTGTACCTTTTCCCAACTGCCAAACACCTCTTCAACAGTAAATAATTCGGTAGCAGGAAACTGCCCGGCGGTTGCCGCTACCACGTCTGGCTGATGTACGCGGTAAAACTGGCGCGCTAATACCTGCTGCGCCGGCTTAGTATACAAAAACTCCAGATAGGCTTTGGCTTGCACGGCAGTGCCGTTGCGCTGCACATTCTTGTCAATCCAGGCCACCGGAAACTCAGCCAGTACGTTGGTTGGCGGCACGACGCGTTCAAACTGTTGCTCAGGAAACTTGCTGATAATGCCGTTAACTTCAGATTCAAAGGTGATCAGTACATCACCTAAACCGCGTTCAACAAAAGATGTAGTGGCACCGCGGCCACCGGTGTCGAACACCACTACGTTACCAAGTAAGCCCTTTAACCAGCTTTGCGCTTTGCCATCATCATTATTAAACCGGCGTAACGCATCGCCATAGGCAGCAACATAGGTATAACGCGCATTACCTGATGTTTTCGGGTTAGGAAATACCAGCCCGACACCGTCGTTAGCCAGGTCTTGCCATTGCTTAATGCCTTTGGGGTTACCCTTACGTACCAGAAACGCCATCGTCGAGTAGTACGGCGACGAATTGTTGGCCAGGCGGTCGCGCCAGTTTTCCGGCAATAACTGGCCTTTGTTGTGTAGCACATCAATATCAGTACTTTGGTTAAAGGTGACCACATCAGCTTTTAAGCCCTGTAATATGGCTTGGGCCTGCCGCGAAGACCCACCATGCGACTGGTTAATGGTGAGCGTTTCACCGGTTTGCTTTTGCCAGTGCTCGATAAACAGTGGGTTAATTTCAGCGAACAGTTCACGCGCCACATCATAGCTGCTGTTTAATAACTCTTTCGCTGTTGCCGGTGCCGCCAGCGTTGCCGCCAGCAATACCAGAGTCAATTTTCTTGTTATCTGCATTTTGGTTATTCCTTTAAATTAAATGCCTTCACCGAGGAAGACTTTGCTGTAACGCGGCTGGATCCAGGCGATATCGCCTTGTGCCAGCTGCAATTGTTTAAACTGCTCTTTGGGTAATTCAATATGAATAAGCTGCTGGTCGATATCGGTTAATACTTCCAGCCGCGCCACGGGGCCAACTATGGTGACCAAATCCAGCGTCACTTTTAAACTATCACTGACCGGTGCTTTAAAGATGTCAATTTCATGCGGCCGCACATAAGCAAAGCCGTCCTGCTCGTCGCCATTATTGTGCTCCGGTGACGCCAGCTTAACGCTGCCAATGGTAGTCTGGCCCTGCTTTACCCGGGCATGGAACAAATTTACATTACCTAAAAATTCATACACAAAGGGGTTAGCCGGGTTGTCGTATACTTGCTCCGGCGTGCCATCCTGCTCGATGGCGCCCTTGTTCATGACCACTATGCGGTCGGCCACTTCCAGCGCCTCTTCCTGATCGTGGGTGACAAAGACACTGGTAACATGAATTTCGTCATGCAAACGGCGCAGCCAGCGGCGCAGCTCGGCCCGCACCTTGGCATCCAGTGCGCCAAAGGGTTCATCCAGCAGCAATACTTTGGGCTCTACCGCTAAGGCACGCGCCAGCGCAATACGCTGACGCTGACCGCCGGATAACTGCGCCGGGTAGCGATCTGCCGTCCAGTCCAGTTGCACCAATTGCAGCAGGTTATTCACTTTTCTGGCAATTTCGGCTTTGTTCGGCCGGAATTTTTTTGGCTTTACCGTTAAGCCATAGGCCACATTTTCAAACACTGTCATATGTTTAAACAGCGCATAGTGCTGAAATACAAAGCCCACGCCACGCTCAGACACATGCTGGCCGGTAATGTCTTCATTATTAAAATGAATGCGACCACTGTCGGCTTGCTCCAGCCCGGCAATAATGCGCAGCAAGGTGGTTTTGCCCGAGCCGGACGGCCCCAACAGCGCGGTCAGCTCGCCGGTTTTAATCGCCAGGTTAACGTTATCGACGGCGACAAAGTCACCAAAGCGCTTGTTTACCTGCTCAATACTGATACTCATAACATCAAATCCTGTCTAAATACTGCGCTCTGTGGTCACTCAGGCGGTTTTATGTTTGCGCTCGTCTTTGTATTCGACGTAGCTTTTAATCACTATGGTCACCAGCGCCAACCCGGTTAACAACGATGACACCGCAAAGGCGGCGGTAAACATATATTCGTTGTACAACACCTCTATGTGCAGCGGCATGGTATTGGTTTCACCGCGAATACGGCCCGACACCACCGCAACCGCGCCAAACTCGCCCATGGCGCGGGCATTACACAGCACCACACCGTAGATCAGGCCCCATTTAATGTTTGGCAGCGTTACGTACCAAAAGGTTTTCCAGCCACTGGCGCCCAGCGTTAGTGACGCTTCTTCCTCTTCTTTGCCTTGTTGCTGCATTAGCGGAATAAGCTCGCGTGCGACAAAAGGCAAGGTGCCGAACAAAATCACAATCACGATGCCAGGCACGGCGAAAATAATTTTAATATCATGCTGTTGCAGCCAGGGGCCTAACCAGCCATGGCTACCGAAGAAGATGACAAAAATCAGCCCCACCACCACCGGCGATATGGCAAACGGCATATCAATAATTGACACTAGCAGGGTTTTGCCACGAAACTCAAACTTAGCCACTGCCCAGGCAATCGCCACGCCAAATACCGCATTTAATGGCACCACAATCACCAGCACAAACAAGGTAAGCTTAATAGCTGCCACCGCATCGGGCTCGGTAACCGCCTGCCACCACACCTTAAGCCCGGCTTCAAAAGCGCCGTATAGCACTACTGACAATGGCAGCACTAAAAACAGGCTTAAAAAAACCAGCACAATGCTGATTAAGCTGTAGCGCACCCAGCGTGGTTCAGTGGTGGCCTTTACTGCAGCCACTGCCGTTGGCAACCCGGCTTCATTATTTATTACAGCGTCTGTCATAGCGCACCGCCATTGCGTTTATTGGTCCACCACTGCAGGCCGTTAATCAGCAACAACAGCAAAAATGCCGCGACTAACATCACTACGCCAATAGCAGCGGCGCCGTGGTAGTCATACTGCTCAGCTTTGGCCACGATCAAAAGCGGCGTTATTTCAGTGCGGTAAGGTAAATTGCCGGAGATAAAAATTACCGAGCCGTATTCACCCAAAGCCCGGGCAAACGCCAGCGCATAACCGGTTAGCAGTGCCGGCAATAGCGCAGGCAGTATTACCCGACGTATCGTGGTAAAACGGCTTGCGCCTAAACTGGCCGAGGCTTCTTCCAGCTCTTTTTCAAAGTCGGCCAGTACCGGCTGCACAGTACGTACGACAAACGGCAGGCCGATATAGGTCAGCGCGATAACTACGCCAATTTCCGAGTAGGCAATACGAATACCCCACACTTGCAGGTATTGCCCGACCCAGCCAGTGGTGGAATACAGTGTTACCAGCGCAATACCGGCGACGGCTGTGGGCAAGGCAAAGGGTAAATCGACCAGCGCATCGACAACTTTTTTGCCGGGAAAGCGGTAACGTACCAGCACCCAGGCCGTCAGGCTGCCAAACACGGCATTAATGGTCGCACCAGCCAGTGACGCGCCAAACGATAGCTTGTAAGAGGCGACTACCTGCGGGTGGCTGATAGCCTGCCAAAAATCCTGCCAGCTCATTTGCAAGGTGAAAATCAGCAAACCGGCTACCGGTAACAAAAACAACAAGCTTAAGTAAAACACTGAAAACCCCAGCGTTAAACCAAAGCCGGGGATCACTCGTCTGGCAACTACCGTTGTCATATTCAGCTCCGCGTTTTCGGGTGGCTACAGGCGCTGCATACGCAGCGCCAACTTACTGTTAACGGCTGTTGGCAACCGCGGCTAGTACCTTGTCAAATACACCGCCATCGTTAAAGTGCTTTTGCTGTGCCTGTTGCCAGCCACCAAACACCTCATCAATTTTAAACAGGTTTACCTGCGGGAATTTGTCACTGTACTGTGCCGCGATAGCGGGATTAGATGGCCGGTAGTAATGCTTCGCCGCCAGATGTTGTGACGCATCGGTATACAGTTGCTGCAAATACGCCTCTGCCAGTTTACGGGTACCTTTGCGGTCAACGTTTTTGTCGACAATGGTCACCGGTGGCTCAGCCAGGATACTGATGCTGGGCACCACTATTTCAAACTGGCCTTTGCCCAGTTGTTCTACTGATAAAAAGGCTTCGTTTTCCCAGGCAATAAACACATCGCCAATGCCGCGCTGTACGAAGGTGTTGGTGGCACCACGGGCGCCCGAGTCCAGCACCGGCACGTTTTTATACAGTTTTTCAATAAAGTCGTAGGCTTTGTCTTCCGAGCCATACTGCTTAAGCGCATAGCCCCAGGCCGCCAGATAATTCCAGCGCGCACCGCCGGAGGTTTTCGGGTTAGGGGTAATAACCTCAACATCCGGGCGGACTAAATCATCCCAGTTTTTAATGTTCTTCGGGTTACCTTTGCGTACCAGCAACACTATGGTCGAGGTGTAGGGTGAGCTGTTATTCGGCAACCGGCTTTGCCAGTTTTGTGGTAATAAACCGGCTTTGCTGCCAATAGCGTCAATGTCATAAGCCAGCGCCAGTGTCACTACGTCGGCCTCCAGGCCATCAATTACCGCACGGGCTTGGGAGCCAGCGCCACCATGCGACTGTTTAATATCGGGCGCTTTATGGCCCTGCTGGTGCCAGTACTGGCTGAACTGCTGATTATACTCGCGGTAAAATTCACGGGTAGGGTCATAAGACACGTTTAAAATGCTGTTATTGGCCAGGGCAATAAAGCTGCTGGCAGCCAACACTGAACCCAACGTAAGCTGTTTCACTAGTTTGCTGATCTTCATTTCGATATCCTTTAGTAATTTTTTTAATTATCTTCTAAGGCCTCCGGACGTCCGGTCAGCAAGCGGCTTTATTTGGGTTGATGCTCCAGCCTTAACTTCTCGTTTTTTTCCAGTTGTACTAATTTACCATGGTGGAAAATCAGCTCGACCGAACCAAACTCAATCTGGCCCACCAACCGTTCCAGTAATACCAAGAGTTGCGGTAGTGCATCTTTGGCGTCATCGTTTACTGTCATGGTGTGCTCCTTAACGCAGCGGTTGACAGAGCCATCATATACAGAACTTCAAATAACCAATAAATAGCAAATTATGATTATCTATATCAAAATGAAATATAAGACTCGGGCATGCCTGTTGTGACTTTTCATCGCTTCAACCTATCGCAGCGCACTGTTTAATCGGCAGCAGCTGCAGTACACTGGCTTTATTAGTTAATCTGCCCGGAGTGATTTATGTCAGTGCTAACCCCTTACCAGTTACGCCAACAGTGTCGCAGTGGTGCCTTTAGTGGCAATACCTCGGGTTTTGCGCCGGGTTTTGTCCAGGCCAATATGGCAATACTGCCCAGGCAGTACGCCGCCGATTTTCTGCAGTTTTGCCACTTTAATCCCAAACCCTGCCCGTTACTGGGTATGGCGGCCACACCGGGCGCTATCGACATGCCATCTTTGGCGAAAGATCTGGATATCCGCAGCGATTTACCAAAGTACCGTGTATTTAAGCACGGTAAACTGACTGACGAGCTAACGGACGTGCGGGAGATCTGGCGCGATGATTTAGTCACCTTTTTAATTGGTTGCTCATTCTCGTTTGAAGAGTCATTACTGGCCGACGGCCTGGAAATTCGCAATATCACAGAAAAGGTTAATGTGCCGATGTACCGCACCAATATTGGCTGCACCCCGGCTGGTGTTTTCCTCGGCGGTATGGTGGTCAGCATGCGGCCGATGCTACCGGCCGATGCGATACGCGCTATTCAGATCTGCTCACGCTTCCCGCAGGTACATGGCGCGCCGGTGCACTTTGGTGATCCGGCCGCTATTGGTATTAATGATATTAACAAGCCGGATTTTGGCGATGCGGTAACAATAAAACCCGGCGAAGTACCGGTATTCTGGGCCTGTGGCGTTACGCCACAAGTGGCGATAGCCAATGCCGGCGTGGACTTTTGCATTACCCACAGCCCCGGCCATATGTTGATAACCGACTTGGCCAACAGCAAGTTGTCAGTGTTTTAACTTGCTGCACCGATAACGCAACATAGGGTGTTATCGGTGTACAAGCCAATTTGTTATTGGCCAGCGGGTTGCTGCTCTTTATGCAACCGCTGCTCCAGCCGTTGTGTCACCTGACCAGCATAGATTTCGCAGCCTTTATCATCGGATAAACCGCTTTCGCTTTGCAGCCGTGTGCGCATATTGCTGGCTGACGGATGCGGCGTCAGCAGGATCTGGCAGTCCAGTTTAGCCAGTTTGCTAAGCCCGGCCCGGTAGGCATTCAGGTAGCTAAGATGCTCGCTAAAGCGATAACTGTCGCTGCTCACCGGCGATAAGCTGTCGGCATACACCAACACCTGACACTGCTCGGCCTCACAGCTGGTCCATTGCCAGCTTAAAGCGCCCGGCGTATGGCCCGGCGTTGCAACCGGCAGCAGGCTAAGCGACCCTAACGTCACCGCCTCGCCCTCTTTTACCTCGCCATCCACCCGCGCAGCAGGAAATGGCTGATGCATACCCGCCTGCGGATCAGCAGCATTAACCACGCCGCTGGCCAGCACCGGTGCCGCAGCGGCAGAGGCCAACAACCTTGCCCCGCTGAGTTGTTGCAGCTTGGCTAAGCCGGCAACATGGTCAAAATGCTCATGGCTTTGCAGCAGCAGTTTGATATCGGTCAGCGCAAAACCCAACGCACGGATATTGGCAGCAATCACATCAGCACCGGCTGCGGTAGCACCGTCAATCAGAATATGGCCGTTAGCACCGGTAATTAAAATCGCGCTAATACCGCAGGTACCCACATAATAACTGTTGCCATAAATACGGTATGGCGGCCCGGCTTTGTCCCAATCATCCCAATCGCTACAGCTGTTTACCCAGGCTGTTGCCGGTGCAGCTGGCTCCGACTCTGCGGCATACACCGGGGCAGCCTGGTAACCTGTGATTAGCGTTACCGTGGCCAGCATGCTGGAAATGGAAAGTCGTAGTAAGCGCATTAGTTAGTCCCTAAGAATAAAACGGTGGCAGACTTTTTACCGATATAGCAATGAATGCCTGGTGAATGGCGATCAGCTGCCGTGGCATTTTACGTTTACTCACACCCTATACAAATAGCCAAAACTATGATTAATAATGGTATATTTTTACCATTTAATGAACACTATTCATAGGCAAGCCCATGATTGAAAAAATTCACCTGAGTATTTTGCGCGAAATCAGCCGCAGTGGCTCGCTGACAGCGGCAGCCGGCCGGTTAAACCTGACCCAATCGGCGCTAAGCCATAGTATAAAAAAACTGGAGCATCAGGCCGGTACCAGCCTGTGGTTAAAAGATGGCCGCCGCATCCGCCTGACTGAAGCCGGTAATTACCTGCTGGAACAGGCTAACCGGCTGTTGCCGCAGTTTGAGCGCCTGGACGAAACCCTGCGCCAGTTTGCCGGTAACGAAAAAGGCAGCTTGCTGGTGGGCATGGAGTGCCACCCCTGTTATCAGTGGTTACTTAAAGTCGTACAGCCTTTTTTGGCGCAATCGCCCGGTGTCGATATCGACGTAAAACAGCGGTTTCAGTTTGGTGGTATGGCCGCGCTGTTTAACTACGATATTGATTTATTGATCACACCGGATCCCATCAACAAAGCGCGCATTGAATTTGAAGCGGTGTTTCCGTATGAGCTGGTGCTGGTGGTTGGCCAGCAAAACCCGCTGTCTGCAATGGCAACCATCAGCCCACCGCAACTAAGTGATCAAACCCTGCTGACCTATCCGGTAGAAACGGCACGGCTGGATATATTTCAGCAATTTTTGCTGCCGGCGCAATGTATGCCTAAGGTGCATAAAACACTGGAAGCCACCGACATTATTCTGCAAATGGTGGCGGCTAACCGCGGCGTGGCCGCTATGCCTAAGTGGCTGGCACTGGAATACGCCAACAGCCTGCCCATTGCCCTTATCCGGCTAGGCGATGCGGGTATTCATAAGCATATTTATGTTGGCTACCGTAAGCAGGAAAAACTAAACCAGCACATTCAACGTTTTATCGCCTTAGCCAAAAACCACAGCGCGGCATAAGGCTGCAGCGCCTGTCGCAGCTGAGTTTATGCCAGCTGTGTTACCAGTTAATAAAAAAAGCAAAAAGGTAACGCATTTTGGCAACTTCCCCCAACTGACAACATTACTACAATGGAGGTCGGGGTTGGCTATTCGGCAGGTAAGTGCAGGACGCCGCTACAGTCAGCACCTGCACAAACGAATATGTCGGCAGCGCTTATCCAGTGCATTTGTCACTGTATTACTGGCCGATGATTTGCTTTGAAAGACTTATAACAAATCACGAGGGGATGCAGAGAAAATGGATAACAGGAAAACCTTTCGCAGAACAGCACTGGCCAAAGCCGTGTCTTTACTGCTTGGTGGTGCCGCCAGTATGCCGTTGTATGCGCAACAGGCACCCAGCCAGGAGCCGACCGAAGTGGAAGCGGTAGAAGTTATTATGGTACGTGGCGTACGCTCCAGTATGCAGGAAGCCGCGTCAATTAAACGTAATTCAATGGGGGTGGTAGATGCCATTTCCGCCGAGGACATAGGTAAATTCCCGGATACCAACCTGGCCGAGTCACTGCAGCGCATTACCGGTGTGTCGATCAGCCGCAATAATGGCGAAGGTTCTGAAGTCACCGTTCGCGGCTTTGGTGGCGACAACAATATGGTAACGCTAAATGGCCGTACCATGCCCTCTGCCACCACTTATGGTGCCGGCTCAGGTGCTGATGGCACCACCCGCGGCGGCAGCGCCCGCGCGTTCGATTTCTCCAACCTGGCCTCGGAAAGTATCCGCGCCGTTGAAGTGTACAAAACCGGTAAGGCCAATATCGCGACCGGCGGCATTGGCGCTACGTTAAACGTCAAAACCGCCCGGCCAATGGATACCGGAGAAACAGTCGCCAGTGTTGGTGTTAAAGCCGTGCATGACACCACCAACCGCGCCGGAGATGATGTCACACCGGAAATTTCCGGCATATTCAGCCATGTGCTGGAGAATGGTAAATTTGGTGTCAGTATCTCCGCCAGCCATCAGCAGCGTGATTCCGGCTATACCGGCGCCACCGTTAACGACTGGCAGGTCGATTACTGGGACGACATTGCCGATGCCGATCGGCTGTGGAACAACGCCAATACCCAGGTCGTTAATGCGCCAGCGCAGGGCCAGCTGTATACCCGGCCTAATGATATCCGCTATGCGTTCTCCAATACCGAACGTACCCGCGACAATGCCCAGCTTACATTACAGTTCCGCCCGAACGACAACTTTACCGCTACCGCCGATTACACCTTCGCCGAAAATAATCTGGTAGAACATCGCGGCGAAATTACCAACTGGGTACAAACCGGTAGTAATACCCGTATTGTTGAATTTGATAACAATGCAGTGAAAACGCCATCTTACATTCAGGAAATATACGCCGGCGCCGTCGATGAAGGCTACGAGCAACAATGGCGTGAACAAACCAATACGCTGAAGTCGGTTGGTTTAAACCTGGAATACCGGGTTAATAACGACTTTACCGTGCAACTGGATGCACACAGCTCAGAGCTGTACAGCCGCGGCACCGGCCCGCGTGGTTCAGGTGAGCTGGCCGTTGGTCTGGGTGCGCCTATCGTGACCTCGCGTGAATGGTTCTGGGGTGCCGACTTACCCACTTACCTGAACGTGTATGACGACACGGTTCCCGGCAAAGGCGCCAATGCTAACAACATGGTTGACCCGGGTGATGTTGGCTCCTCTATCGGCCGCATCCGTAATGCCAGCCAGGAAAGTAATATCGATCAGGTTAAGCTCGACGCCAGTTACCAGCTGGATGAAGGCCGCTTTGATTTTGGCCTGGAGATGCGCAAGATGGAATCACGTTCCATCCAAACCGCGGGTAACAATATTGCACTGGGTAACTGGAACGTCGGTAACCCGGGCGAATTTGGCGATCTGATCCAGCCATTTGACTTACCCGGCGAGTTTGACGACTACAGTGCCCGCCCCGGCGGTTATGGCTTTATTGCCGATCCGCGCGCTTTATATACCGCGGCTGAAGCGCTGTACCCTGGTATACCTTCCGGCGTAGAAAGCTCCCTGTCGTACGACAATATCGTGCAGGAAGATACTCTGGCGCTGTATTTCCAGATAGCACTGGAAGGTGATATCGGTGGTATGCCGTTTGATGTGTTAACCGGCCTGCGTTATGAAAAGACCGACTCGAAATCCAGCTCGCTGGTTAGCCCGGTGTATTTTAGCTGGGAAGATAACAACGACATTATTGCCTATGTCGATTCCAGCCTGCCAGCCGAGCCGGCCAGTGCAAAAAATGACTACGACTACCTGCTACCCAGTCTGGATGTCACCCTGCACCTGAGCGATGACTTAATCAGCCGCTTCTCGTTCAGCAAAACCATCGCCCGCGCCGGTTTGGGCAGTTTAGGCGTATCGGCTTCAGACTTTGGCGGCGGTGGCGGTTCTACCCTGTTTGGCGCTCAGCCGGTTGCTGATGCCTCTAACCCCGGCTTATTACCGCTGGAATCAAGCAACTTTGACCTGTCACTGGAGTGGTATTACAACCCGTTCAGTTATATGTCGGCCGGCGTATTCCAGAAAAACGTGATTAACTTTATCGGTAGCCGTCAGGTAGATCAGCCGCTGTTAGGTATCCGCGATGTTACCGCCGGGCCACGGGCCTTAGCTGCCGCCCAGGATGTACGCGATGCCGGCTTCCCGCTGGATGATACCTACCTGTATGCGATGATGGTATTTAACGAGTACCGCAACCATCCGGATATGATTGCCGAATTTGGCGCTAACCCGCAGTTTACCGGCACTCAGGCACAAATAGACTTCCTCGCCAATAACCCTGGCTTCGATTTACGTGCTACCGACGCCGATCCTGAGGTTATTTTCCGTACTAGTACACCGGACAATAACCGCGAAGCCAAAATTTACGGTGCCGAGTTTGCTATTCAGCATTTCTTTGGCGAAAGCGGTTTTGGTGTGCAGGCTAACTACACCATAGTGCGCGGCGATGTCGGCTTTATTAACACCGCTGATCCGGGTGAGTCACAGTTTGCGCTGGTAGGTCTCAGCGATACCGCCAACCTGGTGGGTATCTACGAGAAAGATGGCTGGCAAGCGCGAATAGCCTGGAACTGGCGCGATAAGTACCTGGCCGAAGTTAATAAAGGTGGCTCGAATAACCCCAGGTTTGAAGAAGCCTACTGGCAAATCGATGTTAACGTCAGTTACGACATCAACCCGCAACTGACGGTATTTGCTGAAGCCATCAACCTGACCGGTGAGAACAGCCGCTCGCATGCCCGTAACAAGGCCATGCTGTGGTACCTGACTGATTTAGGTCCGCGTTATCAGCTTGGTGTACGTTACGACTTCTGATAACCCTTGCCGCCAGCACAACTGGCGGCAATGCTCTGTTCGTTGTACTGTAATAGCCGGGCAACTTGCTACGGCTATTACCCTTTAAGTTGTAATAACAGAGACAGGAAGCAGACATGAGCCAGCACCTACTGTTAAATAATATCGACCACCAGCACACCCGGGTATTACACCGCTTTGCCGCCGAATATGGCGACAACCTTTGCAGCGTACCGGTGTTTGCCAGCGAATTCAGTGCTCTGCAACACGAATATCCGATCCTGGTGCAGCATAAGCAACAGGACGACAGTTTTCAGGCTGTCGCCTTATTGGGGCTGGCAGCAGACGAAAATCTGTACCTCAAGCCACAGCTGGCCAATGGTTGGGATGGCCGCTATATACCGGCGCTGATTGAAAAAGGCCCGTTTCGTATCGGCTTTCAGCAGCAAGAGGGGCAAACCGAGCCCGAAGCCGTGGTACATATCGATTTGGCCCACCCTAAAGTCAACCAGCAATACGGCCAGCAATTGTTTCTGCCACAGGGCGGCAACAGCCCTTATTTGCAACATATTGCCGACACTCTGCAACGCATTCAGCGCGGCATGGCAGTGTCAGGCCCGCTGTTTAACGCCTTTACTCAGTTAAACCTGTTACAGCCGGTTAATATCGAATACAGCCTGCATAATGGCGAAAAACACCGTTTAAGCGGTTATTACTGCATTAATAGCGACGTATTGGCCGCACTGCGCGCGCCGGAGCTGGAACAGCTACACCAGGCTGGTTTTTTGCAACTGGCCTTTGCCATGCAAAGCTCACTTCGCCATATCAGCAGTTTAATCGAGCGTAAAAATCAGCTGCTGCGCGCTGCAGCCCAACCGGCATAGGGCCAGACCTATGCTACAGGTTAGCCGCCACTGCCGTATTGTCGATAACTGCCAACCGGGTGTGGTACCGGCGCAGCTGCTTAACAGCACTGAACCGCTGCTATTAAAAAGCCTGCTCAGCCACTGGCCGATAGTGCGCTTAGGGCAGCAGGGCGCGGCGCCGCTGGCCGATTATCTGCTATGCCACTACAACGGCGCAGCAACCCAGGTATACCGTGGTGAGCCGGGAATGAACGGCCGCTACTTTTATAATGACAGCGCCACCGCGCTGAACTTTAGCATCAGCAACGGCCAGATTGATCAGGTACTGCAGGATATGCTGGCCTGGCAGCATAGCGCCGAACCGCCGTCCGTGTATATTGCCTCTAATTTGCTGCAAAGCCATTTTCCCACCCTGCCCGGCCAATTGCCATTGCAGCGACCAAAGCCAGAACCGGCTTATGCCACCGAGCCCGACCGGGTCAGCATCTGGCTGGGTAACCGCTCTGTGGCGGCCTGCCATTATGATGCGTCAGAAAACCTGGCCTGCTGTGTCGCCGGTAAGCGTCGCTTTACGCTGTTTCCGCCGGAGCAAGTCAGCAATTTGTATCCGGGGCCGCTGCAACCAACGCCTGGCGGCCAGGTGATCAGCATGGTCGATTTTGCCAACCCGGACTTACAGCGTTTTCCCAATTTTCCGCGTGCTGTTGAGGCCGGCTATATTGCCGAACTGGAGCCGGGCGATGCGTTATATTTACCCAGCATGTGGTGGCATCAGGTGGAGGCACAAAGCAGCTTCAATGTGCTGATTAATTACTGGTGGAGCACAGCACCGCGCTACACCGGCTCGGGTATGAACCTGCTGTATCATGCCCTGCTGTGCCTGCGCGACAAACCGGCGCATGAGCGCAAAGCCTGGCAGGCACTGTTAAATTACTATGTATTTGATGACCCAAAGCAAGCCGCAGCGCACCTGCCACCGCCAGCGCACGGTGTACTGGGCGAGCTGGACGAACTGCAAGCCCGCCAGCTCAGAGCCATGCTGCTAAGCCGGTTAAACCGCTAACATAAGGACACTGCTGTGCATACTGAAGCTGAACAACGCCCTGTGGTAAAAAAAGTGGTGATAGCCGGCGGCGGTACCGCTGGCTGGGTTGCGGCGGCGGCGTTGTCCAAACGCTTACAGGGTCTGGTGCAGGTCGTGCTGGTCGAGTCGGAAGACATCGGCACTGTCGGCGTCGGCGAATCGACGATACCGCCGGTGCAGCTGTTTCATAATCTGCTGGGCATCGACGAGCAGGAATTTATGCGCGAAACCGATGCCACCTTTAAGCTCGGCATTTCGTTTGAAAACTGGGGCCAGCTTGGCGATAAATACCTGCACCCGTTTGGCACCACCGGCAAGGGCAGTTTTCTGGCCGATTTTCAGCATTATTACCTGCATGGCAAGGCGCTTGGCGTTACCGCGCCGCTGGGCGATTACTGCTACGAGTTACAGGCCGCATTGGCCGGCAAGTTTGGCAAAAGCACTAATTCAATGATTAGCTACGCCTACCATTTGGACGCCAGCCGCTATGCCCGCTTTTTACGCCGCTTTAGCGAAGCCCAGGGGGCGCAGCGTATAGAAGGTAAAATCAGCCGGGTGCAGCAACACAGTAACGGCGATATCCGCGCCTTAGTGCTGGAAAGCGGTGAAGAAGTTAGCGGCGACTTATTTATCGACTGTACCGGCTTTCGCGCCCTGCTGATCGAACAAACGCTGCACAGCGGCTTTGAGCGCTGGGACCACTGGCTGCCGTGCAATAAAGCCGCCGTGGTACAAACCGCAGCGGGCGCCAGCCTGCCGCCTTATACCCGCGCCATCGCACATGACAGCGGCTGGCAATGGCGCATTCCGCTGCAGCACCGGGTGGGTAATGGCCTGGTGTATGCCAGCGATTATCTGTCTGACGCTGCCGCCTGTGACCGGCTGCTGAGCAACCTGGAAGGCGCGCCACTGTTCGAACCGCGCATCCTCAGTTACCAAACCGGCCGGCGCAAGCAGTTCTGGCTAAAAAACTGTGTCGCGCTGGGCTTAGCCAGCGGCTTTATTGAACCGCTGGAATCGACCAGTATTTACCTGTTTATGAATGGCGTGATCCGGCTGTTGCGGTTATTTCCGTTTAACGGCGTCGAGCAGCCGCTGATTGATGAATACAACCAGCAGTCGATCAGCGAACTGGAGAAGATCCGCGACTTTATTATTCTGCATTATCATCAAACCGAACGCAGCGACAGTGAGTTCTGGAACTACTGCCGCACTATGTCTATTCCCGATTCACTGGCGCACCGCATCGAGTTATTTAAGGCCAGCGCGCATGCTTTTCAAACCGGCGACGAAATGTTCCGCCTCGAGTCCTGGACTCACGTCATGCTGGGTCAGCGTTTACAACCCAACAGTTATCATCAGCTGGTCGCCAGCCTGCCACCGCAGCAACTAAAGGCGCACCTGCAGCAAATTCGCGACACCATCAGCCATGCCGTGGCACGTTTGCCGCAGCATAGCGACTTTATCCGCCAGTACTGTGCCGCCAATACGGACTAACCGCTATGCTCGCTGCTAACCCCGCTATGCAGATCCACTGCTTACGCCCCGGCAACGAGCAATCGCCACTGCTGATAATCGATAACTTTATCGCCGAGGCTGAGCAGTTACTGGCCAATGCCGGCCAGCAGCGTTTTGTTGCCAATTCGCCGTATTATCCCGGCGTGCGTGCGCCAGCGCCGCTGTCGTATCAGCACGTGCTGCTGCAAAGCCTGACGCCGCTATTGCGCGAGGTATTCGCCCTGCCCGCCGGCGCCCTGAGTTTTTCGGTTTGCCATTACTCACTGGTTACCACGCCACCGTCTCAGTTAAAACTGCTGCAACGCATTCCGCATTTTGACACTACCGAACAACACGCACTGGCGGCTGTACATTACCTGTTTCACGGCAATCAGGGCGGCACTGCCTTTTACCGCCACCGCCAGACCGGTTTTGAAACTATCGACAACAGCCGCGCGCCAGCCTATTTTGCCGCGCTGGAAGGCGAAAACGACGGCCCAAACATACCCGGCCGCGATGCCGGTTATATTCACGGCGATACACCGTTATTTAGCCAGATAGCAGAAGCCGAAGGCGTATTTAACCGGCTGATAATTTACCGCCGCCACGCCCTGCACAGCGGCGTAATCCCGCCCAACGCAAACCTTTCAGCCGATCCGGCACAGGGCCGATTAACCATTAGCAGCTTTATAGACCTACAGCCAGAGCCTGGCTAAACACTGCCTATGCCTTGTCAGACGGATTAGCCCGTATTTGCTGGTAATCAGCTGTACCGATAAGTTATTGCACCTCTTACAGAAGTGCTACAAAGCCTTGTCGTTAACAGTAAAAGCATCTTTATAAATTACCTACTTTTTTACGTCTGATAAAGCTAGCCCTTTACTCATTGTTAACTTAACGTTTTATAGGTTAATATTTTGAGCTATGGCGAATCTGATTTTGCAGTCCAGTTTCAGGCCATCCGGCACGAACCAAACATTGAACCTGCAATATAAAGGACTACTCTATGAACACGATTGAAAAACTACTAATATCGCGTGGTGAGCTTGAGCGCATTTATGTTGGACAATTGCATCTTTACCTTTGGCGGGCTCTCCACAACTCAACTAAAGCAAACAATCCGCTGTATCCTGATTTTGAGGAGCGCGAAGTTCGCGCAGGCGTATTGCGAGCGCCAGATGTAGAAGTGACTAAAGATAAACGCGGTAACGAACTGGTTGTATCGCAACTTGGCAAAGGTACATCGTTATTCGACAAACCTGGCGCGTTCGGGGCAGGCAACTGGACTTACTTTGAGATACCGGAAGGTACACAGATTCCATCTGGATTAATCATTACCAAAGACAGTTATAACAGACGTTTTAATGCCACACATTATTCTATAAGCCCAAATTACACTATGCCAAAATCACAATTTATCGCTTTGCTGGATCAATTAGCCCGAAATGCAGAAGCGCAAAGAAGGAAGCTGGGAAATGGTTGAACTTAGTCTTGCTACCCTAATGGTAAGTATCCAGGCGGTGGCCAAACAAATTGAGTATTTTGAAGGTCTGTTGAGTTCTGAAACCGTCAGGGATAAAGACGAAATTCAGCAATTGCTGTTGTCGTTGGATAATGCAGCAGAAGAACTTAAACAGGCATATGAAAGTCGTCGGCAAGCGGGGAGCAATTTCCCTGCGTACGAGAAGTTGGTACAGCAGAAAGCCGGTTAAACAGATCGAGCAGCGGGGACAGAGACATCGGGCTAGTTTTATCAGGTATTCAAAGAGGAAAACTGATGGCCCGTTTGCCCCAGATTTGTCGCCAGCACAAATATCAGCTGTACCTATAAGTTATTGTAAGTTTTAAACAAGCGGTGTAGTGTTCTGTACATTTACAAACACCAGTTAACCCGTGTTTGATTATGTGTAGACTCGCGGATGCAGAACCGCATGGGGGTGGAGTTGGAATATAACCGAGAGGAATTTTTGCGTTATCGATTCAATTCATTTTTAGTTGAGCGCTTCGATTTGCCAAGTCAGGATTATTATTCGTCTTTAACTGCTGAAGGATTTATTGGTCTCAAATCAGCTTTGTCAGATATTAATAATATTCTTACCCTAAAGGTCACTCTTTCTTTTGCTGATTGGCTTGCAGACCACTACGTGCTTGATAAAGCAGCAAGATCTGAGTTGCACAGAATGGTTTTGGAGGCCAAACCAAATTCAAATGGATATGATGTTTGGCTTGGTTACCCGGTAACTTTTGTGGGTGAAGTGAAGTGCAATATCCCTATTAACAATGGCTCTGTCTATGGTTCCGCACAGCGACATGGTATAGAGAAAGATGTTGTAGGACTATTAAAGGGAAAGCGTAAAGCGTCAATAAACCCTGAGTCATGCCCAAAATACTTAGCTTTCTTAGATATTCCACAAATCCGTGCTGCAAATGAACATTTACTAAGCGTCAGCAGTTTTTGCCGGGATCATCTAGTATTTGTAGAAGGAGAGCAGGAGTTGACTAGAACGGATATAGTTTACGGTGTTTACGTTTCAGCCAATGTATAACAAGCGAGCAGACAGGACTATCTCGACTCAACTCACTGAAATAAAATAATAAATTTGGTCAGATCAAAATTACCCCCTAATTACCCGAGGAGCCTCAATGTAGGGCAGAGCGTGTTGCGTGAAACAGTCTTACAACCAGTGTATGTTGCATAGATATGGCTGAGAGAATTCTCGTCGTCGATTATGGCGAAACCATCATCGGCATTCAGAATGCCAATGGTGGAAAATACATTCCGTATTTTGACGAAAAGCGAATTCGTGCTCTTGAGAGGTTAGAGCAAGCAGATGAGGTAGTTACGTACAACGGGAACAGGTATGACATTGGCAAGCTAAATAACCTATCAATAATGCTTAGAGGAAGAGAATTCCTAATAGCTGGCATACACACTGACATGCGCGAGTTGTGCTGGCCTGGAATTATTGGGTCAAGCTTAGAGAGCACGTTTAATAAATACTACGATCAGTCAAGGGTGTTCCCGGACACTTATGAAGGCTCGAACCAAAAGGACGTCTACATGACGCTTATGCTGTGGCGATACTGGAAGAAGTTGGGTCGCTTTAAATAAACGGGGCAATCTCTAAAGCCGAGCCAGTTTCCACTGAGAGGATGGTCAATATTATTCTTGCTGGCCTTTACCTGCTGCCAGTTCTTGCATTGCAGCTACAGTGGTTTCATTCGGTTGGCGCGCTTTAATTTCAAACGGTATACCACCATGATTGATAACAGCGCGCGCAAATAGCTTCAGCGCCTGAGACGGGCTTAGACCGACATCATCACAAATGTTGGTAAATGCGACTTTTGTGTCATGATCGATGCGTGTGCTAAGCATTTCACTTTTCATGATAATTACCCCAAAGTGTGTTGCAATGTCAGACATTGTAGCACATGGTTAGACTATCAGATAACAAACGGTCATTCGCGGCCTTTCGCCGCTGCTACGCTCACAAGTTCGCGCGCGGGGCGATAGCAATTCAACACATAGAGGAAAAACAATGCCGCATTTTATCGTCGACTGCTCGGTTGAGGTGCTGGAAAGCCACCCTGAGGAATATATTGCAGAGCAAATTCATTTGGTTGCTGTTGCCTCTGATTTGTTTGATATCGGTGATATTAAAGTCCGGGTTAATCCTTACAGTAAGTATCTGGTTGGCGGAAAGCGTGAGCTTTTCATCCACGTTTTCTCCAGCATCATGCAAGGTCGCAGCACTGAGCAGCGGGCGAAGTTGTCACAAGCGGTTGTTGAGAAGTTAGTGGCTATGTTTCCTCATGTGCCAAATATTGCGATGAATGTCAGTGAGTTTGAAAAAGCCACTTACTGCAATAGGAATATGCTTTGAGCAATACAGCTGAATAAATCGGGGCTTATGGAAACCCCGATAAGTAAATTTGCAACCTGGGGCAATGGCCGGGTTAAGCCACTTACTTTGGCTCGGCAATCTGAGCAGTAAAAGGCGATGCCGGTAAGCCTGCACTGTTATACAACACTGCATCCGGGTTATCAGCCCAGGCGTAGCGTACTTGCTGCGGCGCTTTAATATCAGCATGCGACAGCACTAATTGTTTACCCTGTAGCTTTAGCTGCGCCCAGCGATACTTGCCGTCGCTGCCGGCGATGTCAAAGCTTTGGCCGGGTTTTAGTACCAGTGGCTGATCAAAGCTGAGCAAGAGTTTATCGCCCTGCGCTTGTACCGACAGCAGCTGCGGCCCCTGATACTGCACTTTCTCGCCCAGCGCAACCGCGCGTGCGGCCAATGCCAGGCGCTGGCCTAAGGTTTTTTTATCCACCGGGTGAATATCATTCCACTCGCCTACGTCTATCGCCACCACCATGGCGGTGTTGGGCTCGTCCTGCACAAGTCGCTGGGCTTCGCGTAGCGCCGCCCAGCCGCTGTCGGTAGGATGTGGACTTTTCTGCAGATAATTGGCCAGTTGTACATATAAAAACGGTAGCTGTGGCTGCTGCCATTTCTCCCGCCAGTCGCGGATTAAGGCGCGAAAACGCTGTTGATACTGCACTTCACGGCCGACATTCGACTCGCCCTGATACCAGATCACACCCTTTATCGGCAGCTTGCTCAGTGGCGCAGTTAGGCCGTTATATAAACCCAATGGCTGCCAGCGGATAAAGGTATCAGCCGGTAATATTTCGGCCGTGGCACCCTGGCGCATCTGCCACTGGCCGCTCAGCGCTATATGCTGTTTATCCGTGCCTAACCAGTACGGTTTATCCGGCATCAGGCCGGTTTTGCTATTCGTGGCAATAATGCGCACTGCTATCAGGTTAACACCGGCTTTAAGCAGCCCGTTTGGCAGCGCATAACGCCGTGGCGGATACTGATAGGTGGTATTACCAACCTTAACGCCGTTGATATACACCTCGTCGGCATCGACAATTGAACCCAGCCGCAGGGTATCGGCCGCCGCGGCCTGCACTGCGCTCAACTGCACCGTTTTACGCAGCCACCACACCCCGGTAAAAGGCTGCGGCAAAAAGCCCGGCACGCTGAAGCTTTGCCAGTCGCTGTGATCCAGCTTTGGTGCATACCAAGGTTTATCGCTGTTCAGGCCGGCATCGCGGCTGGCTAAATCGCCGTACCACTGCGCGTTTTTTGCCTGATCGGCAGCGGTAATGTCAGCAATTAGTTGCTTATCGCGAAAGCGCAGCCCTTGCGCCAGTGCATCCGGAAACGCCTGCAATGCTTCTTCGCTGAGCCAGGCTTCCACCGGCGAACCGCCGAGCGCATTATTTAACATGCCGATTGGCACGCCATTATGCTGATACAGCTCGCGGGCAAAATAAAACGCCAGTGCCGAAAAACCGGCAATATGCGCAGTAGTCGCCGGCAGCCATTGGCCACCGCTTAAATCTTGCTGTGGCGCGTCAAAGTTATACTGCTGCGGTACGGTAAACTGGCGGATCTGCGGATAATTAGCGCTACTTAAATCCTGCGGATAGGCCTCTGCTACCCTTGCCATTGGCAGCTCCATATTTGACTGGCCCGACGCCAGCCAGACATCGCCAAAGCAAATGTTGCTCAACGTGATTTGATTGCTGCCGGTAAAGCGCAGCTGCTGGCCACAGCCGGCCTGTTGTGCTGGCAGGGTAAATTGCCACTGGCCGTTTTCTGCGCGCGTTTGCCCCAGCACAGCGTCATTTAACTGCACGATGATCTGCTCGCCAGCCGTGGCATAGCCCCATAAGTTAATGCTGCTGTCACGCTGCAGCACCATATTATCGCTAATCAGTTTTGGCAGGCGAATATCGGCCTGTGCACTCAGGCTGCACAGCAAGGCGACGAACGGCAGTAGTTTTTGCATCGGTTGGCTCCGGCAATAGTATCGCCCCAGCCTAGCATGTTGTTTTATCACGCCAAGCCCTTGCGCAAGAATGGCTAAGCGCTTAGCAAAAAACGTAAAACCGCCGTGGGCTTTCTTAATTGCCCTGCCATAACGCCATGCTAGCCTGAGCTTTTAGTTAACAGGGTAACCACGATGAAAATCATTGCCGCGCGGGTGATTATCTGCAGCCCCGGCCGTAACTTTGTCACACTGAAAATCGAAACCGATCAGGGCTTGTACGGCATTGGCGATGCCACGCTAAATGGCCGTGAACTGGCGGTGGTCAGCATGCTGAATGACCATATGCTGCCCTGCCTGCTTGGCCGCGATGCCAGCCAGATTGAGGATATCTGGCAGTATTTTTACCGTGGGGTGTACTGGCGTCGTGGTCCGGTGAATATGACGGCGCTGGCAGCGGTGGATATGGCGCTGTGGGATATTAAAGCCAAGGCCGCCGGCATGCCGTTGTACCAGTTACTCGGCGGGCGCAGCCGCGATAAAGTGCTGGTGTATGGCCATGCCAACGGTAACGACATCGACCAGACGGTTGAGGCCGTGGCGAAATACCGCGAGCTGGGCTATCAGCCCATCCGCGCCCAGTCCGGCGTGCCGGGTTTAGCCTCGACCTATGGCGTGTCAAAAGACACCTTATTTTATGAACCGGCCGATGCCGACCTGCCAACAGAAAACCTGTGGTCAAGCAGCAAGTACCTGAACCATACGCCGAAATTGTTTGCCGAGCTGCGCCGGCAATTTGGTGATGAACTGCACCTGCTACATGACGTGCACCACCGTTTAACGCCAATAGAAGCGGCGCGACTGGGCAAAGCGCTGGAGCCTTACAAGCTGTTTTGGCTGGAAGATGCGGTACCGGCCGAGCTACAGCAAGGCTTCCGGCTTATTCGACAGCACACCACTACGCCGCTGGCTGTGGGTGAGGTGTTCTCGTCCATTCATGATTGTCAGCAATTGATCAGTGAGCAGCTGATAGATTATATCCGCACTACGCTGGTGCACGGTGGCGGCATTACGCACTTGCGGCGCATTGCTGCGCTGGCCGAGCTGTACCATGTTAAAACCGGCTTTCACGGTGCTACCGATTTATCGCCGGTGACGATGGGCGCGGCGCTGCATTTTGATACTTGGGTGCCAAACTTTGGTATTCAGGAATATATGCGCCACACCGATGCAACCGATGCGATATTCCCGCATGACTACCATTTTAACCAGGGCTTTTTGCACTGCGGCGAAAGCCCGGGCCATGGCGTGGATATTGACGAAAAGCTAGCGGCAAAATACCCGTATCAGCGCGCTTACCTACCAGTAAACCGGCTGGAAGATGGCACCTTATTCAACTGGTAAAAAGCTTAACTGGTAAAGTGCTCGATTGGTAACACCGGACTGCAAATAGCAGGAACAGCTTTACCCTAAACCAACCGTTGCAGGCCAGGATGCTGACAAATTCGCCGGGAGCGAATTTGAACAGCTCTGCTGGTCCGCAAGGATAAGCTTCATGGATGAAGCTTATAATCGAGCCCCCAGGGATGGGTTCACGGCGTGTTGGTGTGGGTGAAGCTGTTTCTGCCGCACACCACACCACGCATATCAGTTTCCGCAGGTAGCATTGCCTTCATTCTGCGCCAGCCGCACATTGGCCAGCTGCACTACCACACCGGCGCTGCCTTGCAGCAACATTGGATGGGTTACCCGGCTGATAGCAAAGTTGCTGTCGGCCTCACTAAAGCAGCGCAGCGCAATTTTAATACTGTGCCAGCCTTTACCCTGCATTGCCTGCAGCTTGCTGCTGATATCCAGCATACTGGCGCAGTTGTCGCCGCACTGCATACCCAGGCTTACTTTGCTGTTATCGCCAAGCGCCACCACCTGATATTCCAGCTCCAGCGCCATATCGCCGTTAGCCTGGCGGGCTAAATCCAATACAGCGCCATCGGCCAGTGCCAACGCTACTGTGCCCGGCTTGATAAAGCTTAGCGTTACCGAATCTTCCTGTTGCAAACGGTCAGTCGCCTGTGCCGTCAGCGCACCATTGGCCGAGCTATGCATCGCATCCGTGACCACGGTAATCTTGCCCTCGTCCAGCAGTTGCAACTGCCAGGGCGTTACCGCTTTACCAGCGTACAGATAACGGCTGGTATTTAGCATCTCTGCCGCACTGATACCGGCGTTTTCATGCAGTGTTGCCAGCGTGCTGTTATCGCGGTAATTCAGGCCATAGCCGTAGGCAAACAGCGGCTTGTAGTTGGTATCGCCAATATTCAGTGGCTCGCCGGTGGCATTATCCGGCCAGGAAAATGACAGCTTGCCGTGAAAATCATGCCGCACACTGCCATCAGCGGCGCGAAACAAGATATCGGCCACAGCGCCGCCCTCGGAGCCTGGTAAAAAGGCAGTAACAAAAGCATCTGACTGATTCAGCTCAGGGTTAACCCACAGCGGCCGGCCGGACAAAAACACGCTCACCGTCGGGATACCCTGCGCCTTTAACGCGGTTAATATTTGCAAGCCACGGTTATCATCAAAGGCTAAATGGCTGCGATCACCGATAAATTCGGCGTAAGGCTCTTCACCAAATACTACTATCGCCACATCCGGCTTAGCGCTGAAACGGCCGTTTTCACTTAGCTCGACACTGCCACCACCGGCCTCGACCGCCTGTTTAATGCCGCCGTAAATTGACTCGCCATTGGGGAAATCACTGTTGCTGTTACCCGAGCCCTGCCAGCTTAGCGTCCAGCCACCGCTTTGTTTGCCGATATTGTCAGCGCCATCACCGGCTACCAGCACCCGTCCGGTGGGTTTAAGTGGCAGCAGCTGTTGATTATTTTTAAGCAGTACAAAAGACTTACGCGCCGCTTCACGCGCCAGCGCGCGGTGCTCTGCATTGCCCAGCAATTCATAACGACCGGCCAGTGGCCGTGCTGACGGCTTCACCTGCTCAAACAGCCCCATCTCAGCTTTAATGCGCAGCACGCGGCTTACCGCTTCGTCCAGCCGCGCCATGCTGATACGGCCATCATTTACCTGCGCCAGCGTATTGGCATACAGCGTTTGCCAGCTGTCCGGCGCCATAAACATGTCTAAGCCGGCCAGCAACGACGCGGCACAATCGGTTGGCGTACAACCGGCCACCTGGCCGTGACCGTTCCAGTCGCCGACCACAAAGCCGTCAAAGCCCATCCGGCCAACCAACACATCGGTTAACATCGGCGCAAAGCCATGCATTTTGCTGCCATGCCAGCTGTTGTATGACGCCATTACCACCCGGGCACCAGCGTTCACGGCGCTGTAATACGGCAAGGCGTGAATATCACGTAACTGGGCTTCAGTGCTGATATTGTCGCCCTGATCTTTACCGCCAATGGTGCCGCCATCACCCAAAAAGTGTTTAACCGTGGCCAGCATATGCTCACCACGTAAAAAATCATCCGCGCCGGGTTTACCCTGAATGCCTTGCAAAATATAAGGCGCATAGCTGGCAACCAGCTCCGGGTGTTCGCTGTACGACTCGTACGTGCGGCCCCAGCGGTCGTCGCGCGCTACCGCTATGGTAGGCGCAAAAGTCCAGTCCAGCCCGGTTACCTGCATTTCAATGGCCGTAACACGGCCAATTGCCTGCAGCAATTCCGGCTCGTGCATAGCGCCAAGGCCGATATTGTGCGGAAATATCGTCGCGCCTTTAACATTACTGTGGCCGTGCACCGCATCGGTACCCCAGAACACCGGGATATAAGGCCGGCCGTCGCTGGTGTCGGTGCTGGCCTGCCAGAAGGCATCAGCCAGCTCCAGCCAGGCGGCTGCGCCAACACGGTTGTCCCGCCCCGGTGCTGAATTACCGCCGTTCAGCACTGAACCAAGGTAGTAATCGCGTACCTGCTGTGGTGTTACCGAGGCTATATCGGCCTGAATAATCTGGCCGACCTTCTGCTCGGCGCTCATTTGCGCCAACAACGCGCTGATTTGCTGTTCAATCTCAGCGCTGCGCGCTATCGGCGGCGCCTGCTGTGGCCAGTTTTGCGGCCGGATAACGGCAGTTTGCGAAGATTGCTCTGTTGCCACCTGATTAGCCTCCGTTGCCTGCCGGCCACAACCGGTTAGCAGGCAGCTTGCTGCCAGTGCCAGCAGCGGAAAATAAACCGAACCTTGCCGCGTACTGCGCGTTAGTCTGTTAAGTTGTCGCATAGTGTCTCCTGCTTCGCTTTAGCCACACAGACCCGGCTAAGATAGGCTTTGTTGTTACTGACCTCGGTCAGCTCAGCGCCAATATTGAAACTGCCCTGCAAGCGGATATCTGCAGAGGAACTGCCAAGCTGCACGCTGATTTCGCCAGGCTCCACTACCCAGCGCATTTGCTGGTCATAAAACGCCAGTAAGTTAACCGGCAAGCTAAAACTGACTGTGGCCTGTTCACCAGGTTTTAGCGCAACCCGGGCAAAGCCTTTTAACTGCTGAACCGGCCGGGTGACGCTGGCAACCGGATCTTTGATATACAGCTGCAC
Organism: Rheinheimera muenzenbergensis; assembly: GCF_036984005.1. Lineage (NCBI taxonomy): Bacteria > Pseudomonadati > Pseudomonadota > Gammaproteobacteria > Chromatiales > Chromatiaceae > Rheinheimera > Rheinheimera muenzenbergensis. The sequence goes on from NZ_JALAAR010000003.1 coordinate 260,150, forward strand.
CACTTCAGTGCCGGCGCGTGGGCCGCTGTTTTGCAGCGTCAGGCTGATCTGCACCTCGCCATTGGCGCGGGCCTGGCTGGCGTCAATTTGCAAATCGCTGTAGCTGAAACTGGTGTAACTTAAGCCATGGCCAAACGGATACAACGGGCTGATATCGTCAAACAGATAGCCGCGTTTGGCAGAAGCTTTGTGGTTGTAATAAGCCGGGATATGGCTGGCACTGCGCGGGAAGGTTAGCGGCAATTTACCCGATGGATTGGCATCACCAAACAGTAAATTCGCCACCGCAGTGCCGGTTTCCTGGCCCAGATACCAGGCTTCGATAATGGCCGGCATGCTGTCAGCCAGCTCGCCCAACGCCAATGGCCGGCCGTTTTGCAACAGCAGCACCACAGGTTTACCGGTTGCCAGTATTGCTTTAGCCAGTTGCAGCTGATTACCCACTAACTGCAGGCTGGTGCGGTCGCCCAAATGCGTTTCGGCCCAGGCTTCGCGCGACAGCCCTTCGTTTTCGCCCAGTACCAGCACCACCGCATCGGCGCTTTTTGCCAGTGCTACCGCTTCATCCAGCAAGCCTTTGCGGTCTTGCTCATCGGCCAGCGCTATAGCATCATGGTTCCAGCGCTGCATAGAAAAAGTACCGGCCGCCTGGCTGCGCTGACGGATATCCGCCGTGGCAAAAACTTCCGCTTGTTGTTCAGCCGGGGTCAGGGCTTTGGTTAGCACAGTGCCACGGGCAAACTGCACTTCGGCCTTGCCCTGCAGTTTTTGTTTTAAGCCCTGATAAATACTAACGGTCTGACGTGGAATACTGCTGTAACCGCCGAGCAGAGTTTCATCGGCATGTGGGCCTATTACCGCCAATTTACCGATTTTACCTGCATTTAGCGGCAAGATGCCGTTATTTTTCAGCAGTACCATCGACTTTTCTGCCACGTCGCGGGCAAAGCGGCGGCTGGCAGCAGCGCCCACTTTTGCATCGGCCAAAGCCGCATCGACATAGGGGTTTTCGAATAACCCCAGGCGAAACTTCAGCGCCAGCACGCGCCGTACTGCACGATCCAGTACGGCTTCGTCCAGCGCACCGCTTTGCACCAGCTGGGTTAACTGCAAAAAGGTGTCCGGATCCGGCGTTTCCATATCCACACCGGCCAGCAGCGCAGCTTTGGCGGCCTCAGCGTCGCTGCTGTATAGCTGATGGCGGCTGTTCAGCTCTTTAATGGCAAAATAGTCACTGACAATCACGCCGTTAAAGCCCCAGCTGTCGCGCACTACGCCCTGCAGCAACGGCTGGTTAATATGTGATGGTATGCCGTCAATTTCGTTATATGACGCCATAATGCTGCCGGCATGTGCCAGTTTTACTGCCGCTTCAAACGGTGGCAAAAACACTTCATGCAGCTCACGCGGGCCGATTTGCGCCGGTGCGATGTTAACCCCGGCTTGCGGCTGGCCATGGCCGGTAAGATGCTTTAACGTCGCCACCACTTTGTCGCTTGCAAAGGCACCGTCTTTGCCCGTGTCGCCCTGAAAGCCTTTAACGGCTGCCACGCCCAGCGCCGACATCAGATACGGATCTTCGCCCATGGTTTCTTCAATCCGGCCCCAGCGCGGGTCGCGGGCAATATCCAGTATTGGTGTTAACGCCCAGTGCGCGCCGGTAGCGCGCATTTCCTGCGCCGCCAGCGCATAGACATCATACATAATCTGTGGTGACCAGCTGCTGGCCAGCGCTATTACCTGCGGCAGGCTGCTGGCATCAAAAGCAGCATAACCGTGCAAGGCCTCTTCGTGCATCAGCGCCGGTATGCCCAGCCGGGTATGCTGCTTTAACCAGCGCTGCAGCGCATTGTTAAATTCCGCCGTTTGCTTAGGTGTTTTAAACTCGCTGGGCCGGCCAATATGGCCAATACCGTGCGGTATCAGTTTAGCGGCGGCGTCAACTACAAAGCGCAGCTGCTGATCTTCTAATGTGCGTCTTTGCTGCCACACCGTTTGCAACTGGGCGGCTTTTTCGGCCAGCGTCATTCTTGAGAGTAAATCCTCTACCCGCTGCGCTGTACTCAGGCTGGCATCCTGGTATGGCAACGGTTGAGCCGCTAACGTTGTAGCCGCAGACAGTGGCAGCAGACACAGCGACAAAACAAGCGGTAACTTACGCATCATGCCTCCGGTTAATCGCGGTACGGCGTTAAGGTTTGGATCCGGCCGTCGGCAGTATGCTGCAGTTCGGTCATTTTCACCGAGCGCAAATGCGTTACGCCTTCAGATAACACCGAGTCGTGATAAAACAGATACCATTTGCCTGCAAACTCGCAGATTGAGTGGTGGGTGGTCCAGCCGACTACCGGCTCCAATATGCGGCCCCGGTAAGTAAAGGGGCCATAGGGGCTGTCGCCGCTGGCATAACAAATAAAATGCGTATCACCGGTAGAGTAAGAAAAGTAGTATTTACCGTTGTACTTGTGCAGCCAGGAGGCTTCAAAAAAGCGCCGCTCGTTATCACCGGCCAGCAAGGGGTTGCCCTGCTCGTCCAGAATAACAATTTCGCGCGGCGCTTCGGCAAACTGCAGCATATCGTCGCTTAATCTGGCCACCCTGGGCCCGAGCGCCGGCTCAGTGGCAGCCGGTTCGCCGTAGTGCGCCGCATACCGGTTGTCGCGGTACTGTTGTAACTGGCCGCCCCAGATACCGCCAAAATACAGGTAATAACTGCCGTCATCATCGGCAAACACCGCCGGATCTATCGAGTAACTGCCGTGCATCGGCTCTGGCTGCGCCTGAAAAGGCCCGGTTGGGCTGTTACCGGTTGCCACACCCAGCTGAAAGCGACCGGCGGCGTTTTTTGCCGGAAAGTAAAAATAATACGTATCGGCTTTTTTCGCCGCATCCGGCGCCCACATTTGCCGCTGCGCCCAGGGTACATCATCGATATGCAGCGCCACGCCGTGGTCAATCGCTTTGGCATCCGGGCCGTCCAGCGACAGCACATGATAGTCCTGCATGGCGAAGTGATCACCGTTATCGTTAAAGGCAATACCGGCCTCGATATCGTGCGACGGGTAAATATAGATGCGGCCATCAAACACATGCGCCGACGGATCGGCGGTATAAATATGTTCGACCAGCGGCTGCGACAGGGCGCGGGCTTTTAACGCGGTATAATCAACATCAGACATGGTTTAGTCCCCTTGTGCCACAGCAGCCCGGCGCTCTGTTAATTCGCGCTCTATCTGCGTTTCTTTATGTTTATTAATTTCGTATATCAGCATGCAGGCCACACCAAGCAAAAACGGCAGCGCCGCAAATAAACTGACCGACAATTTAATACCGTTAATGGTGTCGGCGCTTTGTTGCGCCAGCAGGGCGTCGTAACCGTAATGTGCCAGGATGCCGGCTACCAGAGCACCGCCGATGCTAAGCCCCAGCTTCAGGCCGAATATCATCGCCGAGAAAATAATGGCCGTGGCGCGGCGGTGGTTTTTCCACTCGGAATAATCGGCCACGTCGGCAATCATCGCCCATAGCAGCGGTATGGTGATGCCATAAAACAGGCCGTGCAGAATTTGCGCTAAAAACACCAGGCCAATGGCGTCGGCCGGCAACAAATAAAACAGCAAAATAAACAAGGTCGAAATAAACAGCGCCACGGCAAACACATCGCGCTTGCCAAAGCGGTCGGCCAGCGGCTTGGAAAAGCCAATACCGATAATCATGCAGATAATGCCGCCGGCATTAAACAAACTAAAGCCCGAGGTTGCCGCATCTTTCGGCCAGAGAAATTCATTTAAGCCCATGCTGGTTAACAGGCTATTCAGGCCGGCGATAAAGCCATTAAAACCAATATCCTGCAAAAATTGCGCAACATGTTGCTCACTGAGGTAATGCTCAAAGTAAAAGATATACATGCCGCCTTTAAGCGCCAGCGTAATAAACACCAGCACCGTCAGCAGCAGCATAATGGCCCAGGGCTTGTTGCCGGCTAAATCGGTTAAATCCTGCCGGATGCTGGATTTTTGCAACTGCGGTGACTGTACCCGCTCTTTAGTGGTCATAAAGGTGATCAGAAAAAACACTATGCCGGTGATGGCAAACAGCAGCATGGTATTTTCAAAACCGGCGGCTTTGTCGCCATCACCGAGGATTAACACCAGCGGCAGTAGCAAGGCCTGAATAATAAACTGCGCTATCATCACCGCGACAAAACGGTACGCCGACAGGCTGTTGCGATCGGCCATACTGCCGGTAAGTACACCGCTTAATGCTGAGTACGGCAGGTTATTGGCCGAATACACCAGCACCAGCAGGACATAGGTAATAAAAGCATAGATAATTTTGCCCTGGGCACTGAAGTCCGGCGTGCTAAAAGCCAGCAAAGCAATAACGCCAAAGGGTACCGCTGTCCATAAAATCCACGGCCGGAACTTGCCCCAGCGGCTTTGCGTGCGGTCGGCAATAATGCCCATTACCGGGTTAAAACAGGCGCCGATAATACCACCGGTAAAGATAATGCCGGCTGCAGCACCGGGCGGGATCTGGTAGACATCGGTGTAAAAAAACGCCAGAAAGGTCATCAGCGTCTGAAAAATAAGATTCGCCGCCAAATCGCCCAGGCTGTAACCGATTTTTTCTGTCACGCTGAGTTTTTCTGCCGTGTCGGGCTTTACTGTGGCACTGCTAGCTATTTGCATCGTTGTCTGCCTGTTAATTATTGTTTTTTATTCTGTTTTATCAGTTTGCTGCACGGGCAGCCAGGCCTGAAACTGACCACTGACATGTAGCATGCCCAGCAGATATAACATGCCATCATAATAACGATAGCGACCGCTGGGTACCGCTTGCTGCCACAGCGCCTGAACAAACTCAGCCGAGCGCGGCTGCGAAGCGGCTAAGCTGGCCACCGCATTCATAGCCACGATACCGACAGTCTGTTGCGGGTCCAGTTTTTTACCCGCCAGGCTATATTGGCCGCCATAGTGGTTAAATCCTTCGCTGGCAAAAAACGTCTGCAGCCGGTCGCTAAGCTCAACCGCCCTGGCATCGACGCGCCACCAGCTCCAGTCAAATGACCAGTTCATCGCCGTGCGCCAGGCATCAAAACGAAAATCAGCCGACTCTGGCCGCCAGGACGCGGCCCAGGGGCTGCCATCAAAATTGCCATAATCCGGCGTCAGGCCGGTTTTAGCGTGCGCCGCTTTGCTAAAATAGTCGCGGCTAACCTGTGCTGCTTTTTGCCAGAAACTGCGGTCAGCCTGTGGTCCGACTCTGGCCCAGACCTCGTAAAACGCCGGTAAGTGATAAGACGCATCGGTATGCTCAGCGTTGGATAAATCCGGCGTAAAGCGCACCATGGCGTAGTCTGGATGAAACAAATTAGTGCCGCTTTGGCTGCCGCGCTTAGTGGTACCACTGATCACTTCACGGTGGCGCATATGAGTTAACAGCTGGTCAGCCTGTGCCTTGTACTGGTAAATACCCTCGCCTTCGCCCCAGCGTGCTGCAGCAAAGTACAGCGCGGTAGCAAAGTAAATTTCGCCATCCGGCGCCGGCATTTCATCCAGTGCTACGCCGTCGGTAGCTACCGACCAGGCAAAATAACCATAGGCCGGGTGCGCCGGGTCGCTATGGTACATATGGCTTTTCGCCCAGTTCCACAGCGCATTAAATTCGGCCTGTTTATTTAGCTGCACGGCGATCATCATGCCGTATGACATGCCCTCAGAGCGCACATCGTTATTGTTTACATCAAGAATATAAGCTTTAGCGCCAGCAGCATTTGCACCGGCAGCAAAGTACACCGCTTCGCTGGCCGGGTCGCCGTAAAACAGCTGGTTAAAGGCCCGGGCAATTTTGTCCTGCACCGCCTGTTCGCTAATGCCCTGCGCAGCAAACAAATTAGGGTACTGCCCTGTGATAGCGGCAGGTTTAGCCAGGCTGTTATCAGGCGCTGCCGTACTATCACCAGCAAGGCAGCCACCAGCCAGGCTAGCTCCCAGCAGCAGTATCAAAGCAGGTAAAAACGTCATTAATCTGCGGCTTACACTCATTTATAGTCTTCAATTGCAGCTGTTAATCTGACCTTACCATACAACGACAGTACGCCTGGCGAACTAACGAAATGTACTGAAAGATTTATGTTTTTTAGCAAGCAGACTGTACAGCAGCTGATTAAACTTTATGCTGCTTACAGATAACTACAATAACAGGAGTCACTATTTTGCAGCCTAACTCAGATACCGCAGCGCTTACTGCGGCGCAAGCCGATAACCGCGGCTTTATTTTATTTATTACCATAGTTGCCACCCTGGGTGGTTTTTTGTTTGGCTACGACAGCGGCGTAATTAACGGCACCGTTGATGGCCTGCAGCAGGCGTTTAATTCACAAAGTGCCGGCACCGGTTTTAATGTCGCCAGCATGTTACTCGGCTGTGCTGTCGGTGCCTTTTTTGCCGGCCGGCTGGCCGACATCAGAGGCCGGCGCACCTTACTGCAGGTAGCGGCAGTGTTTTTTGTTATCAGCGCCTGGGGCTCGGGCATTGCCGACAGCTCATTGGAGTTTGTGTTTTACCGTATTCTTGGCGGTTTAGCCGTGGGGGCGGCGTCGGTGATGGCGCCGGCTTATATCTCCGAAGTGGCACCGGCGCGCTATCGCGGCATGCTAACCACAGTGCAGCAAATTGCCATCATCTTTGGCCTGTTTATGGCCTTTATCAGCAACTACCTGCTGGCTAAATTCGCCGGCGCTTCTACTGCCGTACTGTGGCTGGAATTTGCTGCCTGGCGCTGGATGTTCTGGATGGAGCTGTTACCGGCACTGCTGTTTTTGCTGATGCTGCTGTTTATTCCGGAAAGCCCGCGTTTTTTAGTACTAAAAGGCAAAACAGCGTTAGCGAAAACGGTATTAAGCCGGCTATATGGCGACGTTGCCGCGACACGTAAGTTAAGCGAGATCCAGCAATCGCTGGAGGGTAAGCACCAACCTAAGCTTGGCGATTTAATCGACCAGCCAAGCGGCAAATTGCGCCGTATTGTCTGGGTGGGTATCGGCCTGGCGACCTTCCAGCAACTGGTGGGTATTAATGTGGTGTTTTATTACGGTGCCGTATTGTGGCAGGCGGTGGGCTTTTCCGAATCGGACGCCTTGCTGATTAACGTGATAAGCGGCGCACTGAGCATTGCCGCCTGTGTTATTACGCTTATGGTAATCGATAAGATTGGCCGCAAACCGCTGCTAAAATGGGGCTCGGTTGGCATGGCCGTTACGCTCGGCCTGATGGTACTGGCCTTTGCCAATGCCGAACAGGATGCCAGCGGCCGCCTGCTGCTGGGCGACTGGGGCATAGTGGCGCTTATCAGTGCCAATGCCTATGTGTTCTTTTTTAATATGTCCTGGGGCCCGGTAATGTGGGTAATGCTGGGCGAGATGTTCCCGAATCAAATTCGCGGCTCCGGCCTGGCGGTAAGCGGTCTGGCGCAGTGGAGCAGTAACTTCCTCATCACCATGACCTTTCCGCTATTGCTAAGCGGCATAGGTTTAGCCGGCGCGTACGGTTTATATACCCTGGGCGCATTCTGCTCAATATTCTTTGTCGCCAAAATGGTGCATGAAACCAAGGGCACCGAGCTGGAAGATATGCCAGGCTAAGGCGCCGTGGCCTGAATAACAAATGTGATGGCAAATTCCGTAATAGCAGCGGCAGCAAACGCAATACTGCCGCTGCGCTGACAAGGTTAGGCTGGGTTATTTGCCAGAGCAGCCAGGCCTATGCAGCAATTTATGTTAACCAACCCGGCAGGCGATAGCCTGACGATACTCGAGCACGGTGCCAGTATGCAAAGCTGGACAGTACGTGTGGCTAACAGCCAGCGCGAGCTGCTGCTGGGTTATGCCAACCCGCAGCAGTATTTGCAGGATACCAGCTATCTGGGGGCCGTGGTCGGCCCCTATGCTAACCGTATCGGTCACGGCAGGCTGCAGCTGGCACAGCAGCGCTATCAGCTGCAGTTAAATGAAGGTAAGCATCATTTACACGGCGGTGCCAACGGCCTGCACCGCCAGCACTGGCAAGTGCAGCAGCAAACATCATCCAGCGTGAAACTACGCTGCACCTTAGCCGATGGCCACAGTGGCTACCCCGGCCCGACAGAGTTTAGCGTGCTATATCAGTTACATGCTGACAGCACTTTGGATGTCACGCTTGAGGCCACAGCAGCGCAGCTAACACTGGCCGGGCCAACCCTGCACCCGTATTTTAATTTATCTGGCAAAGCCGGGCCAATAAACCAGCACCTGCTGTGGCTTAATGCTGAGCACTACACGCCAACCGACAGCGCTAAAATTCCGACCGGACAGCTCCTGCCGGTAGAGGACAGCGCCCTGGATTTTCGCCACTGCAAAAGCATCGGCGCGATAGCGCTTGATCACAATCTGGTGGTTAGCGGCACTATGCAGCAAACGGCAGCGATACTAACCAGCCCGGACCAGCAGCTCAGGTTGCTGATAAGTTCAGACTACCCCGGCCTGCAGGTTTACAGCGGCGATTATCTGGCCGCGCCCTTTAGCCCACGCCAGGGTATTTGCCTGGAACCACAGTTTTACCCCGACGCCCCAAACCACAGCCAGTTTCCGCTGCGCTTAACCGGGCCAGAGCAGCCATTTGTGGCGCATATTCGTTATCAGGTAGAGAAAAGCTAAGTAAACAGGAAGCCATGCTAATGTCTAAAATCTATCCGTTACTATTTTTGCTGCTGTTTCTACCGGCATTATTTAGCTGCAGCTCAGACCGAGCCGACATGGCCGCAACGGCCAGCTCAACTGCCGCGCCAACCCGCTTTGATAACCCGATAATTAAATACGACACCACCGACCCGACCCGGCAACCCGGTGACATTATTTATACCGCCGATCCTGCGGTGATGGTTATCGGTGACACCGTCTACCTGTATAGCACCCGCGATGAACAAGCAGCACAGGTGAACGATTACCGCATGTACGAATATCGCCTGTGGACCAGCAACGATATGCTCAACTGGCAAAATAGAGGGGCAGTGCTGCGCTACTCTGATTTTGCCTGGGCGCGCGGTAATGACAAAACCGGCAACGCCTACGCCCATCATGTGATACAGCGCAAAGACGCAGCAGGTAAAGCACAGTACTATTTTTATGCCGCAGTGGAAGGCGGCCAAACCAATGGCGAATTTGGTTTTGCCATCGGTGTCGCGGTATCAGACAACCCGGCCGGGCCTTTTAATGACCCACGCGGTATGCCGATGATATTGCTCGAAGATACCGCACAGTTTAAAGACCACAGCTGGCGCAATATCGACCCGGCGGTATTTATTGATGATGACGGCCGCGCCTATCTGTACTGGGGCAACAAGCAGCTCTGGTGGGTAGAGCTTGAAGCCGACCTGATACACCTTAAAGGCGAAAGCTTTACGCTGGATGCCAGCGGCAAGCTGCAAAACCGCGATGTCAGTAAGGTACAAATCCATACTGTAGACAGCTTGCCAAATTTCGAAGAAGCGCCTTATCTGTCAAAACATAATGGCATCTATTATTTGCTGTACGCCGCCGGCTTTCCGGAGAGTATCGCCTACGCTACCAGCAGCTCGGCTACCGGCCCCTGGCAGCACCGCGGCATCATAATGCCACCTTTGCCCGGCACCACTACCATCCACCCGGCGCTGTTTGATTTTAACGGCCACACTTATCTCGCCTACCACAACGCCGACCTGCCCGGCGGCGGCAACTACCGCAGATCAGTCGCGATAGACAGAGTGTATTTTAACGCCGACGGCAGCATTAAACCCATTGTTCGCACGGCGAAACAATAGACGTCAGTCAGACAGAAAATAGCCAGCTAAAGGATACCCTTGCTATGAACATAACTAAAAACCGGCTCAGCGAGCCTTGCTGTAAACGCTTAGGTGTAAGGCTTGAGTTGTTCAACTTAATTTTACTGATAGCAGTATGTTTCGTTGCAGCCCAGGCGCTGGCGCAACCGGACGACAGCATGACGGTAATTGCGACGCCTGATCAGCTTGATGCTATCGAACTTGGCAGCGGACCACTGCCCGGCGCTACAGAGCAGGAAGCCTGGCATTCGCAATATGGCAGCCGCTTTGTGCGTAATGTTACCGTGGCGACACTTACGCCTTTTTTGCCTGTTCCGGCAAACGCCAGTGGCGCGGCAGTAATAGTGGCACCCGGCGGCGGCTTTCGCACCCTATCAATGGAAAACGAAGGCTGGCATGTCGCCCGGGCGCTTGCCAGCCAGGGCATAGCGGCATTTGTGCTGAAATATCGTTTAAACCAGACACCCTCAGAGCTGGCGGCATTTCAACGCGCCATGGCAGAGATGTTCTCCAACACCGGGCGCAAAGCCCCGGTACTTGAGCCGGAGCAGATGAAAATGCAGCTTGCCGTGCAGCTTGAAGATTCCCAAGCAGCGTTCGCCTTACTGCGGCGCCGGGCCACTGAGTGGAATATCGACCCCGAGCGTATTGGTATGCTGGGTTTCTCGGCCGGTGCCATGTTAACGATGGCCACTGCGCTGGTCGGCGAGCAAGCTAAACCGGCCTTTATTGGCAATATCTATGGCCCTATCACCTCAGTAACAGTGCCAGCCAATGCTCCGCCTTTATTTGTCGCGCTGGCGGCCGACGATCCCTTCTTTGCCAGCAGTCAGTTTGGTCTGATAGAGAGCTGGCAGGCGGCGAACAAACCGGTGGAGTTTCACTTTTATGAGCAAGGCGGTCACGGTTTTGGTATGTACCCGAAGCAGACGACCAGTACCGGTTGGTTTAATGCATTCGTCAGCTGGTTAAGGATGCACGGTATGCTTAACCCTACAAAACAGTAATAACCGCACAGCTGTTTTAATCCGGCCGCAGACAGAAAAACTTGCTCTACTACCGATAAAGCCTGTTAGTACACCGGACCTATGCATTTTATACAGCAGTCCTCATAAATAAAAAATCTATGACTTGCGGGCACAATGCATGTTCACCCGCACAGCAGCTTAACATTAGTAACCAAAAAGTTATTGATAGAGCGGGCTTTTATGGTTATTTTGCAGCGTGTAAAAAATATTAAGCACGCAACTTACAGGCGCAGAGCCTTCTATTAAGTTGTTATGTTTTTTCATAACTCCACCAAATTGTTTTATAAGGAAATAATTTAATGAAAAAAGTACTTTCGGTTTTATCTTTGGTTGCTGCTTTTTCAACTTTTGCGAATGAACCTTTAAAGTTAAATGTCAGTGTTTACCTGAATAATGAGCTAGTTGCTGCAGACGTAATGCAGGCTAAAAGTGGACAACTACAGTCAATTACAGCTAAAGAAGTTCTTATGTTTAATGTTACACCGACCCTCAATGACGATGTCGTCACCTTAACGTCATCCTTGCATAAATATGAAGATGGCTCATTTAGCCAGATTGCAGAACCTGTGTTGCGTGTAGCTCTTGATAAGCAAGCAGTAATCGAGATTGGTACTGAGGGTAAAAATATTTATAAGGTCGAAGTAACGGCCCAGAAAATATAACAATCAAATTTTATCGCCAGCAAAAAGCGCTGGCTGCAACGTCAGCCCGCTACGCGGTTTTCCGAGCTAAATTTGAGCGTTATACATCAAGGTCGGCCATGCGATATTTTCTGGCAATTATTTTTTTATTTATTTCAATGCGTATATCTGTGATAAAAACGAAATGCACAAGTGTTATAAATAGGCTGATATGAACAAGGTTGTTATTGTTACCGGCGGTAGCCGGGGTATTGGCGCGGCGACAACTAAATTACTGGCGTCTAAAGGCTATTTAGTTTGTGTAAATTATCGCACCGATTCCAACAGCGCTAGTGCCGTGGTGAATGAAATTAATGCGTTAGGCGGGCGAGCGTTTCCGTACCAGGCTGACGTATCAAATGAAAGCCAAGTCATTGCGCTTTTTGATGAAACAGAGCGCCAATTTGGGCAGATTACGCATTTGGTCAATAATGCAGGGCTGTTGTTTCAGCAGTCGTCTTTTACCGGCATTAGTCTTGAACGCTTCAATCAGGTGTTGGCGTCTAATCTAACCAGCTGCTTTCTCTGCTCAAAAGAATTCCTAAAGCGTAATCCCAGCTATGGCAGTATTGTTAACGTATCATCCGTAGCGGCAAAAACCGGCTCTCCGTTTGAATATATTGACTACGCTGCATCAAAAGGTGCAATGGATAGCTTAACGAAAGGTCTGGCGCTGGAAGTTGCAACAATGGGCATTCGTGTTAATGCAGTACGCCCCGGGTTTATTCATACCGACATGCATGCTGATGGTGGTGAACCAGATAGAATCAAGCGTTTATCGCCACAAATCCCAATGCAACGCGGTGGTACACCAGAGGAAGTCGCGAATACCATCGCCTGGCTGTTATCTGATGAAGCATCTTATATAACAGGGGCGACTATTGATGTCGCAGGTGGGAAATAAGAGCTCTCCAGACCAGGCAGCAAAACTGCCCTTAAATTTAGAAGCTTTGTATTAAACTGCGGATTTTAACACCAGTAGCTTCGTGTGCTAAGCAACCTAACCCTGCCGAAGCGGATTTATCTAAGATATCGCTTTATCTAACTCGTGACTTGCCGCTACCTGCAAAAAATGTGACCTGCTTTTATAGGTTTGATGCGTCTTCACTAATTCGTCGATTTTCCGCGTCAGTAAGTTTGGTAAAGTGACATTAATCTTACTGGCCTTACCCATAAACGGCTCGATATCGATATCTACCAGCGCCCATACCCAGCCGGCGAATGCTGGATTGGTATAGTGGTTTTCAATATTGCTCGCCAACGGCGGCAGTTCTTCCTGCTCTGCTAACAACTCAAAGTGCGCTTCTAACGCCTCTTTAGCATTGATAAGTGCTGCTTCGAATGTATCTCCGGCACTGTAGCAGCCTGGTGCATCCGGAATAACCACACCAAATGCTGTTGCGTCAGAGCCTTTCTCTATGGCTACTGGGTATAACATAGCTGACATTCTCCGATTTAAAGTTGCACTGTGCGAGCTTAAAGCCCTGCATCTTTTCTTATTTTTTTAACCAAACCGATTGGTAAGTCTTTCTTTGGATGAGGCACCGTTAAAGGCAACTTATGCTCCGGGTGTTTAAACTGATGATGACTTCCCTTTATCCTTACCAGTACCCAGCCTGCCTTTTCCAGCTCTTTAATAAGATCGCTGCTCTTCAACAGTCCTCCACTTGCCGGCCAACATAGAGTTACTATAACCCCCACCTATTAAATCCGCAACCAGATAAATAACCCTGACAACCCTTTAGGTCAGACAAGCACCGAATCAAAGCACACCAAGCAGCAAAAGCTCACACTCTGCTGCCATGCATAAAAAAGCCCGGCGAGCCGGGCAACACACAGGACTACGGGAGTTAAAAACGTTTAGCGGTACAGCACCAGGTTCAGCTGGTTTTCCAGCAGCTCTTGCCGGCCGCTGACTGGTTGCGGGTCTAACTGGTCGCGTACTGTCAGCTCTGCCAGTGATTGCAGTGTGTGCTCTCCGCTCTGAATGGCTTTGCCCAGGCTGTCGCTCCAGCCGGCGTAGCGTTTGGCCACAGCGGCGCTGAGAAAGTCTTTTTCTATCAGTGCGGCAGCGCGTTTTAGTGCCATCGCCAGATGGTCCATGCCGCCGATATGACCGTGAAACATATCGTAACGGTCCATACTCTGGCGGCGCAGCTTGGTATCGAAATTAAAACCACCGGTTGAGAAGCCGCCGGATTTAAGAATTTCGTACATCACCAGGCTTAGCTCCTCAACATTGTTCGGGAACTGGTCGGTATCCCAGCCGTTTTGCGCATCGCCACGGTTGGCGTCGATACTGCCGAAAATACCGAGCGAAATAGCGGTAGCAATTTCATGATGAAACGAATGGCCGGCCAGTGTAGCGTGGTTGGCTTCGATGTTTACGCGGAATTCTTTTTCCAGGCCGTACTGCTTTAAAAAGCCGTATACGGTGGCCGAGTCGTAATCATACTGGTGCTTGGTTGGCTCCTGCGGTTTCGGCTCTATTAATAAGCTGCCTTTAAAACCGATTTTATGTTTGTGCTCTACCACCATTTGCATAAAGCGGCCCAGCTGGGCGCGTTCCTGGCGCAGGTCGGTGTTTAACAGGGTTTCGTAGCCTTCGCGGCCGCCCCACAGCACGTAGTTTTCGCCGCCGAGGCGTTTGGTGGCGTTCATCGCATGAAACACCTGGGTGGCACCGTAGCTAAACACCTGCGGGTCCGGGTTAGAAGCGGCACCGGCGGCATAGCGCGGGTTGCTGAACAGGTTAGCGGTGCCCCACAACAGTTTAACGCCGGTTTCGGCCTGCTTTTGCTCCAGCACATCCACCATAGCAGCGAAATTGTTAATGTAGTCTTTAATGCCGCTGCCTTCCGGCGCGACGTCGGTATCATGAAAGCAATAATACGGAATGGTTAATTTGCTGAAGAACTCAAAGGCAACATCGGCTTTATGTTTGGCCTGCTGCATGGCGTCACCGCCAGCCAGCCAGGGCCGGTTAAAGGTAGGCTGGCCGAAAACGTCCTGGCCATTCCAGCAGAAGTTATGCCAGTAACAGGCCGCCATACGTAAGTGCTCGGCCATGGTTTTACCGAGGATTTTTTCACTGGCATTATAATGTTTGAACGCCAGTGGGTTGGTGCTGTCGGCACCTTCATAGGCGATTTTGTCTAGCTGATCGAAATACTGAGCCACGCTGCTCTCCTTGGTTTTGCACTAAATGCTACAAAGCTAATGTTGGGCATAGCGATGGCTTCGCACAATTATGTTTTTTAAGAGCCATCTTGTGCTTTTCAACATATTGCCTTAGGCAATGCTTAGAACAGGTCGGCCAAACGCTGGTACAGCACGATAAAACGCTGATAGCGCGGCGCTAACAGTGCCGCACGTTGCGGATCGGGCTGATGCCGGCTAAGCAAGGGCGGTTGCGGGCACACGTTAAGCAGCGTAGCTGACGGATCCACGGTCAGTTGCGCCAGCCGGGCTGCGCCCAACGCCGGCCCGACTTCGCCACCTTCGCGAAAGCTTAGCGGTTGCTGCAATACATCGGCCAGTAGCTGGCGCCAGTAAGGGCTGCGGGCTCCGCCGCCAATCAGGTTAATGTCGTCAGGTTGCAAACCGCTGGCATGCAGTGCAGCTGCCCCCTGCGCTAAGGCAAAGCTGACGCCCTCAAGTACTGAATAGGTTAACAAGGGCCGGTTACTGCTGTGGCTTAGGCCAAACCAGACGCCTTTGGCATTGGGGTTATTGTGCGGCGTACGTTCGCCGGATAAATACGGCAAAAACAGCGGGGCCTGGCTGATATCTACAGCGGTTTGTTCTAATTCTGCCAGCAAGGTTGCCACCGGCGCCTGGGCCACATTATCGGCATACCATTGCAGGCAACTGGCCGCGCTCAGCGTTACTGCCATCAGGTGCCAGCTGCCCGGCAAGGCATGACAAAAACTGTGCACCGCCGATTGCGGATTCGCTTTAAAGCCGTCACTGACGGCAAAATACACACCGGAGGTACCCAGCGATAACATCGCCTGGCCCGGGCTGACAATACCGGCACCCACAGCACCGGCGGCGTTGTCGCCGCCACCGGCCACCAGCGGCACCTGCGCCATACCCCAACGCTGCGCCAAATGGGGCAGCAAAGTACCGGTAATTTGATTACCTTCATATAACGTCGGCATCTGGCTGCGGTTTAGGCCACAGGCACTAAGCAGCACGTCGCTCCAATCGCGTTTGGCCATATCCAGCCACAAGGTACCGGCCGAGTCAGACATATCAGAGGCAAAGTCACCACTTAAGCAAAAACGTAAATAGTCTTTGGGCAGCAGCACTTTGGCCACCCGGCGAAACTGCTCTGCTTCATGCTGGCGCAACCAGAGCAATTTTGGTGCGGTAAAGCCCGGCATCGCCAGGTTACCGGTTAGTTGCTGCAACTGCGGTACCTGTTGCTCCAGTTGCTGGCACTGGGCAAAAGCACGGCCATCATTCCACAGTATTGCCGGGCGGATAAGCTGATTATCAGCGTCGAGTAAGGTGGCACCATGCATCTGGCCGGCCAGGCCAATGGCTTGTACTGCAGCCAGGCTTTGCCGCTGACTCAGTTGCTGCATGCACTGCTGCAACGCCTGCCACCAGTGCGCCGGCTCTTGCTCAGACCACAGCGGATAAGGCCGGCTTACGCTAAGTTCGGCATTTACACTGTCGACAACAGCACCATTGCTGTCCAGTAAAATAACCTTAATGCCGGACGTGCCTAAATCAATACCTATATACATCTGCTTACCCTGCTCTGCCGTTAACTGCGCTCTGGCAATCTTTGTTGAGCATGCCGCAGGCAGCAATTACGAAAATTCGTAACGGCGCGCAGAATTATCACTTTTCGTTGGACGCGATTAACAACTGGTCTAATATTGAGCAGGCCTGCACCGTTTTGACAACGGCAGAGCACAACAAAAATAAATAAAAACAAATAGCAGCACAGACTGACAGGACGGGGATATGTTTAAGGCAAAACACAGCATTACGTTGTTGTTTAATGCAAATAAAGTATACGACAGACAGGTAATAGAGGGCATAGGCCATTATTTGCAATCTTCCAAAGTAGACTGGGATCTGTACCTGGAAGAAGACTTCTCCTGCCGCCTCGAGCACATTCATGAATGGGGCGGCGACGGCATTATTGCCGATTTTGATGATATGAATATTCAGCGTGCCCTGTCCGGCTCGGATAAACCTGTAGTTGGCGTTGGCGGCTCGTACAATGATCCGGCTGATTATCCGCATGTACCCTATGTCGCCACCGACAACTATGCCCTGGTGCAAAGCGCCTATGAGCATTTAAAACGTAAAGGCCTGGACCGCTTTGCTTTTTACAGCGTGCCGACAGATGAACAACACCGCTGGGCGCGCGAGCGTGAAAACGCTATCCGCAAACTGACGGCGCAGGATGGTTACGACTGCCATGTGTATCAGGGCCACTGCACCCGGCCGGAAACCTGGCAATATGCAATGAACCGCCTGACCGACTGGATCCAGGGCCTGCCCAAGCCCATTGGCATTATTGCCGTGACCGACTCACGCGCCCGCCACCTGCTGCAGGCCTGCGAGCATGTTGGCATTATCGTGCCGGACAATATCGCGATAATCGGCATTGATGACGACGATATCGCCCGTTATTTAAGCCGCATCAGTTTAAGCTCGGTGACCCAGGGCTGTTTTGAAATGGGTTACAAAGCCGCCAAGCTGCTGCATATGCAGCTGAATAATATTGACGTTGGCAACAAGCGCATCCTGGTGGCACCGGCCGGTGTGGCATCACGCCAGTCAACCGACTTTAAAGCGCTGCGCGACCCTTATGTGATTCAGGCGATGCATTATATCCGCCGCCATGCCACCCGCGGTGCCAAGGTTGAGCAGGTGACGGACTTTGTTGGTATTTCGCGCTCAAACCTGGAACAGCGTTTCCGGGCTGAACGCGGCCATTCAATTCATACCGAGCTACATAACCAGAAGCTGAACAAAGCCTGCAAGATGCTCAAAGAAACCGAGGTTAATCCGGCAGAAATTGCCAAGTTATGTGGTTATCCGTCGCTGCAGTATATGTATGCGGTGTTTCAGCGCCACTTTGGCCAGACACCAAAAGACTACCGCTGCGGCCATACCGGCGTAGCCAGCGATGTGGCGGTAAACGACTAACACGGCAAGCGCCCCGGTTTTAAAAAACGCACAGCACTGACGTATTTTCGTAACAGCAAGGCCATTGATGACAATGGCCTTTTTCCCTTTAATGTCACTAACCTTTAGCAGGCTGGCAGCACGTCGGCCCCGACAACGGGAGTGATATCTGATGCAAAATCCTTTCTACAGCATGCTGTTGCTGCTTGGCTTAATATGTGGTCTCAGCGCTTGCCAGCCCGCACCGGAAACCGCGCAGCAAACCACTGCAGCGGCACAACCATTAAGCGCCCAATTTGACTGGTTTGCCTATCAGGGGCTGGACCCGGTATTTGCTGCGCCTGTGCCGCAGGGCCAGTATCAGAACCCGGTGCTGGCCGGCTTTTTCCCCGACCCCAGCATTACCCGTAACGGCGATGATTACTATATGACGGTGTCGTCTTTTACCTATACGCCCGGCTTGCCGATACTGCACAGCCGCGATCTGGTGAACTGGCAAATAGTGGGTTATGCGCTAACGCGTGAGTCACAACTGCAGATGCATGACTTGCAGGTATCACGCGGCATTTTTGCACCAACGCTGCGCTACCATGCGGGTACTTATTATCTGATCACCACAGTGGTCGACAGAGGTGGCAACTTTATACTTACCGCCACCGATCCGGCCGGGCCCTGGTCAGATCCTATCTGGTTGCCGGAAGTAGAGGGTATAGATCCCGACATCTTTTTTGATGACGATGGCAAGGTGTATATCGCTCACAATGGTGATCCGGTCGAATCGCTGTACCAGGGCCATAAAGCCATCTGGCTGTGGCAGTACGACCCGGCGCAGCAGAAAATTGTACCGGGATCACAGCAGCTGTTAGTTAATGGCGGCGTGGACTTAAGCACTAAACCCATCTGGATTGAAGCACCACATCTGTATAAGCATAACGGCTGGTATTATCTGCTCTGTGCCGAGGGTGGCACCGCCGATCAGCATTCAGCGGTAATATTTCGCAGCCGCAGCCTGAGTGAGCCTTTTCTGCCTTCCCGCAACAACCCGATTTTAACCCAGCGTGACCTGGCACCAGAGCGGCCAGATCCGATCACCACCGCTGGCCATGCCGACTTTGTTCAGTTGCCGGATAACAGCTGGTGGGCGGTGTTCCTGGCCAGCCGCGCCTATCAGCAACGCTATTTTAATACCGGCCGCGAAACCTTTTTGCTGCCGGTAAGCTGGCAAGATGGCTGGCCGCATATTTTACCGACGGGTGAGGTTATTCCTTACCGTTTACCGGCGCCGGCCCTGACAGCGAACCCGCAACCAGAGCCGTTAAGCGGCAACTTTAGCTGGCGTGATGAATTTGACAGCACAACACTGAGCCTGCACTGGAACAGCCTGCGCAGCTTTGACCAGAGCTGGCTAAGCCTGGATGGCCAAAAGCTGAACCTGCAGGCAAAAGCCGTCAGCCTGGATTCGCTGGCACAACCCGCCTTTATTGCCCGGCGCCAGCAACATACGCATTTTGACGCCAGTACCAGTCTGACGCCACCACCTGCTACAGTCTCAGCCGGACTGGTGGCGTTTCAAAACGAGCAGCATCATTACTATCTGGGCGTGCGTAACAACGAAAGCGGTGCTGAAGTGTTTTTAGAACAGGCCAGTGGCAGCGCACCACAGCAGATCGCCAGTCTGGCGCTGCCGTCAGCGGCTGACAAGGTGCAGTTAAAAATCAGTGGCAGTGCCGGCAACATCAGCTTTTATTACGCCGTGGCAGATAACAACTGGCAGCCACTGGCCAGCGATCAGGATGCCATGCTGCTCAGCACCCAGGTCGCCGGTGGTTTTGTCGGTACTATGCTGGGGCTGCATAGCCGGCTGGAACCGCGCCAATGAGGCTGTTTGTCCTGTTGGCGGCGCTAGTACTTAGCTACAGCGCCGCCGCCCTGCCCGGCCATTATCTGGCGACAACACCGGACAAAGCGGATTTTGCCTTAGTCGGCCCAAACAGCCAGGCGCTGATCCTGGTTGATAAGCAAGAACATAAAGGCGTGCTGCGGGCGGTAGACAGCCTGCAGCGCGATATCCGGAGTGTTAGTGGCCGCCAGCTTGCTATTGCACAGCAGGGCCAGGCACAGCAGCTGCTGATCATCGGCAGCCTGGGTAAAAGTGCGCTGCTGGAGCAACTGGTTAGCAGCGGCAAACTGGATGTCAGCGCCATTGCCGGCAAGTGGGATGCGTTTCAAATTCAGTTAGTATCGCAGCCATTACCCGGTGTCGAACAGGCGCTGGTGATCGCCGGCAGTGACAAGCGCGGCACTATTTATGGTATCTATGATCTGGCCGAAACCATTGGCGTATCGCCCTGGTACTGGTGGGCCGATGTACCGCCGCCAAAGCAGCCACAGCTGTATATTAAAGCTGGCACCAATTTTAACGATGCACCTAAGGTGAAGTATCGCGGTATTTTTCTTAATGACGAGCACCCGGCACTGACCAATTGGGTAACAGAGCAGTATGGCGGCTATAACAGCCAGTTTTACCTGCAGGTGTTTGAACTGCTGCAACGGCTAAAAGCCAATTTTCTCTGGCCGGCCATGTGGAACAACGCCTTCGCTGACGACGACTGGCAAAATGCGCTGCTGGCCGATGAAATGGGCATAGTAATGAGCAATAGCCACCACGAACCTATGCTGCGCGCCGACAAAGAATGGAACCGTTACGGCGAAGGCCCGTGGGAGTATTCTACCAACCGCGACAATATCTATAAGTTCTGGCAACAAGGCGCAAAGCGGCATAAAAATCTGGAAAGCATTTTTACCCTGGGTATGCGTGGCCAGGAAGACGAGCCAATGAGCGAGGGCGACAATATTGCGCTGCTGCAGCAAATCGTTGCCGATCAGCGGCAGATTTTGCAGCAAACCTTCCACGACAGGCCCATTGAGCAGGTGCCGCAGGTATGGGCGCTGTATAAAGAAGTGCAGGGCTTTTACGAGCGCGGCATGCGGGTGCCGGACGATGTTACCTTACTGTGGGCCGACGATAACTTTGGCAATATCCGCCGCCTGCCTGCCAAAGCAGAACGTAACCGCAGCGGCGGAGCCGGTGTGTATTACCACTTTGACTATGTCGGTGCGCCGCGCTCTTACCGCTGGATCAACACAATACCGCTGGCAAAAATCTGGCAGCAAATGGATTTGGCATGGCAGTATCAGGCTGACCGCATCTGGATAGTTAATGTTGGCGACTTAAAACCGATGGAGCTGCCGATAGATTTTTTCTTACGCATGGCGTGGAACCCCGCAGCCTTTAACGCCGATAACCTGCAGCAATTTGTCAGCGACTGGGCCAGCCAGCAGTTTGGCCCGCAGCATGCAGACACCATAGCCGGGCTGCTGCAAGGCTATACGCGGCATAACGGCAGGCGCAAACCAGAAGCGGTAGAGCCGGATACCTACAGTATTTTGCATTACGCCGAGGCTGAGCGGATCAGCGCTGAGTTAACCGAGCTGGCCAATACATCAGATTTTGTACAACAGCAATTAGCGCCCGGGCTGCAGGATGCTTATATCCAGTTAGTGGCCCATCCGTTAAAAGCCAGCCGCGCCGTGTTTGAGCTAAACCGGGCTGTGGCAATGAACCGGTTGCATGGCGACCAGGGCCGCGCCAGCACCAACTACTGGGCAGAGCGGGTAAAATTCTGGTTTGACGAAGATGCCCGCCTGACCAGGCTGTACCACAGCCTCGGCAATGGCCGCTGGAATCATATGATGTCACAGCCGCATATCGGTTTTACTTACTGGCGTAATCCGCCGGCCAATTTAATGCCGGTAGTATCGCTGGCAACACCGATGGCGGTGGCCGATATGGGCGTGGCGGCAGAAGGCTCGGCGCTGTCCTGGCCGATCAGTGAGTATCGTAACAAGCAGCTAGCACTGGATACCTTTTACCCGCATGGCCAGCCAAAGCGGACCATCGAAGTATTTAATAAAGGCACAGTGCCGTTTGCGTTTAGTGCTAAGGCGTCAGCCGACTGGATAACACTAAGCCATCGCAGCGGCGAGATCAGCAGCCAGCAAAATATTGCCGTCAGCATTGATTGGCAAAAAGCCAATAACGGCTTAAATAATGCCGAAGTGCATATTCAGGGTACCGGCTGGGGCGGCGCTAAAGTGCAGGTGTCGGCGTTTAAACCGGCCAGCACAGCGCCAACCGGCTTTGTCGAAGCCGATGGCTATATAGCGCTGGACGCAGCCAGTGCAACAGTGGGCGGCAACAGCAGCCAGGCCTGGTGGCAAAAAGTCGACGGCCTCGGCCGCACCGGTCCGGCTATGGTGGCGATGACACAAGCGGATTATCAACTAAGTGATCTAAGCCAGGCGCCTTATCTGGAGTATCCGCTGTATTTTCACCACACTGGTCAGGTGATATTGCACAGCATAGTGGCTCCGACACTGCAGTTAATACCGGGGCGCCAGTTACGTTTTGCCGTAACATTAAATGATGGCCCGCCGCAGCTTGTCGACACCTTACCAGATCACAGTGAGCAAGCCTGGCAACAGGCAGTGCTGGATGGCGTGCGCACTATTAAAACCCCACTGCAGGTAGTACAGTCAGGCGCACATCGGCTGCGTATTTATCTGCTTGACCCGGCAGTAGTACTGCAAAAACTGCTGCTGGATACCGGCGGCTTACAGCCGAGTGACCTGGGGCCAGTGCAAAGCCCGCGTTTATAAGCGCAGCCGGGCTATGGCATAAAAACGCCGTCGGCGCAGCGGCGTGATGCCGGCTATTGCGGCGGTGCAAAGGCGGCAAACATTTCATCACAGGTCATATTGTGTGTAGTTTCGGCGAAATTATAGTAACCGGGCTTGCTGTCGATGCACACCTGATGGTCCAGCACCAGATCGTCAGCGTTCTCGAATAGCCCAGCCGGCATAATGTATTGACCATTTTGATTTAAACGGTAAAACAAGTGGGTGCCACATTCACTGCAAAAGCCACGTGAGGCCCAATCCGATGAGCGAAAGGCACGGACATACTGCTCGCCAGCAAAGCTGACATCGCTGCCGCAGTCGATTGCCAGCAGCGGACCACCGCCCCAGCGCCGGCAAATGTTGCAGTGGCAGGCACCTATTTTACTGTCTGCCGCACTGGCACTAATTTTTACCTTTCCGCAGACACATTGACCATGACGTTGTACAGACATTGTTATGCTCCTGTTATTTTTTGCTAGCTAACCATAGCACAGCGCACGCTGACCGGCTGTCATCAAAATGTCATTTACATATGCGAATATCCATATATACTCTGATGCATATATTAATAGCTGAACCCAAGCCAATGACACCACTACAGCTGTTTAAATTACTGGCCGACGAAACCCGGCTGCAATGCGTGCTGTTAATTGCCGAGCAAGGCGAGCTATGCGTGTGTGAGCTGACCTGCGCGCTGCAGCAAATTCAGCCCAAAATTTCCCGCCATCTGGCTATGTTACGTAAAGCGCAGTTGCTGTTAGACCGTCGTCAGGGGCAATGGGTGTATTACCGCCTTAACCCGGCGCTGCCAGAGTGGGCACTCAGTGTCATTAACCACAGCTGGCAGCACAACCCGGCTTTGCTGTCGCCACTGCAGCAAAACCTGTGCGCCATGGGTGAGCGACCCGAGCGCGCGGCCAGCTGCTGCGCCTGAAAAACCAACTTATTAAGGAGTCAAAGATGAGCATTAAAGTAGGAATAAACGGCTTTGGCCGCATTGGCCGCTTAGCCCTGCGGGCTGCTTTTGACTGGCCAGAGCTGGAATTTGTGCAGATTAACGATCCGGCTGCCGATGCCGCTACTTTTGCCCATCTGCTGAACTTCGACTCGGTGCATGGCCGCTGGCAGCACAATGCCAGCCATAATGACAACGCCATTATCATCAATGGCAGCACTATTAGCGTTACCGGCAATAAAGCCATCAATGACACTGACTGGTCGGGCTGTGACGTAGTGATTGAAGCCTCGGGCAAAATGAAAACTACTGCCCTGCTACAAAGCTATCTGGATCAGGGCGTAAAACGGGTAGTGGTGAGTGCGCCGGTAAAAGAAGCCGGGGTGCTAAATGTGGTAATGGGGGTAAACCAGCAGCTGTTCGATGCCAGCAAGCACCGCATTGTTACCGCCGCCAGTTGCACCACTAACTGCCTGGCACCGGTGGTAAAGGTGATCCACGAAAAGCTGGGCATTAAGCATGGCAGCATTACTACTATTCATGATTTAACCAACACCCAGTCAATTTTAGATACCCCCCATAAAGATTTACGCCGCGCCCGCGCCTGTGGCAGCAGTTTAATCCCTACCACCACCGGTTCGGCCAGCGCCATTACCGAGATCTTTCCTGAGTTAAAAGGCCGCTTAAACGGCCATGCCGTGCGGGTGCCGCTGGCCAACGCCTCATTAACCGACTGCGTGTTTGAACTAGAACGCGCGACCAGCGCTGCTGAAGTCAATGCGCTGTTAAAAGCCGCAGCCGAGCACGAGCTGGCCGGTATTTTAGGTTATGAAGAGCGGCCACTGGTATCGGTCGATTACAAAACTGACCCGCGCTCTTCCGTTATTGATGCGCTTTCGACCATGGTGATAAACGGCACCCAGCTGAAAATTTATGCCTGGTACGATAACGAGTGGGGCTACGCTAACCGCACAGTCGAGCTGGCACGGCTGGTTGGGCAAGCAGGCTAACAGAGGCAAACCCTATGCGCGCTGATGTCCGCCAGTATCTGGTTGTTACCGGCAATTACTGGGCCTTTACGCTAACCGACGGCGCGCTGCGCATGCTTATTGTGCTGCACTTTTACCAGCTGGGTTATACGCCGCTGGCTATTGCCTCACTGTTTTTGTTTTATGAGTTTTTTGGCATCGTCACTAACCTGGTCGGCGGCTGGTTGGGCGCAAAGCTTGGCCTGAACACCACCATGAACATCGGTTTATTGTTGCAAATCATAGCGCTGTCGATGCTGCTGGTACCGGCCGATGCCTTAACGGTGCTGTGGGTCATGGCGGCGCAGGCGGTGTCCGGCATTGCCAAAGATCTAAATAAAATGAGCGCCAAAAGCGCCATTAAACTGCTGTTACCGGCCAATGCGCAAAGTGCTTTGTACAAGTGGGTCGCACTGCTTACCGGCTCGAAAAATGCGCTAAAAGGTGTCGGCTTTTTCGGCGGTGGTTTGCTGTTATCCTGGCTTGGCTTTGCCGGTGCAATTGGCGTTATGGCCGCGGCGCTGCTGCTGGTGTGGTTACTCAGCCTGCTGCTGTTAAAGCGTGATTTGGGTAAAAGCCGTTTTAAACCGAAATTCAGAGAGCTACTATCGAAAAGCCCGGCGCTGAATACGTTGTCAGCCGCCAGACTGTTTTTATTCGCCGCCCGCGATGTATGGTTTGTTATTGCGCTGCCGTTATATCTGGCCAGCCAGTTTAACTGGCCGCACAGCGCTATTGGCAGTTTTCTTGCCTGCTGGGTTATTGGTTATGGTGTAGTGCAGGCCTTAGCACCGCATATTACCGGCAATAGCAAGCAGCAGCCAGCGGGTGCGAACGCCTTGTTAAACTGGGTACTGCTGCTGTGTGCTTTACCACTGCTCATCGCGCTGGGCATCAGCTACAGCCAATATGCTTTGGTGTGGCTTTTAGCCGGCTTGCTGTTATTTGGCGCGGTGTTTGCCGTCAATTCGGCGCTGCATAGCTACTATATAGTGCAGCTGGCACGAGCCGATGGCGTATCGCTGGATGTAGGCTTTTACTATATGGCCAACGCTGCCGGCCGTTTACTTGGTACGCTGTTATCCGGCTGTATCTATCAGCATTCGGGGCTGGCCGCCTGCTTAATAGTGTCATCGATACTGTTGCTGGCGGCGGTATTGTGCAGCTGGCGCTTAACCCGCCTGACAACAGACAGCAACCATGACAGCTGCAACTAAAAAACCGGGCTTCTGGGCCATTTTCAGTATCTTTCTGCTGTTGGGGTTAACCAGCTTTGGCGGCCCGGCGGCGCATATTGGCTATTTTCGTCAGCAGTTTGTCAGTAAAAGACGCTGGCTTAGTGACGCTGAATTTGCCTCTTTATTGGCCTTGTGTCAGTTTTTACCCGGCCCGGCCAGCAGCCAACTGGGTATGGCGATTGGCCTGCTACAACATAAATTTCGCGGTGCTTTAGCCGCCTGGCTCGGCTTTACCCTGCCCTCGGCGCTACTGATGCTGGCCTTTGCACTTAGCCTGACATGGTGGCAGCCCGGGCTGTTAAGTGGTGTGCTGCATGGTCTGAAGCTGGTGGCGGTGGCGGTAGTGGCGCAGGCGATATGGGCGATGGCGCAAAGCCTGTGCAACAGCGTACGCAAGGCCGTTATCATGCTGCTAAGTGCGGCACTGATACTGTGGCAGCAGGCCGCAACGGTGCAGCTGCTACTGCTTGCCGGCGCAGCGCTGGCAGGCTTTTTACTGCTGCGTCATGAAACGGCCTCTGACAGCAGAGTGGCGCTGGTTCAGCCGCTGCAACGCCGACAAGGGCTCGGCTTCGCCGCAGTTTTTCTGCTGCTGTTACTTGGTTTACCGCTTACTGCGCAGTATTTTGCCCAGCCGATGCTGACCTTGCTGGATATCTTTTACCGCAGTGGTGCCTTGGTGTTTGGCGGCGGCCATGTGGTACTGCCGCTGCTGCAAGCCGAACTGGTGCCAGCCGCGCTGGTTAACGCCGACCAGTTTATGGCCGGTTATGCAGCAGCCCAGGCCATGCCCGGGCCGCTTTTTAGTTTTGCCGCTTTTGTTGGCGCAGTAGCACAAACTGGTATTAGCCCGGTAACCGCTGCCGTGCTGGCCTTACTGGCCATTTTTTTGCCGTCGCTGCTAATATTGTGCGCCGTGTTGCCTTACTGGCAGCAAATTTCACAACAATCAGCACTGCGTTCGGCCTTCGCCGGGGTTGGCGCGGCAGTTACCGGTCTGCTACTGGCAACCTTATATTCGCCGCTTGCCAGTAGCAGTATTTTAACGCCACTGGATGCCGCCTTCGCCGTGCTGGCCTTTATCGCCTTACAGTTTTTACGCTTGCCGCCCTGGCTGCTGGTGCTGGCGGGTGCAGTTACCGGTATCTTGCTGGCCTGATGTTGGAGCACCTTAGGGGTTATTTCTGCTCTTGTTTGTAGCGATTTACCTGTGCAACACCCCAAAAGAACACCCCGGCGCCGATACCGGAAAAAAAGAAAAACAACGCCAGACCAACCGGCGAGCCCCATGACAGAACAAATGCTAACTCGTGCATAAATTACCTCCGTTGTTAATTTGTGCTTTTTACTTAGTTGCAACGCTTTACCTTACGCAGCTTGGCGTCAAGGTACAAGTTCTGTGTATGCAAACCTGGCAACAACCTCAGCCCACTTGAGCCATCGTCCAGCTTTGCCTACAATGACGCACATTTTGTTAATTAAGGCCCGAGCCATGAACGATACCACGCAAAATACTGTTACCGACGAACAAGCCCGCCCGGCGTTACCGGATCGGTTATCGGTTAACCCACGCAGCCCACATTATGTAAAAGAGATATTTCAGTACGATGTTGGCATTACTTTAAACGGTAAAGACCGCTTTGATGTAGAAGAATACTGCATCAGTGAAGGCTGGGTTAAAGTAGCGGCCGCTAAAGCGCTGGACCGCCGTGGCCAGCCACTGCTAATGACATTAAAAGGCAAGGTCGCAGCCTTTTATCGTTAAAAAATATCCAGACTCTGCGCCTGTTACCTCTGCCATTAGGCCAGAGGTAACAGCTCTATACTGATCGCGCCTGCCCCATCAGCTTATTACCAGCCCCGCGTTAGATAATTCTGCTATCGATATCTTTTCAGTACAGTATTTGGTCGCATCCGACTAGACTATTACAAAATTAGTAAGCAACATGAATAAATTATTTCTGCAGTGGTGGTGCGGCAATGAAATTAAATTGTGATCTGGGCGAAAGTTATGGCAGCTGGCAAATGGGGCTGGATGCCGATGTCATGCCGCATATAGATATGGCCAATATCGCCTGTGGCTTTCATGCCGGCGATGCCGATGTGATGGCGCGTACCCTGGCGCTGGCAAAACAGCATGGCGTGACTATTGGTGCTCACCCGTCTTACCCCGACTTACAAGGCTTTGGCCGGCGCAGTATGGTGTTGTCGCACAGTGAAATTGTTAACTGCATGCGCTATCAAATCGCCGCGCTGGATGGCATGGCGTTAAGCGCAGGCGTAACGCTGAGTTATATTAAGCCACATGGCGCCTTATACAACGATATGATGGCCAAACCGGTCGTATTTGCCGCCGTGTTAGATGCCGTAGCCGGCTTTTATAAACCGTTAAAGCTGATGATTTTAGCCACCGCCCGCCAACAGGAATTTGCCGCTATGGCAAAAGTACAGGGCGTTGAATTATTGTTTGAAGCCTTCGCTGACCGGCGTTATACCGACGAAGGCACCCTTACCCCGCGCAGCCAGGCCGGTGCAGTATTGCATGGCGATGATATGCTGGCACAGGTTAGGCAACTGGTTAAGCACGGCAGTGTCACCACCGCTTCCGGCAAACAGCTGGCACTGCAGGCAGACACGCTTTGCGTGCATGGTGATAACCAGACGGCGATAGCCCAGGTGCAGCAAATACGGGCACTGCTGGCATGAGCGCTGTTGGTATAGGCAACGCTTTAGCGGGCAGTAAAGCACAGTATCATCTGACAATTGCCGGTGAAAATGCGCTGATGCTGTATTTTGACCAGCGCATCGATCCGGCTATTTCTGCACTGGTGCAGCAGGCGTGTGCGCTAATAAAAGCCGGGCTGGCCGATGATGTGGTCGATATCCTACCGTCCTATGCCTCGGTGTTGGTGATATTTAACCCCTTTAGCAGCGATTTATACCGGGTGCAGGCGCAGCTGCAGCATTGTCTGGCCCAACTGCAAACCGGTGATAGTCGTAGTGGCAAACTGGTTGAACTACCGGTGTATTACAGTGAAGAATCCGGCCCGGATTTAGCGTTGATTGCCCAAACAAAAAACATCAGTATCGATGAAGTGATTGAGCGCCATCAGGCTATCAGTTACCGCGTGTACGCCATTGGCTTCGCGCCCGGTTTTGCCTATTTAGGCGAGGTTGACCCATTGCTGCAAATGCCGCGATTAGCCACACCGCGGGCCAAAGTGCCGCGCGGCGCTGTCGCGATTGCCGACAGGCAAACAGCGATATATCCGGCGCCTTCTCCCGGCGGCTGGAACCTGATAGGCCTGTGCCCAACGCGGATGTTTAACCCGCAAGCCGAACCCGCGATGCCGGTAGCGGTGGGTGATGAAGTGCGTTTTGTTGCTATTGATAAAGCCGAATTTATCCGCTTAGGTGGCGAACTGCCAGACGCTATGCAGGCAGGAGCTAAGCCATGAGCGGTTTTACCGTATTAGCGCCCGGCGTGCTCAGTTTGCTGCAAGACAGAGGCCGCGTTGGCCAGGGTGCACTGGGCTTAACCACCGGCGGACCTATGGATGCCCCTGCTGCCGCCTGGGCTAACCGTTTGCTGGGTAATGACACCAATGCCACCTTGATTGAGTGCAGTGTTGGCGGCCTGCAGCTGCGCGCCGAAACCCACAGTTTTATTGCCGTTACCGGTGCGATATTACCATTGAGCATAAACAGTAAAGCCGTCGAGCAATGGGCAGTACATCAGGTACAGGCCGGAGATGTGATTGAGCTTGGCATGGTAAGCAAAGGCCTGCGTGCTTATATTGCCGTGGCAGGCGGTTTTAGCGTAGCACCGCAGTTTGGTAGCACGGCTACCGTGCTGCGCGAAGGTATCGGCGGCTTAAACGGCAATAAACTGCAAGCCGGCGATAAACTAAGTGCGCAGACAGTCAACAAGCTGCAACGCCAGCGCTTACCTGCGCGTTACCGGCCACAGTTTAACAAGACACTGACGCTCAGATTGATTGAGGGCTATCAGGCCGGCAGTTTTAGCGCTACCGAACGCCAGCGCTTTTATCTTAATAGCTACCAGGTAACGGCGCAGGCTGACCGCATGGGCTATAAACTAAAAGGTGCGGCTATTCAGTGCCTGCAAACTCAGCTGCTGTCCGAGGGCATCTGTTATGGCGCGGTGCAAATTCCACCGGATGGCCAGCCGATTGTACTGTTAAACGATAGGCAAACTTTAGGCGGCTACCCGAAAATCGGCACTGTGTTATCGCTTGATTGTGCCCTGCTGGCGCAGGCCGGCGCTGGCACCGAACTGTATTTTACGCCAATCAGTCCCGAGCAGGCACACAATGCACTGTGTCTGGCCAAAGTACGCACTGCTGCAATTTGCAGCCAACTGGTGAGCCTGTAAATGAGTAATACAGCTGTCGATTATCTGGCCATCAGCCAGCAGATAGAACAATTATTAGTACGGCAAAATTTGCGTGGCATGGCGACACTACAGCCACATTTACGGCCGGGTTATATATTGCGTGCGGCGAAGCTGATAAACCAATGCCATGGCACTGTGCTGATTGGCACGGGCTTTCCGGTGCTGGACACCTTTGAAACCGACGGCCCGGTCGGGGCTATTGGTCTTTATCAGCTACTGCAAAAACTCGGCGCTAAGCCGGTTATTGTCTGTGGCGACCCACTGTACAGCGCGTTAAAAGCTGATTATCAGTGCTATCAAATTACAGTAAATCAGTACAATGCATTGCCGGCTATTGCCGAAGCCGCTTTGGCTGAGCTTAACCCCCAGCTGGTGATATCGATTGAACGGCCCGGTTTTAATACCAACAAGCGCTACGCCAATATGCGTGGCGAAGACATTTCTGCGCGCTGCGCCAGCTTTGATTATTTCGTAACCCAGGCTAGCTGCCCAACCATCGGCATTGGCGATGGCGGTAATGAAATTGGTATGGGGAATTTGTATCAGCAGGTTAGCGCGTTGAACATCACGCCCTGTGTTACGCAGTGCGACGAACTGATTGTTGCCGATGTATCTAACTGGGCTGCCTGGGCGTTAGCAGCGATGGTGTCGGTATTGCGCGATGAGAATCTGCTAAGCGATGCCAATCCGCTGGCCATTTTGCAGTATTTATCGGCCAAAGGCAGTGTGGATGGCGTTACCCGGTTAAATACACTAACCGAAGATGGCCTGGCGCATACCGAAGGCGAACAGCTGATTAAAGATTTGTGCACTGTACTTCAAGGTGCTGATTAATCGCAGAACCGGTATGCTCACACCAACACGCCGTAAATACGTCCCTGTAGGCTCGATTCGGCCATCCTGGCCTGCAACGGTTGGCTTAGAGCATAACGATTCCGCTCAACAAACATTTGAGTATCTTTGACGAGAGAACCGCAATGACAACAGTATATTTAAACGGCGCCTTTGTACCGGCCAGTGAAGCGAAAATATCGCCGATGGACCGCGGCTTTCTATTTGGCGACGGCATTTATGAAGTGATCCCAAGCTACGCTGGGCGCTTTGTTGGTTTTGGCCCGCATATTGAGCGCATGCACAGCGGTTTAGCCCAGCTGTCGATAGACCCAAAGCTTAGCCTGGCCAACTGGCAGAGCATTGCCGACAAATTACTGGCCGATAACCGCGCTGAACTGGGTGACAATATCGGTGTGTATTTTCAGGTGAGCCGTGGCACCGACAGCAAGCGCGGCCATGCCTTCCCGGCCAATATTACACCGACCGTATTCGGTTTTGCCTTTGCTATTCCGCCTGAGCCGGTAGCAGATAAAAGTAAAGCCACCACTTACAACGTAGTAACCGGACAAGACTTACGCTGGCAGCGTTGCCATATTAAATCCACCTCACTGTTAGGCAACGTGCTGCATTATCAGCAAGGCTATAGCCAGGGCGCACAGGAAATTCTACTGTTTGATAAAGACGGTAACTTAACCGAAGGCGCGGCGGTAAATGTGTTTGTGGTAAAAGACGGCGTTATTACCACGCCACCGCTAAGCCATAAATTACTGCCCGGCATTACCCGGCAGATATTGCTGGCTATCTTAGCCAAGCACAGCAATATCAAGGTAGAACAGCGCGATATCAGCGAAGCAGAAGTATTGGCCGCTGATGAAATCTGGCTTACCAGTTCCAGCAAAGAAATTGCTCCGGTGCTGCAGGTTAACGATAAAGCTGTCGGTACTGGTGACGTCGGCGATGTCTGGCTGGCCGTGCAACAGCTATTTAGTGCGCATAAATTCGATTATTAAGTTTTGCTCTTCCCGGCGCTGCAACTGCAGCGCTACATCCATTCCTGCACCTTACTAACAAATAATTAATTTACAAAATATTGTCTTTTGGTTATCTTTTATCAACTTCATTTCAGCAGAGCTTTTCATGCAAAGTGTTAGTGCAAGGCACAAACCCTGGCTGCTTATGACTGCAGCGTTGGCTTTTTTGGGATTTTTTGTTTTTTCACAACAGGTTAAGGCAGATATGTTTAGTTGGTTTAAAAAGAAAGAACTACAACTTTCACCGGCAATTCAAGGAAAAATTTTGTTGAATGGTCAGCCGGCCTCTGGGATGACAGTGCTTAGAGATCTGAAACACGGTGACGACTCATACAGCGAACAACGGGTTACAGATAGCAGTGGCCACTTCGCCTTTCCAGCAAAAATAATAAAGGTTAGAGAGTCAATGTTTGATACCGCAGTCAAGCACAATATTTACGTAAAGCAAGATGAAATTATTAATATTTTTAGCATCTCGAATTTAAACACTCTCGATTTCAATAGCTTTAACGCCCTGCTAAAAGAGATGACATGTGAACTCAGCAATCCAGATTTTGGTTTGGATTTAGAACCTGACCCTTTAAATCCAGGGATTTACTTGGGAGCGATTAGTAAATGCAGTTTCGCTGACGAAAGTGTTATAAAGAATAAGGAAATTATGAAATGAAAACTCTTACACCTCAAATGGCCTCTCAGCTAGCGAATGCAGCATATCAAATACGAACGGCTGAACGAACTGGCTATAGTCTCGGCAAACTGCCTTCACAAATCACCAACAATTTCAGTTTTGATTTAAGTAACGGGCCAATAATGGGCGTCTCTGGCGGCATGCTCTCCCGAGTATTTAACCGTCAAACCGGTTTTGCGGTGATAGGCCATGGTAAAAATCAGTATCAAGGCGATACGGTTTTGGCTATTCGCGGTACTTTTATGAAAATTAGCCTCAAGAGTCTTGAGTTACG
Organism: Rheinheimera muenzenbergensis; assembly: GCF_036984005.1. Classification (NCBI taxonomy): domain Bacteria; kingdom Pseudomonadati; phylum Pseudomonadota; class Gammaproteobacteria; order Chromatiales; family Chromatiaceae; genus Rheinheimera; species Rheinheimera muenzenbergensis. Next base: position 293,077 of record NZ_JALAAR010000003.1, read on the forward strand.
TGATGTTGTAACCGACTTACATTTTGGTCTTGCCACTGGCGATAACCAAACCCGTATACATGCAGGCTTTAATAAAGTGTTTCAAAGTATAAAGCCCGCCCTAACAGAAAGTTTAGACCCGCTGTTACGTGGAAATTCGAGCGGCACTTTACATTGTGTTGGCCACAGCCTGGGGGGCGCACTGGCTCATCTGGCTGCAGACTGGGTAAAACGTTATTATGGTAACCGGGTCTGTTTATACACTTTTGGCGCCCCGAGGGTTGGGCTTACAGAATTCGCTAAGAAAACAACCTCAACCATAGATAAACACTTTCGCTGCGTACATGCATCTGACCCTATCCCAATGATACCGGTATGGCCGTTTATTCATGCACCTTATAACAAGCAGGAGTTTGTGTTATCACCCGGCATGTCTATCAATCCTTTTGCTCATTCTATGGCAAAAAGTCCGGGCTACCTTAACACTGCCAGCGGTCACAGTTGGAAAGAGATAGCACAAAAAACCAGAACAAACGCTCAGTCTGTCGTACTGAGATATGCGAACCGCCATCAAGCATCATTTAGCACCTATTGGTCACTACGAATTACTGATGCCTTGATCACCATCCTAAAAAAAGCGGGACAATTGCCTGTTATTCTGGCGGCAGCTGGGGTTGGAACTGCGCTAACATTTTATGATTTGCTGGCTCGTAGCATGGAGCATATTGCTAAACTCACTCCAGAATTTTTCGAAGATGTTAAAGGATTGCTAGGTCATATGTTAGTGTTTGCCGGTTATGTGACAAAGACAGTTGCAGATCTGACAGCACGCTTTATTCGTTGGGTGTTTGACGTCACTTTGGGTGCACTATATCGTTCAGCTCGGCAGGCATTTGACAATCTGGAATAGTCGCAGCACTAAAACAATTCATTTAACGTTGAATTTGTAATGACATTATTATGACCCCAACCCGTCTTGCCGTTATCAGCATTGCTATTGGCATATCACCGTTGCTAATAGCTTTGTTGGGAGCCTTACTTGCTGGCCTACTGGGTTGCGAGCAAGAAGGCGGTGGCATAAGCGAGTGTTATTTTTGTGGCAAAGACGTCAGCGATATTCTTTATGGCATGATGATGATGCATTGGCTGGTGATCATCACCGGCGGTATTACTGTGTGGGGTTTGGCTGCCAGCGCTGTTTGGGCTTACTGGCCCTGGTAAAGGTTACGCATCAACCGCCATACTGTGGCTGGCTGTTCGCTTTGTTGCAAATAATCGATTACCGCCTGCTGCTCCGCCGGGGCTTTGTTTTGCGATAACTTAAACCGGCCTGTTACGCTGCTTAGGTTAATCTCTACGCCTACTATCGCTTTAACTAACCTTTGCTGGTAGTCGGCTGCCTGCAACATTGCCGGTGCGCTGTGTGCTTCTTGTCTTCTTACCAATGCCAGCGTCTGATCGGCATCTAACAAGCGTGCTGTGCCTGTTAGCTCAACCAGGGCGTAGTTCCAGGTAGACACGGCGGGTTGCTGCTGATAACAACTGGCCGGCACAAAGGCATGCGGCCCCTGAATAACAACCCTAACTTCGAGGCCATCGAGCTGGCTGAGCTGCGGGTTATTACGCGCTAAATGGCAATAAGCCTTGTCTGCACCCATTTGCCAGTCAAATAAAAAAGGCAGCGGTGTGTAACTTAAGCCACCGTGACCAGTTAACAACAAACCAAAATAATGTTGCTGCAAGAAAGCCTGCAATTGCGCCCGGTTGCTAGTGTGATAATACGGCGGTGGATACACTTAAGCTTCCTTATCAGCACTGACGCTGAATATGAAAGCCGTTATCTATCGGCGTAAAGCCAACTAACGGATAATACTGCATGGCCGAGGGCGCACTGCGCAATAATTGCTGCACCTGTGGCCCGGTAGCCTGTTGCACCGCAGCCAGCAGCGCTTTGCCAATACCTTGCTGCTGGTAAGCTTTATCTACCAGCAGATCACAGATATACACCACATAGGCTTTGTCGGTTAAGCAGCGCGCCAACCCGACTAAATTGCCATCCAATCTTGCCGTCACCAATAAATTGCTACTTGCCAGCATAATGGCCATCCGAGCGCAGTCTTCTGTCGGCCGGTTAATGCCCGACGCGCGGTACAGCGTAAGCATGTCGTCCAGTTTAAAACTGCTTTCTTGTTGATACACTATCGTCATTGTCTGCTCTCCTGTTGTGTAGCCGTTAGCATAGCGGCTAGACTGGTACTATAAAAAGTACCAGTTTTAACAGAAAAGAGGATCCAGTTGCGTTTAGTCACCGAGGGTTTGCAACTTAGCGGGGCGGGTAGCTTGCGCCAGCAGCTGTATTTGCTACTGCAACAGCAATTATTAAGCGGTATCTGGCCAGCTGGCGCCTTGTTACCGTCCAGCCGGGTGCTGGCTGCCGATTTAGGCCTTAGCCGCAATACCGTTAACCAGGTGCTGCAACAGTTAGTCGCCGAAGGCTACATCGACGGCTTACCAGGACGAGGTTACCGGGTAACCGCCCTGCCAGAGCAGTATTTCCAGCCGGAAACCGCCAGCAGTAACGCTTTGCCTGAGCTGGCAACGCAGCAGTATGGCTTACCGCAAAAAACCGCAGCAGTAAATGGCGTGCTGCAACCCGGCGTCTCGGCACTGCAGCTGTTTCCTTCTGCAATCTGGCAGCGCATGTTACAACGACATTGTCAGCGGACTGCGCTAAGCGGTTTTGCCGACCCACTCGGTTATGCTGCGCTGCGCCAGGCATTGGTGCAGTATCTGCGTCAGGCTCGGCAGGTGGTGTGTGATGAGCAATGCATTCTGATCACTGCCGGTGCCCAGCAAGCACTGGTTATTGCGGCTAAACTGGTGGCGCGCGCCGGCCAACAGGTTTTAATGGAAACCCCCGGTTACCCGCGCTTAAAGCAGGCGCTGCAACTGTGTGAACTGCAGGTGCAGCATCTGGATGCTGCCGGCACAGATGGTCTTAATATCGACACCCTGCCCACCGACACTGCCGCCAAGGCACTGTTTTTAACACCCGGCCATCAGTATCCGCTGGGCGGTATTATGCCGCTGCCACAACGTATGGCGCTGCTGGATTGGGCACGCCAGCAAGGTGTCTGGCTGGTAGAAGATGATTACGACAGCGAATTTCAGTACCGCAACCGGCCTATTGCCAGCTTGCAGGGGCTGGCCGACGGTGAAGGCGTGCTGTTTGTTGGTTCTTTTAGTAAAACGCTGTTCCCGGCGCTGCGTCTAGGTTATCTGGTGGCGCCACGGCGGGTAATAGCACAAGCAGCGGCCATATTACAGGCGCTGCATGGCGATGTGCCTTTGCTGCCTCAGGCGGCACTGGCCGATTTTATCAGCGAAGGCCATTTTGGCCGCCATTTGCGCAAAATGCGTCGCTATTATCAGCAGCGCAAGCTGTTGGCAGTCCAGCTGTTGTCGCAACAACTACCGCAATGCCGTTTACATGCTCAGGATGCCGGTTTGCATCTGGTGCTGGAGTTGCCCCAACCTGTTGCTGAAGCCGCATTACTAACGGCGTTGGCCAAACATAACATTAAAGCACAACCGCTTAGTCGCTATGTATTTAACGACACAGCCCGCTACGGCCTGGTACTGGGCATTGCCAACCACAGTGACGCTGAGTTTACCGCGGCGTTGCAGCTTTTGATTCAGCAGTGCCGGCTAGCGCTGAGTGAAGCTACCTAGCTGTGCCTTAGCAAATTCTGCCAGTGCGACCGGCTTGCCAAATAAATAACCCTGAAATTGCTGGCAACCCAGTTGCAGTAACTTTTGATATTGCGGCTCTGTTTCCACACCTTCGGCAATGACCGCCAGCTCCAGGCTCTGGCCCAGCGCCAGTATGGTTTTGATTATGGCTTTATCATTGGCGTCAGTAAGAATATCGCGTACAAAGGAGCGGTCTATTTTCAGCTGGCTTAGCGGCAAGCGTTTCAAATAACTGAGCGACGAATAGCCGGTACCAAAGTCATCCAGCGAAAACCGCACGCCCAAGGCAGTTAACTGCTGCATTTTGTGGATCACTGTATCGATATCCTGCAGCAGCTGGCTTTCAGTAAGCTCCAGCACTAAGTTTTCTGCAATGGCACCATTGTCACGCAGGGCTTTTTTAACTTCATCGACAAAATGTACGTCATGTAGCTGGCGGGCACTGACGTTCACCGCCAGATACCAGCTTGCCGTGTCGCTATGCCGTGCCCATTCTGCCAGTTGCATACAGGCTTGTTGCAACACCCAGCGGCCAATCTGCAAAATTTGACCACTGGACTCCGCCACCGGAATAAACAGCCCAGGTGCGACCAAACCTTTGTCCGGATGCTGCCAACGCAGTAATACTTCAGCGCCGACAGTGGTGTCGCCTTGTATTTGCGGTTGAAAATGCAGCACAAATTGCTGTTGCGCCATCGCCTGACGTAAACCTGTAGCCAATTCAGTGCGGGCGCTGACTTCAGCCTGCATTTGCTGATTAAAAAACCGTACGCCGTTGCGGCCGCGCTCTTTGGCGTCATACATAGCTAAATCGGCGCGCTGCAGCAGCTCATCAGCATTGCAGCCATCTGAGAACATGACGACACCGACACTGGCTGATAAGCTATAAGGCCGCTCCTGCAGCATAAAGGCTTCTGCCATTAGCTGGACGATTTTATCGGCGATTAAGCCGGCTTTCTGAATAGCCAGTTCCGCATCCGGATGCATATCAGTTAACAGCACCACAAATTCATCGCCGCCCAGCCGCGCCAGCGTATCAATTTTACGCAGGTGTTGTTGCAGCCGCTGTGCTGCTAACTGCAGCAACTTGTCGCCCATAGCATGGCCCAGGCTGTCATTTAAATCTTTAAAATGGTCCAGATCAATAAACAGTAAGGCGCCTTGTTGTGGCTGACGTTGGTTTAGCGCTACTGCATGCTGCAAGCGTTCTAACAACAGCCGCCGGTTTGGCAAACCGGTTAAAGCGTCATAAAACGCCAGTTGATGAATTTCCTGTTGCTGTTGTTTATGTTCGGTAATATCGGTAGAAATACCACAGAGCGCATAGATTTTCCCTTTTGCATCGCGCAGTGGCATTTTAACCGACAAATAGGTATGACACTGCTGGCCATCCAGCGAGCAGTTTCGCTCTTCTTCCACGATGCGCTGGCCCTGTTGCAACACGCGCTGGTCATTTTGTTGCAAATTAGCACTGGTGGCGGCATCAAAAAAAGCATCATCACGCCGGCCCAGTGCTTGCTCTGCTGTGCAACCGAATAGCTCGGCGACTTTGCGGTTAAGATACTGATACCGGCCTTTAGTGTCCTTGATATAAATATGCGCATCAACGCTGTTTAATATGGTGCTCAGCCGCTCTTCACTGGCCTGCAAATGGCGGGTTTTTTCGGCGACCTGCTTTTTCAGCCACCAGGCGCCCAGCAGTGCCAATAACAGCAATGCGGACAACATCGACAGCAACCACCAAACGCGTTCCGGCATTTGCAGAGGCGGTGTGTTTGCGCCCCAGCGTTGCAAAATATGGTAATAGGGTGAGCTGGCATTGGCTTGCCACTGCGCCAAATCAGTTTCAATAACTGCCAGTAAATCCTGATTGCGCCCCTTACGGCTGGCGTAAAATAGCTGCACCGGCTGAAAAACAATATCGCCTTGCATCAACTGGTACTCGTCCATATGAGCGCGGCCAAAATAATGGTTGGCCGCCACAGCGTCAGCTTGTCCGGCGGCAACCATAGCGAACGCTTCAGCCATCGAACGTGTTTCTATTAATTGTGCTTCGATCCCGGCGCTATTAAGCTGTTGTTGCAAATAACGCTGCTGTATTGAATCGCGCAGTACCAGCACTTTTTTACCGGTTAAATCGGCTAACGAGTCCAGTGGCACGCCTGGCGCAAGGTATAACTGTGACCAGCTAAACAGGGCTGGTGTACGATGAAAATCCAGCAGCAGTGCCCGCTCTTCGCTAAAGGCCACATCTGGCAACAAATCTATTTCGCCGGCTTGCAACAACTGCAGGCAATAAGCCCAGTCACATTGTACCGTCTTTAACTGCCAGTTTTCGCGCCCGGCGATCTCAGTAAGCAAGTCACCAAGAATACCCGACGCCGCCCCGTCAGCCGCCGCTACCAATTTGGGTGGATTTTGATAAACCCCCACCACCACTTCACGGCCAAGCGCCTTAGCAGCACTTACTAACAGCAACAGTAGAACTATAGTTCTGATCATGAGTGTTCCGTCACTCCGGTTGGCTTCGGTTCCTGAAGCTTATGTTATAGCGACAAATTTACCAACCTAATGCCCGATCAGACTTTAAAAATATAGCCGCGCTTGTAGCACCAGTGCATTAACAGATAGGACAGCAGTAAAAAGCTCAACGCAAATGCCAGTGAGCCGTTGTAGCTACCCAATACTGGCTGATACAGGTGGTTAAACAACCAGCTTTGCAGTGAGCCTGGTCCGACACTGATCATACCCAGCAGCCGCGCAGCAATACCGGCAAACATAAAAAACAAAATGGCATTGGCGCCAAACACCACAAAAGGCGCGCTCCAGCGCCGCCAGCGTTTCACATCACACAGCCAGATGCAGGCTGCCAGCGCTATAGCGCAATACCCGCTACTTAGCAGTACAAAACTTGGCGTCCACAGGCTTTTGTTGATTGGCAGACTAAAATGCCACAGCTCTGCCAGCCAGACCGCCACTACACCACATAGCAGTAAGCCGCGGATTTTCTGTACCAGGCTACGGTCAGCCTGTAACCACTGCGCAATCAGCACGCCACTTAAGCAACTGGCAATGGCCGGCAAGGTAGACCAGAGCCCTTCCGGGTCAAAGGCAAAAGGCGTGGCACTGCGGTAATACACATGGTTTGCTCCCAATACGGTATGATCAAGCCAGGCGGCGAAGCTGTTACCAAATTGCAGCAAGCCGGTAAAACGGTTGCCGTAAGCATCCTGATAAGGCACAAACAACATCGCCGCCAGATAAACTGCACAGAGACCAACTAACCAGAGTATGCGCCCTCTGACGCCGCAGTACAGCACGATAAGCAGGCTGAAAAAATACACCACACCTATACGCTGCAGTACACCAAACCAGCGCAGGGCCAGCAACTTTTGTTCAATATAGTTATAACTGGCATCGCGAAAATTGTAATAAAACAACACTAAAAACAAGCCCAGACCTATCAGCTTAAGACTTCGCAGTGCGCCCTGCTTAATGATAACGGCCTTACTGACGGTGCTTTGCCGCTGCAGGCTTAGCTGCAACGACATGCCCACAATGACAATAAAAAACGGGAAGATAAGATCGGTGACGGTCCAGCCATGCCAATCAGCATGGCGCAGCGGGCCATAAACATAGCTCCAGCTACCGGGGTTATTGACCAATATCATCGCGGTAATGGTTAAACCCCGCAATGCGTCCAGCGCCAGCAAGCGTTTCGCCGGTAATGTCGCCAGTATGGCGTCGGCATAGCGCCGGTATAACGCCAGCATTAGTCGTTGTAGCCGGCAACGGTTACCGGCAAGGTGCCGGTTAGCCCGTATTGGCGCAGCAGCGCCTGTGCCAGCGCTTCGTAGGTCGCGTTACCTGCACCGATAGCCGTAACATTTTCTGCCGTGTTATAGGCATAACTGGCCAACACCACAGCGGCATGCTTGCCATAGCGGCTAATATCGTAGGGTGCGCGCAGGCTTAAAAATACATGCGGCTTGTGCTGAGCACTAATAAGTGGCAATAAGGCTTCGTATTGCTGCGTCTGGCGCTCGTAGGCAGCAGCAGTATTGCGGATCCCGTTTAAGTCGTCCATGCCGCCAATATCAGCCAGGCTTTGCATCGGCGCAATAAAACCGCTAATCACCAGATCGGCCGCCGCTATTTGCGCAGCAGCACCAGAGACATCGGTTTGTTGCAGGCTGATAACGTCAATCGCAAACTGTTGCCGGCCGTAATGCTGCAATGCGGCTGCCAGTGCCTGCGCTTTGCTGTGGTCCGGCATAATTAGCAGCAGCTTTTTTGCTTCGCTTAGCTTAAACGGCCAGTCAGCAGTAGCGGGTTTAACTTGTGTTATCGCGGCTTTAGCCAGCGCCAGTTCACTGTGGCGATGTGCTGCACTGCCCAGAGTCTGCTGCGCCTGCTGCACTTGTTGCGCTACGCTGGCCTGTGCCGGCAACAGCGGATATTGCTGTTTTAACGTCACTATGCGCTGATAAGACTCTGCCAGCTCAGTCGGGCTGATATCGCCGTTATCTACCGCCGTTGCCAGGGCATCCAGCAGCTCAGCCAGAGCAGTTAGCTCGCCGGGATGTTGCAGCTTCACCGGCATCAACGCAATGTCAGCACCGGCAGCAAAAGTTTGTACCACCGCTTCGGTATGGGTAAAAAACTTACTGATGCCGGCCATATCCAGCGCGTCGGTCACTATTACGCCGTTATAGCCCAGCTCTTCACGCAGCACACCGTGCAGAATTTTGCGCGATAAAGTCGCCGGCTTTAGCATCTGCTCGCCGTCTTTTGAAGTAAAAGTACTGTTATCCAACGCCGGATACTGGATGTGCGCCGTCATGATCATGCCAGGCGCGTGCTGGCTGATAATGTCAGCAAAGGGCTTTAAATCTATCTGGCGGATTTGCTCGGCACTGTGCTCTACCCGCGGCAGGCCTAAATGGCTGTCCACTTCGGTATCACCATGGCCGGGAAAATGTTTTAACGCCGCTATCATACCGCGTTGCTGCATTGCCGCTGTCATCGCGCCGCCCAGCTCAGCCACCTGCTGCGGGTTTTCACCAAAGGCACGCACATTGATAACCGGATTTTGCGGATTAACGTTGACATCTATCGTTGGTGCAAAGTTAACATTAATGCCCAGTGGCAGCAGCTCATCGGCCAGTACCTTACCCACTTCAGCGGCATACTTAGTACCGTGCTGCGCAAAGGTGGCACCTATTGCCATATTGCCGGCAAAAGATGTCGCCAGGCTTCGCGGTAAGCGCGCAACACGGCCGCCTTCCTGATCAATACTGATAAACAGCGGCAGTTTTAACGCCGACTCTGCTGCGGCTTGTTGTAAATCACGGTTTAGCTGCACTATTTGCGCAATATTGTGCAAATTCTCGGCAAACAGGATCACGCCACCGATATCGTAGCCACGGATCAGTGCGGCCAGCTCAGGCGGCAACTGGGTCATGGCGGTACGGCATTGCCCTTGTTCCGGCGTCTGCGGGCAATAGTAGCGCAAATCCAGCATCAGCTTTTGCCCCAGCATTTGTTTAACACTGGCAGGCTTTTTCAACCAGGCGGCGGCATTAACCGGCATAGCAATCAGGCTCACACTGAGTAGTAAGCCCCCCCAAAAAACTGAATAGCCGCGACGACAACATGACATGATTTTCCTGACAATTAACGTAAGCACAGCGCCACTCCGGTATTGTGAACAAAGCCTGCTGTAGTACAACAAAAATAATTTATACATTCAAGATAATTTGAAATGTATAAATTACCCATGCAATAATTTCTGTGATATGTTAATTGCAGTGCTATCAGCTGGAACACCCTATGCAACTGACCCTTTTGGACTGGATAGTTTTTTTTGGCTACTTCGCCATACTGGCCGCTGTCGGTTGGGCTGTTAACCGCCGCCGTGCCGGTAATAGCCAGGATTATTTCCTTGCCGCCAACACCATGCCGGTATGGGTTGTGGCTGTTTCAGTACTGGCAACATCACAATCGGCTGCCACTTTTCTTGGCGGGCCTGATATGGGGTTTCGCGGTAACCTGAGTTATCTGGCATCTAATATCGGTGCCGTGATAGCGGCAGTACTGGTAATGAAGCTGCTGCTGCCACGTTATTATCAGCTTAAAGTCACCACAGTGTACGAGCTGCTGGAACGCCGTTTCGGTGCCAGCGCTAAAGATCATGCCGGCAAGATGTACCTGTTTGGCCGTTTGTTTGCCAGCGGCGCCCGCTTATATATGGCGGCGATAGCAGTGGCCATGCTGCTGTTTAATAACATTGCCGCCTCCAGCGTGTTAATTGCGGTTGTGCTGCTGGCGGTTATTGGCTTGCTGTGCACAGTAATGGGTGGCATACGTTCGGTAATCTATACCGATGCGTTGCAATGCGCGGTTTATGTCAGTGCGGCAATGCTGGTACTTGGCTACCTGTATTACAGCCTGGGACTGGACTGGCATACTATTTATGCTGCCTTAGATACACCGGCAGAGGGCGGCGCGTCAAAATGGCTGCTATTTGACTGGTCGCTCGATTTCAGCTCGGCCGGGGTGTTTAATATGTATTCGGCACTTACCGGTTTTGTGCTGCTCAATATCGCCGCCTTTGGCATGGACCAGGACATGACGCAACGGGTACTCACCTGTAAAGACAGCAAGGCAGGTGCCCGCGCGTTGTTAAGCTCGGTGCTGTTGGTCATTCCGACCATGCTGGTGTTTATCCTTATCGGCTTTTTGCTGTATATCTTTTATCAAAGACCTGATTTATATCAGCCGGTACAGGGCTTTGCCGATAGCTTTGCCGGCGAAAAAGTTACCGTGTTTATGTATTATGTGCTGAATGAAATGCCATCCGGTTTACGCGGCTTAGTGGTGGTTGGCGTCATTGCCGCAGCGTTATCAACCATAACGTCCGGCCTTAATTCCATGGCCTCGGTGTTGGTGGCTGATATTTATCAGCCATGGCGTTTACAGCGTCAGCCAGATACCGCGCCCGGCCATTTCGTCCGCGCCGGCCAGTTGGCAATGTTGCTTACCGCTACAGCGCTGGCCCTGATGGCGATCCTGTGTTTTTACTGGCAGCAATATTCGGCCATGCCGTTGCTGGCTTTTGCCCTAAGTGTGATGGTGTTTTCGTACAGCGGCCTGCTGGGGGTGTTTTTTACCGCCCTGTTTAGCCAGCGTGGCAACCGGCGCAGTGTAACGGCCGCCCTGCTAAGTGGCTTTGCCGTTACCCTGGCATTACAGCCCTATGTTGTACAATTTTGGAGCCCGGCACTGGCCGCGCTGGATTTGGGTTTTACCTGGCAGCTGTGCCTGGGCACATTAGTATCCAGCCTGGTGTGCCTGGCTGGAACTGCGCAGCCTTATGCTGCAAGCAAGGAGTAATTTATGTGGATCCTGACGCTGGACGGCGGCGGAAGTAAAACCCTGGCCCGTCTGACAAACAGCGCAACCGGCCAGCACTGGCAACAGCAAGCCGGCCCGGCGTCGCTGACCAATGATTTTGACCTGGCGCTTAGTAACATTCGCCAGCTAAGCCAGGCTTTGTGTCAGCAAGCCGCCGTGACCAGCCAGCAGCTTGTTGCCGTTATGGGCCTGGCGGGTGCCGGCAATCCGCAACAACACCAGCAGGCCATGCAGTTGCTGCAGGACGATTACCAACAACTACTGATCACCACAGATGCGCGGACGTCGTTATATGGCGCCAATCTGGGGCAACCGGTGTTAGTCGTAGCTCTGGGTACCGGCTCGGTTGCCATGCGCTTACTGGCCAATGGCAACGAGCAGCAAATTGGTGGCTGGGGTTTTAATATCGGCGATGAAGGCGGCGGTGCCTGGCTGGGTAAACAAGTCGTGCGCGAGCTGCTGTGGCAGGTAGACAGCCTGAGCGGCGTACAAAGTCCGTTGCTTAAAGCGGTAGCCCAGCATATTGGCGACAGCGCAGAGCGCTTATTGCCCTGGCTAAAAAACGCCAGCCCGACCGATTTCGCTGAATTCGCGCCGCTGGTGTTTCAGTTTGCCAGCCAGTGTCCGCTGGCGTTAATGCTGCGCCAGCGCCATATCGATGCGGTAGAGCAACTGTTATGGCAGGCACTTGAACAATTTGCGCTGCCGGTGGTGTTACTCGGTGGCCTGGCGAAAGATACCTTACCGCTGCTAAGTGCAGCCTGCCAACCGCTAGTACAGCAGGCAAAAGGCAGTGCGCTTGACGGCGGTCTGCTACTGGCACAACAACTTATTTCTAATGTTTCGGAGCCTGCGCATGAACATCAATAATCAGGATACCCTGCTAAATCAGCTTAATAGCATGAGTTCAGAAGCACGTAACCCCGACAGTATCGATATCGATTTACTCAGCAGCCTGGAAATAGTGCAGCGGATAAATCAGCAAGATCAGAGTGTGGCACTCAGTGTCAGTCAGTGTCTGCCGCAGGTCGCTATAGTGGCAGACCGCATTGTCGAGGCCTTTGCCCGTGGCGGCCGGCTGGTTTATCTCGGTGCAGGTACCAGTGGCCGGCTGGGTATTTTAGATGCGGTAGAATGCCCGCCAACCTTTAGCGTGCCCTCCAGCATGGTTGTGGCATTGATAGCCGGTGGCGACGGCGCTGTGTACAAAGCTGTGGAAGGCGCCGAAGACGACCCACAGCTGGCCGTGGCTGATTTACAGCGAATTAAATTAGACGCCAAAGATATTCTGGTTGGCATTGCCGCCAGCGGCCGCACGCCCTATGTACTGGGCGGCCTGGCCTACGCCCGTAGCCTGGGCTGTTATACCGCCGCCATTAGCTGTAATGCCAATGCGCCGGTACTCAGTGCCGCCGATACCGGCATTTGCGCGGTAACCGGGCCGGAGGTGCTAACCGGCTCTACCCGGATGAAAGCCGGCAGTGCGCAAAAAATGCTACTGAATATGCTCAGCACCGCTGCGATGATCAGAAGCGGCAAGGTATACCAGAATCTGATGGTAGATTTACACGCCAGCAATGAAAAGCTGGTGGCCCGCGCGGTACGTATCGTGATGCAGGCAACCGACTGCAGCGCAGATGACGCCCGTCAGGCGCTGGATGCTGCCGGTATGAGTGCCAAACTGGCCATTTTGCATCTGTTAAGCGGCCAGAGCATCAGCCAATGCCGCGAACAGTTGGCACAGCAAAACGGTTTTATCCGTCGCGTGCTGGAGAGTTAATATGCGTTTTATTAGCCTGTTGTTGCTCTGTTTTGTGGTAAAGCTTAGCGCTGCGCAACCGCAGTTTGAAACTGGTGCCGGACAAGTGCAGCGTTATTTGCCGTTGCTAGCCGGAAAACGGGTTGGCTTACTGGTCAACCAAACTTCGCTGGTTGCTGAGCAGCATCTGGTCGATGTGCTGCTGGCCAATAAGGTGAATGTTGTCGGCATTTTTGCCCCCGAACATGGTTTTCGCGGTGATCATGATGCCGGCGCTGCAGTAAACAGTGGCACCGATAGCAAAACCGGCCTGCCGTTGTGGTCAATGTATGGTGCCAACAAGCAACCGTCAGCCCAACAGATGCAACAACTGGATCTGGTCATTTTTGATATTCAGGATGTAGGCGTGCGCTATTACACCTACATCAGTTCGATGCACTATATGATGCAGGCTGCAGCTGAGCATGGTGTTGGCATGCTGATACTGGACAGACCCAATCCGAACGGCGCCTATGTCGATGGCCCGCTGCTGGATTTAGCCTTCCAGTCTTTTGTTGGCATGCATCCTATTCCGCTGCTGCACGGCATGACCGTCGGCGAGCTGGCGCGGATGATTAAAGGCGAAGGGTGGATCAGCAACGCGGATAAACTGCAACTTAGCGTAATACCGATGACCGGCTACCGCCGCGATATGCCTTATGCGCTGCCGGTAAAGCCCAGCCCTAACCTGCCCGATGCCCAGGCGGTAGCACTGTATCCGTCGTTAGGCTTTTTTGAAGCCACGCCGCTTAGTGTCGGCCGCGGCACAGCCTTTGCGTTTAAAGTTATAGGTTATGATAAATTTGGCCCGGCCGGTTTCAGCTTTACCCCGGTATCGACGCCGGGCGCAGCACTAACGCCACCGCTAATGGATAAAACCTTGTATGGCGAAGACTTACGCCAGGTACCTGCTAATGGCTTGGATTTACAGTACTTACAGCGCTGGCATGCCTTATTTAAACAGCATAATGAGGTGTTTTTTACCGCACCAGCCTTTATGGATAAACTGGCGGGTACAGATAAACTCAGGTTGCAAATAGAACAAGGTCTGTCAGAGCAGGCCATCCGTGCCAGCTGGCACAACGACCTGCAGCGCTTTAAACAACAGCGCCAGCCTTACCTGTTGTACCCGTAACAAGCTTAATGCAGATAGCGGGCAACAACCCGCTCTACTTCACCGCTGGCTTGTTGTTGCTGCAAATACTGGTTTAGTGCCTGCAGCAACGGCTGCCAGGTCGGATTAAGCGCAATAGTCAGCCCCGACTTACCAATCAGCAATGGCGTCGGATACAAGGTCGTCGTATCATAATGTTGCTGCAGTAGCCAATGCGCAATCAAATCATTCATATAGGCTAAATCACAACGTTTGCTCAGCACCATGCGCAGCTGTGCTTCCTGGCTGGAGGAATCGACTCTTAGCAGTGTGCCACTGCTAAATAGCGCTTCCAGGGTCGGATAAACATAATATTCGCGGGTGCAGATTTTTTTCCCCTTCAACTGTTCCACTTCAGTCACGGCCTCCTCAGCCGTGCGGGCAAAAAAGTAATCGTCATAGGCAATAATTTGGTTGGAGAACACCAGTTGCTCGGGTTTTATTGCCCACTCCGGACTTAACATCATGGCATCGACTTCGCCCCGATACAGCCGCTGCTCGGCCCCGGCCCGGTTATCCAGCAGATAATCGACCTCAAGCTGCTGCTGGTGAAAAAATGGTGCCAGTAAATCCGGCACTATGCCACTGACATCTCCGTTAATAGTGGTAAAAATATAGGGTGGGAAATCAGGGTAATACACCACAAACCGCAAGGTTTTCTGGCTGGCCGTATCTGCCGGTGTCGGCTCAGTAGCAGGCATAACGGCAAATGCCATAATGCATAGCAACACGCTGCTCAGCTTAAACCAAAACTTTGCCATGCTAAAACTCCTGATACAACTTAGAAACCCTAGCATAAGGCCGCAAAAACGCCAGCCAGAGCAAGGTTAGGGCAAATCGAACAACAGTGCCTTTACCCCGGCATTCGCCGTCAGTGTCAGTGCTGTTTCCCCACTGATTTTAATACCATCGCCTGGCTGTAATAGATTACCGGCCAGGTTCAGCTCGCCGCTGATCAGGTGAATGTACTGCTTGCGACCGACCAGGCTACTGTACGTCAGTTGCTGTGCCGCAGGCAGAATGAGCTGATACAGCAAGGCATCCTGGCGCAGCGTTAAACTGCCGTCGCGGCCATCCGGCGACAAGATAAGCGTCAGGCCCTCGCGCTGACCGAAGTCTTTTTGCTGATAAGCCGGCTCGCCTCCCTGCTGATTGGGCTGGATCCAGATCTGCAAAAACCTGAGCTCTTGCTGCGCGCTGGCATTAAACTCGCTGTGGTAAATACCACGGCCGGCACTCATCAACTGAAATTCACCGGCTGGCAATACTTCGGTATTACCGGCTGAGTCTTTGTGCGCAATGCTGCCACTGAGCACCAGACTTAAAATCTCCATATCTTTATGGCCATGGGTATCAAAACCGGCGCCAGGAGCAACGCTGTCATCGTTAATTACCCGCAGCGCTGAAAAGCCCATCTGCGCCGGGTCATAGTAACTGGCAAATGAAAATGTATGGCGGCTTTGTAACCAGCCAAAATCGGCTTTACCGCGGTCGGCGGCGTATCTGATAGTAAACATTTAGCCTTTCCTCAATTAAGTTCACACTACCCAGCCAGCTTAACCCTGTGCATCTGCCGTAAAAAGCGGAATAATTTGCGCTAAATATTCAAATAATTTGAACTTATGATAAATGCCACCAGCTCAGCTACACTGAACAGTCTTGCAAGCCAACAACGGAGTAATTGATGAGTATTAATGTGCTGGCCATTTGCGGCAGCTTACGGGCTAAATCTACCAACCGCGGTTTGTTGCGTTATGCCCAGGGCCATGCGCCCCAGGGTATGAAAATTCACCTGGCAGAGCTGTTAGAGGTACCATTTTATAACGCCGACCTGGCAGAAAAACCGGCCGCTGTGCAGCAATTGCTAAAGCAGATAGCCGACGCCGATGCCTTGCTGTTAGCCTGCCCGGAATATAACTATTCACTGGCGCCGGCGCTGAAAAATGCGCTGGACTGGGCTTCGCGTGAACCCGGCAACCAATTGCTAAGCGGCAAACCCGTGGCCATTATGGGTGCCGGTGGCGGCATGGGTACCAGCCGCGCCCAGTACCATTTGCGTCAGGTCTGTGTGTATTTAAATCTGCACCCGTTAAATCAACCCGAAGTATTTGCCAACGCCTTTAGCGGCGGTTTTAACAGCGACGGTGATTTAACCGACGAGAAAATACAAGGCCTGATTGTTAAGCAACTGCACGCCTTGCAACTATGGCAGCAGCAATTGGCAAAATAATTCAGGGCGTTTCAGCTTCAGCTTTAGCACTGCTGGCAGTGACCACACATTGCCAGCCCCAGCTGCGCTGTTTTTCGGCAAAGTCCGCCGCTTTCTGTTCGCAATAACCGGCTTCGTTACTGGCACGCCACAATACCGTATCCTGGCCGTCTTTAGTGTAATGTACTTCACATGGTAACTCAGTGCCTTGCGGGTAAGCTACTTCAATAATCCGCACCGCATCGCCAAGCTGACAATGGGTAATTTGATTATCCGCCGCCGCGGCGCTAAAAGTGCCCACCAGCAGCGCTAAGGTCAGTGCTTTCATTCTGTTCTCCAAAGTGGTTAAAGCCTGCACAGTATAGCAAAGCCCGGCCAGGTCATCAGACAGCCGTGTCTTAACTGCCTAACGGGTTAAGCACAGTGGCGCTGGCCAGATGCAGCAGCTGGCCATTTAGCAGCGCCAGTTTAACGCCGTCTTTGTCGGCCAGTAAAAAGGTCGCCGGCCGCTGGCGCTGCGGTGCGCCCTCACTTAATTTAACCGGGTTTAACACCACCGGCAGGTCGCTGTTATTTTGCAGCAGGCTGGCCTCACCACGAAAATGGCTGTATCCCTGTGCCAGTAAAGCCAGATAGCCGGCTTTATCCAGCGTCAGATTGGTGCTAAGCGGATATTCACGGCCAGCCTGATATTGCAAACCACTGGCATCAAAATGGTGGAAGCTACCGTACACCGACATATCGCCAATATCGCGGATGCGCGCCAGCTTATTGCCATCGAGGTCAAAGTCCAGCGCCAGATCGACCCGGGCGCTGTGGCCATTAACAACAATGCCTAAACCGCTGATCAGCATATCTTTAATACCACCATCGCGGTTAAACGGCACCGCCTGATACGCATCCAGCGACTGTCTGGTATAGCGCTTGTCGGCAATACTGTTGACGGCCATCACCAATAACTGGGTGTTCAGCTTTCTGGCAACCTGACGGTTATCATCGCCGGGGTGGGCGCCCGACTCTATCAACACAGTGCTGATGCCCATACCGGCAAACGTATCGCCAAACGAGCGCCAGGAAAAAGTGTCATTGTATTTTGCCAGGTGGCCAGGCAATAACTGCTGCATTAAATCGCGCATATCGCCAATCAGCTGCATGGCTTTAGTGCGGGCGGCATCGATGTCTTTGGCCTCATTAAAGGCCGGCGCCAGCAGCGATATCGTTGCAGCTTTATCAGTGTCGCCTACCGCATAAAAACGATTCTGATCGTGCAAATTCAGGCCAAAATCCGGCTTAAACTGCCTGGCGGCCTGCATCAGTAAGCGGCCTTCCGGTGTTTGCAACGCTTTGGCATCGCGGTTAATGTCGATACCCATGCTGTTAACGCGCACATTGGCCGCTGCGCCATCCGGGTTTAATAATGGGATCAGCCGCAGGGTTATTTTATCCTGCCAGCTACTGCGCCACTGGCTGTGGGCATCTGCAGCCAGCACGTTCAGCAAATCCATCAAGGCCGCAGTGGCGGTAGGTTCATCACCGTGCATCTGCGACCAGGCCATTACTTTCACCGGGCCATTGCCAATGTCAATTTGCCACACCGGCACACCAAGCGCAGATTCTCCCAGCTGGCTAAAGCGAAACAACGGGTTGAGCCGGTGCTGCTGCAATACCGGTTCAATATCCGCATAACTCAGCTGAGGTTTATCCAAAGCGGCTTGCCGGTAGCGTTGATAATCGCTGTCGCTCAGTGTTATTGCCTGTACCATTGTTGTCAGTCCCATTGCCGCTATTACTAAACTACGCCATAGCCAAAACATCTGCTCTCCTCCATACTGCCGGCTTTTATCGCAAAATGCTGCCTCAGGCTTGCCCGCCACCAGCACAAGCTGTATAAATTATTCATAGCGTATGTTAACTACAATAATAATCAACTTAAAAGAGACAGGAGGCCATTTTGGCTGATTGGTTGACCTTGCTGCCGGCTTTGGTAGCTATTGTTATCGTGCTGTGGCGCAAAGAAGTGATCCTGGCATTATTGCTGTCACTCTGCTGTGCAGAATTGCTGATCTTTGTGCAGGCGCAGGGGGCCGGACCGGCAATATTGCTCGATGGCAGCATCGCCACGCTGGAGCGGATCGTGGCGGTAACCGGCGACGCCGACAACGCCCGTATTCTGATGTTTTCTCTTTTAGTAGGCGGCTTGCTGGCGTATATGCGTGACTCGGGCGGGGTATCGGCTACAGTAAAAATGCTGGTCGACAAAGGCATTGCCAAAACACCACGCCAGGCCGGTTTAATGACGTTTTTTATCAGTTCGGTAACCTTTATTGAGTCGAATCTAAGCTCGCTGACTGCAGGTATCAGCTCACGCGGTCTGTTCGACAAGTTTAAAATGAGCCGGGCCCGGCTGGCGTATATTATCGACAGTACCAGCGCGCCTATCTGCATTATTATTTTGCTCAATGGCTGGGGCGCTTACATCCTCGGGCTGTTAAGTACCTATTCGCTTGGCGACTCGGCCGTGTCGGTGCTAATTGGCACTATACCATTGAATTTTTATGCTTTATTTACCCTGGCGCTGGTGTTGTATACCATTATTACCGGCAAAGTTTATGGCCCGATGCGTAAATCTGAGCAGCAACTGCATACCTTAGCCGAGCACAGCGAAATTGATGTTAAACCCAGCCACCCGTCTTATATGCTGCTACCGCTGCTGACACTGGTCGCCTCTATGCTTGGCTTTATGTTGCTTACCGGTAACGGCAGGCTGGTATCAGGCTCCGGTTCACAATCTGTGCTGTACGCCACCACCCTGGCCTGCCTGGTGGCTTATTGCATGATGCTGCTGAGCAAGCGCTTTAAACACCAGCAACTGGTTGATATCGGCTTTAAAGGTATGAGTGAGCTGTTACCACTGGTTACTATCGTATTACTGTCACTGGCGCTGGGCAGCAGCTTAAAACTGCTCGGCACCGGTACTTTTATTGCGTCTATCGTCAGCGACAGCCTGCCGCTGGTGCTGATCCCGGCCTTGCTGTTTTTAGCCGGCGCGCTAATTTCAGTAACTACCGGCACCAGCTGGGGCACCTTTGCTATTTTGATCCCGATAGGCATGCCGATGGTTGAACTACTCGGCCTGCCGCCATCTCTGGTGCTGGCGGCGATCCTCAGTGGCGGGGTGTTTGGCGATCACTGCTCACCCATTTCTGACAGTACTGCAGTTAGCTCAGTAGCCTCTGGCTGCGATCTGCTTGAACACGTTAAAACCCAGCTGCCTTATGCATTATTCTGTGGTGTGTTGGCATTATTGGCCTTTTTACTTGCAGGGGTTGTGATGATATGAATGCGATAGCACTTCTGGCTTTGCTACTGACAGCTGGTACGGGTATTGAACCTGCGGACACTGATATACCTCCTGATTTTATAGATATTAGTAGGTTAAGTTCAGACGTTCAGGTTCACATGGCCTACCTTGGCAATAACAACTTTGTTGGTCAACCGGTTGAAGGCTATCAGGCGAATAAGTGTTATCTGCAAAAGGATGCCGCCGAAGCACTGGCAAAAGTCCAGCAGGCAGCACAAAAGCGGGGTTACACGCTGTGGGTGTTTGACTGCTACCGGCCGCAGCGGGCAGTAAATCATTTTATGCGCTGGGCCGCCGATTTAGCCGATACCCGCACCAAGGCGCAGTATTATCCCAACCTGGCTAAAGACAAGCTGGTGGGCGAGTATATAGCGGAAAAATCCGGCCACAGCCGTGGTAGCACAATAGATTTAACCCTGGCAGTCAAAGATGAGCAGGGCAACTGGCAACCAATTGATATGGGATCGCCTTTTGATATGTTTGACCCGGTATCCAATGTTGGCGCAGCCGGCATCAGCAACCAGCAAACGGCTAACCGCCAGTTACTGGAAAGCCTGATGCTGCAAGGTGGCTTTAAAGTATACAGTATGGAATGGTGGCATTTTACCCATCAACCACCAAAGTATACTGAGCAGTATTTTGACTTTGTCGTGAAATAACCACTTAAAGCGGCAGACGCTGCAGCATCTGCATGGCAATTTCATCCTGCAGTTTTTGCTCCTGCCGCTGCTGCTTTAGCTGTTGCCGCTGTTGCCGCTGCTCTAACAACTGAGCAATCGCCAGATTGTAAGCCGCTTGTTTATTGCAGGCCTGTTGCTGGCGGTTGGCTTCCTGCAAGGCTGCCTCGCTGCGCAATTGCTGTTGCGCTGCCATATCGTGCATCAGGCCTTTTAAGCCGGATAAGTTTTGCAGACTCAGGCTGCAGGCCATCTGCTCACTGCTTTCCATGCCGTTGATATGCTGGCTGAGTAAGCGGCTGCGCTGCTGCTCCTGCTCGGCCAGCTGTTGCAACTGGCTAAAACGGCTGCGCATCAAATCGAAATTATCCTGTTGCGTTTGCAAGTATTTTTTCAGCATCTTAGTTCACCAGGCCGGCCAGCAGCAGTTCGGTTTCGGCAAAATCAACCTGCTCATTCAACCCCTGAGTCAGAAACTGCTCAATTTTCGGGTACAGGTTTACCGCCCGATCTAACTCGCTGTCTTTGCCACTTTGATAGGCACCTAACGGGATCAGCTCTTGTACCTGCTGATAGCGACTGTACAAGCGTTTTAAGCTGTAGCAGCTTTTAAGTTGCAGCTCACTGACGATATTTGGCATTACCCGGCTGATAGAGGCGCCGATATCAATCGCCGGATAATGGCCACGCTCTGCCAGCTCGCGGCTTAATACGATGTGGCCGTCCAGAATGGCGCGGGCCGCATCAGCAATCGGGTCCTGTTGGTCGTCCCCTTCGGCCAGTACGGTATAAATAGCGGTCATACTGCCATTGCTGCTACTGCTGTTGCCGGCGCGTTCAACCAGTTGTGTCAGTTTACTAAACACCGATGGCGGATAACCGCGGGTAGCCGGTGGCTCGCCGACAGAAAGCGCTATTTCACGTTGCGCCTGGGCATAACGGGTTAACGAGTCGACCAGCAACAGTACATGCAGGCCCTGATCGCGATACCAGGCGGCCAGCCGGTGCGCCAGTTCGGCGGTACGCATGCGCAGCAGCGGCGATTGATCGGCCGGCGCGGCGACCACTACCGCTTTTTTCATGCCCTCTGGCCCTAAACTGTGTTCGATAAAGTCTTTAACTTCCCAGCCGCGCTCGCCAACCAGCCCGACGATCACAACATCAGCGGTGGTAAAACGCGTCATCATACCCAGCAGCTTGCTTTTGCCGACGCCAGAGCCGGCAAATAACCCCAGCCGCTGGCCCTGCCCTACCGTAAATAAGCCATTAATCGCCTTCACACCGACATCAAGCGGCGTGGTTACACCTTTTTTTTGCATCGGATTGACGGCCGCCAGCTGACTGCTGATCGGCTCGCCTTGTAGCAGCGGCGTTTTGCCATCTAATGGCTGCAGCAGGCCATCCACCACCCTACCCAGTAAGCCTTTACTCACCAGCAACGCCTGACCGGCCGCTGCCGGTCTGACTCTGGCGCCGGTACTGAGGCTACTGACATCGGTAAGCGGCATTAAAAATGCCTGTTGGCCGTCAAAGCCGACGACTTCGGCTTCTGCCCAGCCAGCATTTGGTGTTTGTACCTGATAACGCTGGCCCAGCGTATAGCGGCCGCCGGCGACCGTAAGCAGCATACCGTTGACCCGCACCAGACGGCCAAAGCTTTGTAACAGCGGCGCCGGTTTAAGCTGGCCGGCTAACTGACTCAGGCGCTCAGACAGCTGCATCGGTATTGCTCAATAACAGCTGCTCCAGCTGCGGTAACATGGCATCCAACCGCTGGCGAAAATCCAATAAGTGCAGCTGCGATATGCCAACAAACTCGGCACAACCAGGTTGCAGTTGCGGATCAGCCTGCAATTTCACTTCTCCCAGTAAATCAATTTCCAGCTGCTGCCACAGCGCCAAATCGGCCGGCGCCAGATGGATCGCGGTTATCTGCTCTTCCAGCTGCAGCAGCGTTAAACAGTGTTCGATGGCGCGTTTTAAATGGCTGCTACACAGCGTCAGCTCAGCATCCAGAGTGCTGCGGGCCAGCGTGGCGATAAGCTCTGACAGCTGCTGTGTCAGGTGCTGTTGCTGCACCTGCTGTGTTGTGCTGAGTTGCTGGCTAAGTTGCTGCAACTGCGCGGAAAACTGCTGTTTTAACTGCATCAGGTGCTGCTGCTGTTGTTGTTGCAGCTGTTGCTGCGCCTGCTCCAGCGCCTGCTGTTCTGCCTGTTGCCGGCCCTGGATAAGGCCCTGCTGCTTACCTTCCTCTACGCCACGCTCGTAAGCCTGGCGCAACTGCTGCTGCAGGTCCGGCTGGCTTAGCTCGCGGCTGACGCCGGGAAAGCGATAGCTTTGTGACATACTCAGCCTACCGTCGCTTCTTCATACAGGCGATAATCCACTTCGCCTTTGGCCATCATCTGACGGATCATCTGCATAATTTCGCCGCGCGCCGCTTCCACTTTGCTAACCGTCTGTGCTTTGGTGCTGTCGATCTGCTGGCGATACACCTGTGCCAGGCGTTTGGGCAACGCCGCCATAATGTTATCCAGCATGGTTGGGTCACAGCCTTTTAGCGCCACCACCCACAGCTCGTCGGGAATTTCATTCAGCAGATAGGCCAGCACATCTTCGCTTTGCCGCGCCAGCGAGATAAAGTCGTACATTTTATCCTGCACCGCTTCTGCCATTTGCTCATCATGCAGCTTTAGCAGGTCCATGATTTCGGCTTTGTTACCGTTATAACGATTGATAATTTCGGCGACCTTTTCCACGCCATTTACCCGGGCACCGACCTGTTCGCCGACAAACTCGATACAGGCCTCCAGTGTATGGCGCAAGTCGTCCATCACATGCTCACTGACTTCGCGCAAGCTGGCGATGCGGTACAGGATGTCGTCATGTTTTTGCTTCGGAAACAGCGCTATCACGGCACTGGCCTGCTCGGACGGCAAAAACGCCAGCAACAATGCCTGCATCTGCAAATGTTCCTGCTCGAGAAAACGTGCTAACAGCTCCGGCGGCACCCATTCTAACCGGCGGATATCATCCGCCAGCGCGCCACCATAAATATCGTCCAGCATGCCACGCGCTAACTTACGGCCAACCGCCTTGTCCAGCGCCCGCTCCAGATACAGCCTGGACGCACCGCTAACACCGCTTTCATTGCGGTAGCAGTCAAAAAAGTCGTTTAAAATCACTGCCACATCATCCTGGGTGACGTTGCTGATTTTTGCCATCCGTTCTGACAAGGCTTTGACTTCGTGCCGGCTCAGCTTCTTGATAATACCAGCGGCATTTTCCTCGCCCATACTGAGCAGCAAAATGGCAGCACGATCCAGATCGGTAATGTTGTGGCTATGTTCAGACCTTAGTTGATTCAACGCTGACTCCTCGCTCTACCCAATATTTGATCACTGCCGTAACACGCTCAGATTCTTTGCTGGCCAGCATTTGCATATGGGAAATTTGTTCAGCAAATTCTGAGCCTAATTGCGGCAACGGTATGCCACTCAGCGCGTTACTGGTGCTACTGTCGGCGTTGTTGGCCGCTTGCTGTGCACTGCTCTGGGCGCTCAGTTTGGCATTTAGCGCCGGCACCTCAGTGTTTTCGACACGGCTAAAGTCGGTGACACTGTCGTCGCTAACCCGGCCTTTTTTGCCCTGCACCAGGTGGTTTACCAGTGGCCGTACACCAAACAGGATCAGCGCCAACGCGATTAACGTGCCAAAGATATAACGGGCATATTCTTTTACTTCAGGCAGCTGCCACCACGGCAGGCCCTGCTGCAATGTTTCACTGCTTAGCGGCGCAACAAAAGCAAAACTGGTGATATTAAACTGGTCGCCGCGCTCAGCCTGAAAGCCGGTGGCGGTTTTTACCATCTCGCCCAGCTGCTGCAACTGCTCATCGCTCCAGCCGGTATCTGCTGCCGCAGCCTGATTAACCAATACCGATACGCTCATTGACTTCAGGCGCCCTACTTCAAAGCGGGTATGGGTTACCGCCCGGCCATTATCAAACTGACGGCTGCTTTCATTACGCTCAGAAGTGCGCTGATTGTTGTCTTCCGCTTGCTGGTCGGCCGGTAATGGCGGCTGATTGGCTAAAGCACCCGGAATGCCCATCGCCAGCTGGTCCTGTAAGGTGTCCGTTTTAATGGCTTCAGAGCGCACCACTGAGTTAGGATCTATCGCTTCGCGGGTTTCTTCTACCACACTGAAATCAACATCCGACGATACCTGAATACGGAAATTTTCATCGCCGAGGATCGGCAGCAGCATGATGGCGGCCCGCTGTTCAATATTGCGCTCAAGCTTTTGAATAAACGCCAGTTTTTTATCGGTTTCTTTGCCGATAGGCGCATCGTCATATAATTCACCGGTCAGCAATTTACCGCGCTGATCAACCACCGACACCTTGCGCGGGTCCAGTCCCGGCACACTGCCGCTGATCAGGCTGACAATGGCTTCTACCTGGGCAGCTTTCAGCTCATAGCCCGGTGCCAGATCAACCATCACTGACGCAGCCGACTTTTCTTCCTGCCGGCCAACAAATAAATTTCGTTTTGGCACGGCCAGATGCACCCGGCTGTTACGCACGCCATCCATGGTAATAATGGTGCGGGCCAACTCGCCTTCCAGCGCATGCTGATAGTGCATAGACTCCATAAACTGGCTGGTGCCCATGGTCACCTTATCCGCTATCGTCGACAGCCCTTCCGGCATAGCGGCTTTAATGCCACGCGCGGCCAGCGTAATACGGGCATCGGCCAGCCGGTCTTGCGGCACCATAATATTGCCGGTGTCGGTGTCGATACGAAACGCCACTTTTTCTTTGTCGAGAATTTCCAGAATACTGGCTTTATCGTAGTGTTCCTGATTGCCATACAACGGCACATAGTTTTTCGCCGAAGTCCACAGGATCAGCACTATGGTGGCGGCAACCAGCGTCGCCAGCAACGCAATCGATGCCAGGCTACGGTCACCACCGGGCAGCCAACTAAAGCGGTTGGATAAATTAATCACCTTCTCGCGGAAATTACCCTCGATTTGCACCGGCGGGTTTGTTGTAATCACTTCAGCTTTCATTCCGGCCCCTTACAGCGACATCCGCATCACATCGTCAATACCACTGAGTACCTTGTTGCGTACTTCCATCAGCATAGAAAAGCTCAGACTGGCTTTCTGGCTGGCCACCATAGCCCCCACCACATCGTCACTCTGGCCGGTGTCTACCGCCGTCATCAGATCAGCGGCAATATTCTGTTGCTGGTTAATCGAGCGGATAACCTGGGTGAAATCGGTACTGATACCGGATTCATTACTGGCTGGCGTCACAGCCTCATTGCCGGCTACTTGCGTCAACCGGGTCATAACATCGAGCATCTGGCTCTGGCGATCTAGCGGTGAAATCATAATAAGGATCCTTAAGACGCTAATGCATCAATATCTACACCATGCTCACGCATAGCAGCCAATTTGTAACGTAAGGCCCGGGTGCTGACACCCAGCGCCTCAGCAGTGCGGGTGCGATGGCCATTAAATTTATTCAGCACATCGAGGATGTAATCAAACTCTGCATTTTTCTTGCTTTGTTTTAATAAGCTGGCGCAAAACGCCGCAGCCTGTGGATGGCAATGCGGTAAATTCAGATCGGCAACCTGCAGCTCAATACCCCGTGCCATCACCAGCGCGCGCTGCATCACGTTCTCAAGTTCACGCACATTGCCCGGCCAGTTGTATTGCTGCATCACATCAGCTGCCGTCTGGCTTAAGCGGTATTTTCCATTGCCATACTTTTGCAGAAAAAACTCTGCCAGCGGCAGGATGTCGTCGCGCCGCTCACGCAGGGCCGGCCAGCTTAATGGCAATACATCCAGCCGGTAAAATAAGTCTTCCCGAAACAGGCCCTGCTCTACCTGGCTGCGCAGGTTTTTATTGCTGGCCGCTATGACACGGATATCCAGCTTAATGCGACTGTTGCTGCCTAAACGCTCCACTTCACGCTCTTGCAACACCCGCAACAACTTGGCCTGCAGAGCCAGTGGCAGCTCGGAAATTTCATCCAGCAAAATGCTGCCGCCGTTGGCGGCCTCAAATTTACCGATTTGCTGATTAACCGCGCCGGTAAAGGCACCTTTGTTGTGGCCGAACAGCATGGCCTCCAGCATATGCTCAGGGATTGCGGCACAGTTCACCGCGATAAAAGGCTTGTCGGCACGCTCTGATGCCTGGTGAATAAACTGCGCCAGCCGCTCTTTGCCGGTGCCTGACTCACCTAAAATCAGCACAGTCGCCTGAGTTTGCGCCGCCCGGTGCGCCAGTTGCAGCATCTGCCGGCTGGCGTGGGATACCGCCACTAAATCTTTTAAGCCCTGGCGCATTGCGGTGGCATTGCGCACCGACGTTTGCAGCTGCGCCGCAAAAAAGGGTTTGACCAGATAATCTATAGCGCCGTTTTGCAGCGAATCTGATGCCAACGCACTTTGATCACTGGTTACCATACTGATAATTTGCGCCGATGGCAGTTTACGCGACAGCAGCGCCACCAGTTCCGGTAAAGGCATTTGCGCCATAGTGCTGCCAACAAAAACTAACGCTGGCTGATAATCGCGGCACAGGGTCACCACCTCAGTGACGTCTGCACAACAGACTAACTGGTAACCTTCAGCTGCCAGAGCCCGTTTTGCGTCCGCATCAGCCTGCTGCTGATCTATCCATAATGCATAAGCCTGACTCATGGTTTGTTTGCTCCTGCCAGCTCAGTTGTTCGGATCAGCCGCAGTGACACGCGACGGTTGTTTGCTTCAGCTGTGCCACGGCTTTGCTGCAGCGGGTAGCGGTTACCGTGCGCCCGCACTTCCAGCATCGTCGCCGGTACGCCAAGTTCCAGCAATTGCGCCGCCACTTCATCAGCACGTTGCTGTGACAATAAGCGGTTAGCCAACGTCGTTCCGACATCATCGGTGTGACCATCAAGCAAAATTTTCGTCACCTTGCGATCAAGTGCGATATAGCGCGCCAGTTTGCCCAGCCATTGCAACTGTTCGGCATCAAGCTGATAGCGGCCAGTGTTAAAATACAGTTCGTGTTGTCTGGCCTGCTGCCAGGATAACGGCGCCATCTTTGCCACGCAGCCCTGAAAGTCTGCCACGGCGCGTGCCGGATGTGTGCTGCTAAGCAGCAGAGTACGTTCGACGCTGGCGTTGCCAACTGAAAAATGCAGCCAGGCTCCAGCCTGAATTTGTTGCAATAAGGGTAAGGCGGCCTTGATAAAACTGGCCTGACTGTGGTGATACAATTCTGCGACATAGCGCTCGGTTAACCACTGCGCACTGGCGGCTTGCCAGTCGGCGCCACGGGCCGCGACACTGACCTGTTCCAGCGCGTCATGCGGCTGCGCCAGTGAAAGTTGTAATTGCAGTGGTTGGCCCGGGTTCAGGATAAAACGCACCTGTCCCAACCCGCTGATTTGCTGTTGCAGCTGGCACTGAAAAGCGTCTCCACTTAGTTGCCATTGCGCCTGCTCTGCCGGCTGCTGCACAGCCGCTAAGGCTGTATTAGCAACAGAAAGCGCAGACCACACACCGAGATATAACCACGTCACATCGATAGCCTTTTATTGCCAACAATTGTCCACGGCAGTGATAGACACCAAAACCGCCCCAAATGGAAAAGCGCAATAAAAGGTAAACTGCATAGAAAAGCGTCTGATTGTGCGACGAGCAGCCGCGCAGCCAGAGGCGCATCCGAAGGATGGCGCTAAGCTAATGCAACCCCGCTATCATAACGTTGTAATCAACGTAGTAGACCGGAGGCTTTGCGTCCTGCCCTTTCGGTGCAGTTTGCCTTTTAATTGTCTTAACCAGTTCACAAACCAGGAGAAAGATTTATGAACCTTAACTGAATGCTGCAAAAGATAACGAAATTAGCCTCGTAAGGCAAGCTACTTTTGTCAACAGATCCGCTAACACATTGAGGATCATCAGATTATTTTGTACACTTTTTAAACATTCGCCATTTTCGACTAACAAACTGATCAGACCAGATGCCATCTTATAGCTGAATGCCCATTCATTTTATTTACATATTCAGTCAAAAAGCAAAGTAACAAAACAGCTAGTATAGCGCCTGGTTATTACCGCCTGATGACAGCAGCAGCGCTTATCCCAGCGCGCCCAGCACATTAACCCTTACCTGCTCCGGCACCTCGTTATACGACAGTACCGCTAAGCTATTTTGGGTAAAACTGCGGGCATATCGCGCCAGCAACGGCCGCAACTGAGGTACCACCACCAGTGCCGGCTGATAGCCTTGCTGCTGCATCTGACTACAAATTAACGGCATATTGCGCTGAAACTGGCTGAGTAAATTTGGCGCCACCGGAAAACTATCCAGTGCCACTTTACCGGCCTGCATCGCCTGATTAAGGGCTCCCAGCAGCGTTTGCTCCAGTTTGTCATCCAGCGTAAACGCCGCCAGCTCATCTTTGTCACCGCTGATTTGCCGTACCAGCGCACGTTGCAGCGCACAACGGACATCTGAAGTTAACAGTAAAGGATCTTTAGTAACGTCACTGCTATCGAGCAAGGTCGTCGCTATGGTAATAATATCGCCCAAGCTGACCTGCTCGCGCAGCAGCAAACGGTAGACTTTCAACTGCACTGTCACGCTTAACGCTTTGTCCAGCGCTTCAGCCAGCACAGGTGCAACGCTGGCCAGGCGCTTGTTCAGCTGTTTGACATCTTCATAGATAAACAGCTCTGCCAGGTTTTCTTTAATGACTTTACCGGCGTGAGTAGCGATGACGGTCGCTAAATCCACCACTGAATAACCCAGATTAAGTGCTTTAGCCCGGCTGTCATTGTCTACCCACACCGCTTCCAGGCCATAGGCCGGATCCCGGGTGATCTCACCATCAAGCTGGCCATAGATTTCACCGGTATTCAGTGCCAGCAACTGCTGAGGGTTTAGCCGGCCGCTGGCCAGTGGCACACCGGCCAGTTTAATGCGGTATTCCTGCGGATTTAACTGCAAATTGTCACGCACCCGCACTTCGGGTAGCAAAAAGCCGGCCTGCTCTGACACCGTTTTGCGAATACCGCGCAGCGTCTGGATCAGCTCTTCGCCTTTATCTTTGTCGGCCAGATACACCAGACGAAACCCCAGCTCAACCGAGATGCGATCGATATAAGGAATGTCGTCCCAGCTCAGGCTGGCCGGTGTTTGAATTATGGTTTCGGTCAGTTGCTCGGCCGCATCCAGTGCCGCGCTGCTGCCACGCTGTAAACGCCAGGCGACATACAATAAGGGCAGCGCAAAGCCGATAAAGGCCACGCCCGGCATGCCCGGCACCAGCCCCAGCAGCAACATCACACCGCCGGCAGTAAAGAGTACGCGCGGCGATGCCAGCAACTGCCGGCCCACTTCATCCGACATTTCGCCTTCATCGTTCATCCGCGTTACGATAATGGCCGCCGCTACCGCCAGCAGTAATGATGGCACCTGCGCTACTAAGCCATCACCTATGGTAAGCAACGCAAAACGCTGGAAGGCTTCAGCCATGCTCAGCTCATGCTGAAACACGCCAATACTGATACCGCCTAATAAGTTGATCACCAGAATGATCAGACCGGCGATGGCATCACCGCGGACAAACTTGGATGCGCCATCCATCGAGCCGTAAAAATCGGCTTCGCGCGACACCTCACTGCGGCGCGCTTTGGCTTGCTCCGGGCCAATCAGGCCGGCGTTTAAATCGGCATCTATGGCCATCTGCTTGCCGGGCAACGCATCCAGCGTAAAGCGGGCGGCCACTTCAGAGATGCGCTCGCCGCCTTTGGTGATCACCACAAAGTTAATCACCATCAGTATGACAAACACCACCATACCAACCACATAGTTGCCGCCGATCACCACTTCACCGAAGGCCTGAATTACCCGGCCGGCCACATCCGAGCCCTCATGGCCATGCAGCAACACCACCCGGGTTGAGGCAATATTCAGTGTCAGCCGCATTAGCGTTGCCACCAGCAATACGGTAGGAAACACCGAGAAATCCAGTGGCTTTTTGCTCGACACCGCCACCAGCAGCACGATCACCGACAAGACGATATTGAAGGTAAATAGCACGTCCAGTAACCAGGCCGGCAGCGGCAATACCACCATCGCCAGGATCGCCAGCAACAATACAGGTATAGCAGTATAGGGTTGAGTGAGAATACGCCAGTTCACGGTTTAGCTACCTCGGACATTTGCTTTATCTAACAGATTTTTCGGAATTTCCAGCGCCGGCAATGCCGCCGGCTGACGACCGCGGCCGTTTTTCCAGGCTTTTAGCTGCATCACATAAGTCAGCACATATGCCACTGCGGTGTACAGGCCTTTTGGTACTTCCTGATCAACCCGGGTGGAGTAATAAATGGCCCGGGCCAGCACCGGTACTTCCAGTACTTCAACCTCGTGCCGCTGCGCCACGGCTTTAATCCGCAGCGCCATTTCGTCAATGCCTTTGGCTACAACATAAGGCGCTTTGGCATCTTTTTCGCTGTAACGTATCGCTACCGCATAGTGCGTCGGGTTCATCACTATGACATCGGCCTTAGGCACCCTGTCCTCAATACGGCGGTTGGCCAGCTGAAACTGGATCTGGCGGATACGGCCCTTAATCTCCGGGCTGCCGTCAGAGGATTTACGCTCTTCTTTCACTTCCTGCCGTGTCATCTTCACTTTCGACGACACCTTATACTGCTGGTACGGCACATCCACCGCCGCCACCAGTAACAACAGCGTGACGGTAATCATCAGGCTCAGTGCCAGCAGGGCTATGCCTTCCTGCATCGCCTGCTGCAAATCTAAACGTTGTAAAAACAACAACCGGGTCCAGAGCTGGCTGAGAAAACCATACAGACAGCCACCAAGCAGCAGCACTTTCAGTACCGACTTCAGCAGCTCTACCAGTGCATTGGCACTGAACATGCGCTTTAACCCCGCCAGCGGGTTTAGCTGGCTGAATTTAGGCCCCAGCAAGCTGCCCGAGAATATAAAACCACCCGGCATGGCACCAATAATCCACATACCGATAAACAGCAGCAACAAAAAGGGCAGCATGGCGCTGAGCATATCCAGCAGCGCCTGGCCTATAGCCAGCGGCATCAGTTTATTATTCGCCAGCATGTCACGGTTTAACTGCAGGCTGCTTTGCATCAGTTGCATAAACAGGCTAAACAGCAATTGGGCAAACCATAGCAGGCCCGCCACACCTAACATTAACAGCACTGCGGTGTTCAGCTCTTTCGAACGCGCCACCTGGCCGTCTTTACGGGCTTTGCGTAGCCGTTTCTCGGTAGGCTGTTCGGTTCTTTCCTGGCTGGTATTTTGCTCGGCCACCGCTTACTCCATTACCTGACGCATGCTATGCAGCACATGGCTGGTTAACTCAGCAAACTGAGTACCGGTCTGGCCTAAGGTTAAAAACACGCAAACAAAGCCCAATAACAGCGTCATCGGAAAACCCAGCACAAACAAATTCAGCGACGGCGCAGCCCGGGTGGCCACACCAAACGTCATATTAACCAGCAACATGGCAATAATCGCCGGCAACGCGACCAGTAAGGCGGCGGCAAACATCCAGCCAAACAATTGCAGCAGTACGCCGATATTCAGCTGGTACAAACCGGCACCAACCGGCCACAACGTAAAGCTGTCTACCAGTACCGCCAGCGTCAGCAAATGGCCGTTCAGCGAAAAAAACAGCAGCGCCGTCATCAGCCAAAACAGGTGCCCGAGCAAAGAGGTTGAATCGCCACTACCCGGGTCCATCATCATCGCCATCGACAGGCCCATCTGCATCGATAACAGCAGGCCGGTCAGCGCCAGCACTTCAAATAACATCCGCACTGCCAGCCCCATCATCAGGCCAAACGCCAGCTGCTCAAAGGTTATCACCAGCGCATCGAGCGAAAACGGATCGACCGCCGGCATAGCCGGCAATGCCGGGCCCACTAAGAAACTTAAGAATACCGCCAGCAAAATGCGCGCCCGTGGGATCACCGCCGGGTTATCAAACACCGGCATCGCCCATAGCAAAGCCGACAGGCGGACAAAAGGCCACCAGACCGTGCCAATCCAGCTCATCAGCTCGGCACTGCTGAGCGAAATCAGCGAGTTCACCCAAAGACTCCGGGAATGATCTGCGCCAGATTACTAAACCAGGCTAGTAAGGTCTGAATTAGCCAGTGACCGGTAAATACCACCATCAGCAGCGTCAGCAGCATCCGCGGCAAAAATGTCAGGGTTTGCTCCTGAATTGACGTCGCAGCCTGAAACACCGCCACCACTATGCCGAGCAACAAACCGGGCACGATCAGCACCAGCAACATCTGAATAATAGTGTATACCGCCTGTGCGATAAGCTCTGTTGCCTGTTCCGGACTCATGGCATGGCTCCGAATGTTCCGGCCAGGGTACCGGCCACCATCGACCAGCCATCGGCCAGTACAAAGATCATCAGTTTAAACGGCAGGCTGATTATCAGCGGCGACAACATCATCATACCCATTGACATCAGCACACTGGCCACAACTAAATCTATGATTAAAAACGGAATAAACAACATAAAACCGATCTGAAACGCGGTAGTCAGCTCACTGAGCACAAAGGCCGGGATCAACACTTCAATGGGCACATCTGCAGCGGCCATCGTCGTCGGCTCTTTGGCAATTAACAATACCTGATGCAACTCGTTTTCCCGGGTTTGCGCCAGCATAAACTGCCTGAGCGGTTGTTCGGCGCGCCCTAATGCCTGCTCCAGCGTCATTTGCTCTGCCTGAAACGGCTTAAAGGCATTGTGGTAAATGTCCTGCCACACCGGGCGCATGATCAATAACGTCAGCATCATGGCAATACCAATTAACACCCGGTTGGGCGGGCTTTGCTGCAAACCCAGCGCCTGGCGCAAAATAGCCAGTACGATGACAATGCGGGTAAAGGAGGTCAGCACCATTAACATGCCGGGGATCAGGCTCAGCGCCGTCATCAGCAGCAAAATTTGCAGCTTCACACTGTAGTCCTGGCCACCGTCGGCATCGCGCACCGACAACAGTGTCAGCTCGTTGGCTGCAGCCAGTTGCGGTAGCAACAGCAGGGTTAGCAACAGCAGATAGCTGCCAAAGCGCCACATGTTAGGCCTGCTCCGCCGCAGTACCGGTCTGCAGAAATTTCAGGCCATACTTGCCATCTACCATCACCACTTCGGCTTTGGCAAACAGCACGCCATTGACTTTGACATCCAGCGCTTCGCCGACCGCTTTATTCAGCGGTAATACATCACCAACACTGGCCCGGCTAAGCTCACCCAAGGTGATCTCCGCACTGGCTACTTCCAGCGTTACCGTCAGCGGCACATCACGAAACATCGTCAAACCGTCAACCGGTGCGGCGGCCGCTGCGTCCTGCGTAAATACATCATCCATATCTAACATATCCAAACCGGCCAGGGCTGCATCTAAGCCATTGCCACCATTGAGTTGTTCACTCATGCTTGTTTCTCCCGCTTAACCGTATCGGTGATCTGAAATACCAGGCCGTTGTCATCTTCAGCAACGTTGCCCAGAAATAAAGTGGTGTGATTCAGCTGCCAGCTCATGGCGCCGTTTAATTCAATTGGCAGGATCTGCCCGGCCATACAATCGCGTAACTGCCGCAGGCTGACTTTTTTGCGCGCCATTTCTACCCGGCACTGCACCGGGATCTGTGGCCACTGCGACAAATCTACTGCCGCGCCGCTGCTGCGGTTAACCGCCGGGGCGCTAAAAAACGCCAGCGGCAACCAGAGAAACCAGCTGATAGCATCCTGTTCAAGCAGTAGCCGTACTTTCAGGGCAATACACTGCAAGGCAGCAGGCGGCTGCTGCACTATGCTGACCGGCAAAACAGAATGCTCACAAAACAGTAACTGCTGAATCGCCTGGATCTGCCGCTGCGCTACCCGGTTACAGATGCGCATCTCGGACTGACTAAGCTCTGCTTTACTTTGCGTATCCACTACTTTGCTAAGCTGCCCGCCCAAAGCTAAATCAGCCAGGTGATGAATGCTGGTATAGTCCAGCGCCAGATAACAATGGTTATCTGCCGGCACCAGCACCGGGCATTGCAATAAAATCCGCCCCGGTTCAGCCAGATAACTGTCCAGCGCCGAGCCCTGACACACATTCAGTTCAATACTAAAATCGATGTCGGTCAGCAGCCGGCCCAGCTCGGCTTCCATTTGCCGGGCCAGGTCGGCTAACAAAGGTCTGGCATTCTGGCTGGCCGCATTAAAGCGGCGCTGCTCAGCCGTTAAGGCGACGCTAACCAAGTCAGCAGCGTGCTGTGCCGGGATCAGTAAAGAAGACTTTTTCATTCGGTTACTCTGTTGTCTGTGCTTCAAAGATAAAGCTGGCCGCAGCGTCGCTTAGCCGCTGCTCACGCAGCGCCTTTTTACTTAGCTTGCGCAGCAGCTTCAGCCGTTGTTGCCGCTTGTTATCGCGCCAACTCAAGCCTAAAAACACCAGCTTGTCACTCACCTGGCGGCGGTACACCACTGCCGCCTCGATACGGGTGTCTTTGTCATACTGCACTGTTATCAGCTCTGGTACGGGGCGGCTTAACGGCACCAGCACGCCGGCACCGCCAAGGCTGATGTCTTTTAACACCGCCAGACAAATTTGTTTGCCAAACAGACCGCTTTGATAAAACTTCACCGGTATGCCCTGTGCCTGTTGTTCATGCGGCAGGCTGGCGGTGCAAAAATACCAGCGCAGATAACGGCGGCTTGCATCGCTGTTAATTTGCATCGGTTAACACCTCCAGCCCACTGCGGCCAACCGGCTGATTACGCTCAGCCGCCCGCTCTGCCTGCTGCAACGCACTGCCGCTCTGTTGCGGTGCAAACAGTTTGTTCAGTTCGGCTTCGGCGCTGCTGGTCAGAATAAGCAGTTCAATACGGCGGTTGGCGCTGCTTTGCGGTTGCTGCTCGTTCAACGGGCGGGTAGCAGAAAACGCCGCCACCTGCGCAACGCGCTGCGCTGGCATACCACCGGCTGCCAGCACCTGCCGGGCCTGCAAGGCACGATCACCTGACAGCTCCCAGTTGCTGTACTGACTGCCGCTAAAGGCGGTGTTATCGGTATGGCCGGAGATAATCAGCTTGTTTTGCACTTTCTGAAACACCGTGCCCAGGCTTAGCAGCAAGTCTTCAAAAAACGGTGTCATATGCATCTGGCCACGGACAAACATTTGCCGCTCTTTGCTGTCGCGGATAATCACCCGCAGACCGGATGGCACTATATCCAGCTGAATATGCGCCTGTGCCAGCTGTTCGGCCGCCAGTTGCTCAAACGCCTGCAACAGCAAACTGAGCTGCGCCGGGCTGTCAAACTGGCCGTCTACCAGTGAATTAAGCTTGTCGCCTTTGCCGGCCAGCGGCCGGTCATCACCCGAGGGCACCTGCAGATATTCCGACATGCCAGGTAAAGGGTTATCCGGTGGCAGCGCATTGGCTGAGTGTTTATCCACTATCGACGGCGTGCCGCCTAAATCAACCGGAAACGGGCTGTTGCCCGGTTTAAAGGGGTCCGGGCTGCCATCGAAGATGGAGTGGGTACGCATATAGTTGGCAATTTCGGCGCGCTCTTTGATGTTGGACACTTCTAAAATCCACAGCACCATAAAAAATGCCATCATCGCCAGCGTAAAGTCAGCGAAGGCGACTTTCCAGGCTCCGCCCGCTTTGGCTTTGGCGTGGCTGCGTAAATTGCGTTTGATAATAACCGGCGAACTGTTCATCAGGCGGCCTTATCATTGATCCACTGCTCCATCGTAGTAAACGATGGTTTCAGCTCTTCATTGATAATGCGCCGGCCGGAATCGGTAGCAATTAACGCCACATGGCCTTTGGCATGCGCCACCAGTATTGCCCGCACACATTCCAGCAGTGCTACCTGTTTTTTAACGTACTGCTCCATCGCTGAGCCCAGCGGTGCCATCAGGCAGTAACAGCCGAAAATACCAATAAAGGTCCCCACTAACGCAGCGGCTACGTGGTAACCGATATTGCTCAGCGGCCCGTCCAGATGCTGCATGGTAATAATTATGCCGCCCACCGCAGCCAGAATACCAAAGCCCGGCATCGCTTCGGCAATAGTGGCCATTGCTGACGAGGGTTTCAGTTTTTGCTGCTCGATAGTGTAAATTTCCTGCTCCAGCAGGCTGTCAAAATCATGGGCGTTCAGTTTGCCCATGCTCATCAGGCGCAGGTTGTCGCAAACAAAGGTTACCAGGGCTTCATGTTCCAGCACCAAGGGGTAAGCCAGAAAGATGGAGCTGGTTTGCGGGTTCTCCACATGCTCGTCCAGCGCTCTTAAACCTTTGCTTTTGGCCAGATCCAGCAGGCTGTACATGGTCAGCAGTAATTCGCGGTACATCGCAGCGCTGTTTTTTTGCGGTTTAAACTGTGCCGTCAGCTGCGCCCACATTTCTTTTAGCACATAGGACGAGTTCCCCACTACCAAAGCGCCAAATCCAGCACCAAAAATAATAAGAAATTCAGCTGGTTGCCATAAGGTTGCCACATTACCACCGGCAAACATATAACCGCCGATCACGGTAGCCAATACGATAATAAAACCCACTATTTTTTGCATACGTCTGCTTCCTGTACCCTTACCACTGCGCCAGCTTTTTGCTGAGCAGCTCTACCGACTGTTTGTGCAACTGACAAACGCGTGATTCTGTCAATTGCAGTACCAGTGCAATTTCTTTCATATTCAGTTCATGGCTGTAATACAGCTGCAGCAGTAGCTTGTTGCGCTCTGGCAATGACGCCATGGCCTTTTTCAGCGATAGTTTCAGTTCCAGCTGGTTCAAACTGGTGCTGCCAAGCTGGCTTTCGCTTTGTTGCTCCAGCAGCAGGTCCAGGCTTTCCATCGCTTCGGCCTGGCCAACATACTGCAGCTCCAGAAAGGTTTGCTGATCAATATCCAGCGCCGCGCACAGCTCGTCGTCGGTAGGCACCCGGCCCAGCTCGCGTGTTAACTCACGGCTTTTATCACGCAATTGATGGGCCTGTTGCCGCAGTTGCCGTGGCCGCCAGTCGGTGCGGCGAAACTCATCCAGCATGGCACCGCGGATACGTTTAAAGGCATAAGACTCAAACTGCTCGTCCACTTCGCGGCCATAGCGACGCAGCGCACTGAGCAATCCCATCAAGCCAATCTGCTGTAAATCGTCTTTGTCCACCATACTGCCAACCAGGCTGCGCAAATGCGCTGCCGCGCGCTTCACCAGATAGCTGTAGCGTTGCAGTAAACGGGATTCCTGCGCCGGACTTAGCGTAAAGCTGCTGTTATCCGGTTCAGGCCAGGGCGTGAGTGCCAGCATAGTGCCGCCTTACTGAATAAACACATTAGTCACCAGCACTTGCTCTAGCTGGTAGCTGAGGCTGTGCTGGCGCAACGTGTGGTTAAATTTGTCCAGCAACGCCTGCTGCATGGCTGGAATATCTTTAAAGCCGCTTTTTACCTCGCTGTGGCTGACATTGCTAAAATGCTCAACCAGCGCATTGCGCAGCAGCGGCGTGGCATCGGGTAACTGCGCCATAACCTGACTGTCGTGGCTCAGTAGCGTCAGTTCTAACACTAGGTAACGCGAATGCTGGGCGCTATCAACACTGATCACAAAGCGCTCTAACGGAAAAAACTGGGTTTTCTGCAGCTCGGCCACGGTGGCCTGCTGCTTTGACAACAGGTAGTAAGCGCCGCCACCTCCGGCTGCCAGCAGTATTGCCGCCGCTATCACTAACATTAAAATTCGCATTTACACGTCTCTCCTATACCAGCCGGTTTAGCCGGTCTGTCGTTAAAGTGTTCACCGCCGCAGGGGCTGCAGTCTGATTAATGGCATCGTCAGCATGCTGGGCGGCAATAGCGCCGGGCTGGCGTTGTGGCTGTTGTTGCTGTGCCGGTTGGTCCCGCACATCAAGTTGCAGCAGTTGTTCCTGCCCCAGCCGCTGTGACAATTGCTGACGTAATTGATCCAGGTTCTGCTGCATGGCATCACGCATCTGGCTGTTACTGGCATAGAGTTGCACACTGGTGCGCTCGGCATCCAGGCTGACGGTCAGCTCAATCAACCCCAGCTGCGGTGGGTCAAGCCGGATTTGCGCACGCTGAATTTGCTGGCCAAGCTGTAAATTGATTTTGTCTGACAACAGGTGCATCAGTTTCTGCCCCCATTGGCTACTCTGTGTGCCAAGCTGCTCAGCTTTCCACTGAAATAGCGTTTCCGGCGCTGCAGTAGCCGTCGCGCCGGCGGTATTAGCTGCTGCCGTTAGCGGCGAAGGGCCAGAGTCGGCCAGCACTGGCATCAGCCGTACTGCCACGTCGCCAGTGCCAAACTGGTGTAACATACTGTCTGCCAGCGGCAGGGCGGCTATAGTCGCTGACGGCTGTGTAGCGGCCGGCAGCGGTACCGGCGCCGCTGCGGCGAAGTCGTCGCTGGCCGTTAACGGAACGGGTATAAGCTGAGCTTGTGCCGGCGCTGTCCATTGCTGGCGTGGCATGGCAGCCAAACTGCCTGCCGGGCCGGACACTGGCGGCGCATCCGGCACTGCAGTTGGCACAGTAGCAACGGCAATTGACCCTGCCGTTGCCAGCGGCATGGCCATAGCTGCGCCTGCATCTGCATCTGTATCTGTATTGTCGACGCTGACTGCCGCCAAAGCGTCCGGCAACAGGCCAGCTGTCGCTGCCACATCGGCAGGGGTCGATTGCGCAGTGCTTGCTGTTGAGTCAGTCTGCCGTGTAAGCCGTTGCAGTACCGACACCGCGTTTAGCTCAGCGGCTGGCAGGTTTGGCGTCATAACGGCTGCGGTCTCCGCTGCCGCTGCCAACTCAGTGTCGGCTAATTCGGCCAGCTCAGTTTGCAACGGCGTAACTAACGGCGCTTGCTGTGCCGGGGCATCACTAAGCTGTGGCATGCGGGCTAACAAGGCGCTGTAACTATCTGCCGGTTGCCCGTCAGCCTCGGCCTGGCCTTGCACCACACGACCAGATTGCAGCGGCGTGGCAGGGTTTGCCGCGGCTTTATTTAACTGCCACTGCTGCATTAGGACACCCCATCCAGCGTTTGCCGGTAAGCCACTACAGCCGCCTTGTTCTGGTTAAACTGCTGCATTTTGGCCTCGCTGCGGCCTAACTCGGCTTTCGCCATAGCGAGCACAGACTGGTACTGCTGCTTCAGGCCGGCTAACTCAGCCGCAAACTGCGGTTTTAAACCCTGACAGCTAAGTTGCTGCACCAGCTTTAAGAGCTGGCGGTCAAGCTGGCGCAGTAGCTGCCAGTCTTGCGAGCTGGCTGCCTGGCTAAATTGTTGCTGCAGCTGTGCCAGCGCTTTGGCAGTAGCTGAATATGACATGGCATTAACTGGCACTGTAGTTACCGGTAAAATTAAACATTGCTTATCGATAGCAACTCTCAGGCCACATTTAAACTGCAGTATTTACAAGGCTTTAAGTAACAAGGAAGGTTAAAAGCGGAAGTAACGCTTCCGCCGGACGGAAGTTGTCTGTCTGGGGCTTTGCCCCGTCTGAAACGGAAAAAAACCGCTGCCAAAGCAGCGGTACAACTAAAAACACAACAGACACCTATGTTGTGTTACACCGGGAACACGAAATTGTATCAGGCGGCGCGCTGCGCCAGCCCTTGCCAGCCTTCCTGCAGGTTAGTCATTATCACCCGCACGGTATCCAGCTCGGTTAAATCATTTTTCAGACTGGCGTTAAGTAGCGCCTGACCGCAATGCTGATACAGTTTTTGCATATTGGCCGCCACTTCGCCGCCATTTTGCTGATCGAGCGAGGCATCCAGGCCGCCTAAAATTTTTAGCATCCGCTCGATACCTTCGGCTTTTTTATCAAAGCGTTTAGCCTGAATGTGGCCTTCGGTACGGGACAGTTCATCAAGAAAACCATCAAACAGCATCAGCACCAGTTTATGGATGTCGGCACCGGCAGCCTTGCCTTCGACTGCGGTATTTTTATAAGCCTGAAACCCATTTGCAAAATCTAACATAGTGTTACTCCACCCTCTTAAAACTGCCCGAGCGAACTTTCCAGCTGCGCTATAGTGACCTGCATCTGGGTAAACTGGCCCAGATAACGTTTGTAGGTCAGCTCCATGGAATAATCGTGCCGTTTTTGTTTCTCTGTGACTAAATCCAGGCTGGCCTGCAGCGTTTTAGTTTTATCGTTCAGCAAACCAAAGTTTTTACTGTATGGCTCTAAGCTGGTTTCCAGTTTTGCCAGCACGCCGGTGTCGCTGCTTAACATCGCATCCAGTTTTGCCGGATCAGCCGCCAATGCCTGTTCAAACCTTTTACTGTTAATGTTCAGCTTGCCGTTGCGATCAAACTCCAGGCCAACACTGTATAAGGTGCTGCCTTCAAAGGTGCCCTGAAAAGCACTGCGCAACTGATTTTGAATGCTGCGTGCCATGCTGTCGCTGTTTAGGTTGCTGTCTTTATTGATGCTGCCGATGATGCCATTGACCCCATCAACAAACTGTTGCAGCTTGCTGCTTATCGCTTCATCGTCCTGGCCAACTTTAATGCTAACCGGACTGTCGCCTGTGGTTTGTACTTTCAACAAATCTATCGTCACACCTTCAATTACACCACTTAGGCTATTGCTGGCACTGGTAACACTGATGGCGCTGTCGCTGCCTAAGCGCACTATGGCATCCTGGGCTTTTTTCAGCTCTTGCTGGCCAGCCAGTGCTGTGCTGATATCGGCACCGGCAGGGTCGGTACCGGCAGTAAAGTTCAGACTAAGCTGATTGGCCGCGCCGCTGTCATCGCTGGATATAACCAAAAAAGTTTCAGTGCCGCTGCGCATTAGCGTAGCGCTGACGCCTGGGTTATCGACGTGATTATTAATCGCCGCCGCCAACTCAGTCACAGTGGCATTGGCTGGCAAGCCGGCCAGATCAACACTAAAGCTGTTGCCAGCTAAGTCGATACTGAATTCACCGTCTGTTGCCAGAGTGGCAGCCGGGTCAAAT
Organism: Rheinheimera muenzenbergensis; assembly: GCF_036984005.1. Taxonomy (NCBI): domain Bacteria; kingdom Pseudomonadati; phylum Pseudomonadota; class Gammaproteobacteria; order Chromatiales; family Chromatiaceae; genus Rheinheimera; species Rheinheimera muenzenbergensis. The sequence goes on from NZ_JALAAR010000003.1 coordinate 334,506, forward strand.
GACAGCGCCAGCTGATGATTTTGTGCCAATTGTTCAACAAACACATCATAACTGCCGGCCACCGCGGTTGAACCGGCTTTAACACTTAGCGTCGACTCACTGCTACTGCTGGCGGTATTAGCCAACAAGCTGGAATCAGCGCTGCTGCGAAAATCTTTAAGTTGGGTCGAAAAGTCTTTTAAAGCGGTTTGCAGTTTTTTAATCGCATTTAGCTGGGCGCTAAATTGGTTGGATTTAGCCGACAGCAGTTTATCGGTACCGGCGCGCTCAATCTGAGTGTACTGACTGGCCAGATACTGCGGATCTATGCTTAAAAATGACGACATAATGCAAACCCTGTATTAGCAGAAATAAGCAGCGGAGCAGCTAAACACCGCCCCGCTGTGTAGTGCGTACTATTAACGCAGCAGAGAACCAATCATCTGAGTGGTGCTGTTAGACGCGCTCAGTACCGAAATACCTGAGTTCATCAGCAACTGCTGTTTAGTCATGCTTGATGTTTCTTTAGCGAAGTCAGCATCCATCAGCTGGCCAGCGGCCGCCTGAGTGTTTTCCGCCATATTGGTCACGTTATTGATGGTGTGATCCAGACGGTTCATGCTGGCACCCAGTGCAGAACGGGCAGCACCGATGTTGTCGATCAGGGTGTTAACTGTAGCCATTGCTGCAGTACCGCCAGCCTGGTTAGCCAGAGCGCCTGGCGCGCCTACCGTTGCAGCCAGAGCCGTAATTTCTGCAGAAATATCTACCGCCAGCGTTTCAGCTGCAGTCGCACCTACCTGGAATGTCACCGCAGCAGCAAACTTACCACCATCCAGCAAGGTTGTACCTGAACCGTAAGAGGTGTTAGTCATGATGCTGTCCAGCTCTAATGCCAGCTCCTGATATTCTGCATCTAATGCAGTGTATTCAGAGGCGTTGTTAGTACCGTTAGCCGCCTGAGTAGCCAGCTCTTTCATACGGTAGGCAATGTTGGTCATCTCTTCAAAGGCGCCTTCGGCCGTTTGCAGCATAGACTGGGCATTGTTGGCGTTATAAATCGCCGCTTCCTGACCACGTACCTGGGCATTTAAACGGTTAGCAATTTGCAAACCGGCAGCATCATCTTTTGCTGAGTTGATGCGAAAACCTGAACCTAAACGCTCCAGCGCCACTGATAAATCGTTGTTAGTACGACTCAGCTGGTTCTGGATAGATTTTGACGCCATATTTGATTGAATTGATAAAGCCATCTTGGAATCTCCTGTGAATGATGCTCACAAAGTTAAAGCGACCAGCCTGAGACGGAACTAAAATTTTTTTTATAATTTTTTAGCGATAAAAAATCCCGCTATAGCGGGATTTGGGCTCAACAGTGCTGCCAGACAGCTGACACCGCTACCCCAGGCCAAATTCAACCAGGCTGCGGGTAATATTGGCCTGTGACATCACCACCGCCACACTGCTTTTATTGCCGCTGTGCATTTGTAAGCGCAATTGCCCGGCCAGGCCTGTTAGCTCAGTGTTGTCGGCTTGCTGTTGTTGAATGGCGGTAAGCTGCGCCTGTAACGCCACACGCTGTGCCTGCACTTTTACCAGCGCGTCTTTTAATTTTTGCTGAGCCTGCTGAATTTGCTGGCTGTAGGCCTGAACATTATCGCCAGCAGCAGTTTTGGCCAATTGGCCTAAGGCGGTGTCTACCGGCTTTAGTGTTACATTTAACGGATTACCTGCCGCCACCCGCACGCCTTGCCCGCTTACCAGCCAGGGTTCCTGTAATTTACGTGCGTCACGCGCCTGCGCCGAAAAATACAACAGTTGCTGGTTATCTACCGAAACATCAATTTGCTGGCGGGCAAATGCCTGCTGCACACTGTGCAGGTTTTGTTCGGCGCTCTGGCCGGCCGGTAAATCTATTTGCAGCGCATTACCACTGCGGCCCAGCAGGATATTGACCTGTTCAGGCTGGCGTCGCTCGGACAATAAATCGATATTGTGGCTGAGCGTGGCCCGAAATGGTGCCGTTGTAGTGCCGGTTAGCGTTAAATCAGCGCTAATGCCAGCCTGGCCTGTGGCCAGCTGTTTTTCCAGTTGCGCCAGTTTTTGCTGCGCCTGCTGCTGTTGCTCTGCCGACATCTGACGGTGAGAAGATGAATTGACCTGGCGGCGCAGGTTTTCCAGCGCCTGATAAGCCTGGCGGATATTGCGCTCGGTATGTTCGGTCTGGGCAAGTTGTTTACTGACATCGGCCGCCTGCGCCCATTTGCTTAGTACCTGAATTTGCCGCGTCTGCCGCGACACCGGTACTGCTGATGCAGGCGCATCGCTGACAACGGCTTTAACCACCGCCGCCCGGTCGGTCGGGGTCAGTTTGGCCAGCGCACTCTGGCTAAGTTGTTCCGCCTGTGAAATTGCCTGCATCAGTATTTAACCCTTACACATAAGAGAATAACGTTAGCTTAGACACGCTGGAGTACACCTTCAGTGACGACTCATACGACGCCAGCGCCTGGTTCATATTGACGTAAGCTTCGGGGTAATCAACTTCTTTAATGTCATCACGCAGCTGCTCGGTAAACAGTGCGATATCGGCATTACCCAGCGCCATCTCATCCAGCGAAGCCAGAGTACCACCAATACGGGTAACTTCTCCGCTGACGCTGGCCATAAAATCATTGATATGGCCGAGCAAGTCGCGCGATTCAGTACCGACACCGGCTACCGGTGCCGTGCTGATTAAATCCAGATAGGTCTGCATTTCGTTTAAAAAGGTGACGCCGGGCACCAGATCACTGCCGAGAATATTCGACGGCACGCTGGAGTTATCCGATACCGCCACCTGGCGCACACTGTCATCCCCCAGATACTGATACACACCACCGGCATCCGGCTCAAAGGGTTTAACACCGGTTAAGCTGCCGGAAAAGTAATAATTGCCGTTGCCGTCTTTGGCATTAAGTAAATCGACAATCGCCGGAAACAGCACTGACAACTCCTGCGCAAAAGCTTGCAGTTCAGCCTGCCCCATAGCGCCGTCTGCCGCTGTGGTAACAATTTCCTGCACCGAAAACAGCGTATTTACGATGCTGTTTAACTGGCTTTCCTGCTGGCCGAGATTAAAGTGCACCGCTTCCATATTGGCCTGGTATTGCTCCAGTTTGGTCAGCTCGCCATTAAGTGTCAGCAACATTACTGAACCCAGCGGATCGTCTGACGGCTTCTGAATACGCTGATTAGTCGCCAGTTGGGTAGATAACTTGCTGTATTCTGCCGTTGTCTGCTGAATATTGCGGATAGTGGTTAGATGATACTGATTACTGCTTACGCGCATAGCCACCTCAGAAGATGTTGATCAGCGTTTTAAATAACTGATCAGCTGTGCTGATCACTCTGGCATTGGCATCATACAACTGCTGGTAATACATTAGGTTAGCGGCTTCTTCATCCAGATTAACGCCGCTTAAACTATCGCGTGCCGCCACCGCATTGTTGTTGAGTACGCCAGCGGTTTTAATACTGCTTTGTACCTGCTTACTCTGGATCGCCAGATCACCAATTAAGGTGTCATAACCGGCGGTGGCACCATTGAGCGACGTCACCAGATTGGCAAGATTACCATTGTCACCCCGACCGCCAGACGGCAGCCAGCCACCAAAACCATCGGGCACCCGGCCGGTAAACGCCAGATCATCGGTGCCCAGCGCCGTGTTAACAGCAAAAGTGCCCAGCACATCTGCCGGGTTATAGTTAAACAACGGCTGACCAGGCAGACCGTTTAAGTCAAAACCCTCTGACAGCGCCGTATTTACAGAGTCGGCAATGTTTTGCACTATCGTTTCCAGCTCAGTTTTGGCTGGCTGCAATACCGTGGCATCGACATTGAGTAAGCCACCGATGCGGCCACCGACGTGCTGATTTAAAGGAAAATTCTGCGTATTAAAACTGACATCGACACTGGTGCCGGTGACGCTGACAACGGCCGCTTTGGCACCGACAACTAAAGGTGCGCCATTTTTGCTGCTGATATTCAGATTGCCATCACCCGGATCGGTAATATCAATACCGATAAAGCCTGACAGCTCGGTGATCAGATTTTCCCGGTTATCAGACAGCTCTGCAGTGGGCTGACCCAGCGCCTGTGCTTTGCTGATTTGACTGTTCAGCTCTGCCACCTGTTGTAACAACGAACTGCTGTTGGCGGCCAAGTTAGTTAGCTCCAGCCCGAGTTTGCTTTGCTGATCGGCCAGGGCACCGTTAATCTGGGCAATATCCTGTACCAGTGCCTGCGCTGATGACAACGCCTGCTGGCGGTAAGCACTGGAGTCTGGTGCCGACATCGCCGCATTAAAGGCGGCGCTGATATCGGCCACACTGTCGTTAAGATTTAATGATTCCGTGCCCAGCAACTGTTCAAGGTACCCCAGATAGCTTTGAAAGCCCTGGTAGTAGCTGCTATCTGAGCTGGTGCGCCAGATATCGTCATTCAAAAAGCTGTTTACAATGCGATCAACCTTAACCACCTTGACGCCGTTTAAACCGCCGGCGGCCGTTTCCAGCTGCACCGTCTGGCGACTGTAGCCGTTTACCGCTGCATTGGCGACATTCTGCCCCACCACAGACAACGCACTGTTGGCAGCATTAAGGCCCGACACGCCATTTAAAAGCATACTCATAAGTTATTGTTTCCGCTGTCCTCAGTGCGCCATAACGGCTGACTGAACGCCTGGTTGCTATATGCCGGCGCGACCAGCGTCAGCGCCCCCTCTTCAGGTAAAGCGACCGCATCGGACAATTGCTTAAATTTATTTTCTGACTGCGCCAGCCCTTCGCCAAGTTGCCGCACTATTGCATCGGCCAGGCCAAGCTGTTTTGCCCCGGCCAGTTGCTGCGCCAGCTGGGCATCGTGCATATCACGGAACGTGGCGGCTTCTTTGCCGGAAAAGAACCCATCCTCACCGGCGATAGCGTCGGTACCGGCATGCATATTCTGCAGCACCAGCTGCAAAAAAATCGCTTCGAACTGGGCGGCAGCCTGTTCCAGCCGCGCCGCAGGGTTTTGCGCTACAGAAGCAGCCGAAAAACTGCGTGGATCTATGGCCAGACTTTGCAGGCCTGTTATCGCGGACATTGTCATTAAATCACCAGTAAATCAGCTTCAAGGGCACCGGCATTATCCAGTGCAATTAAAATAGACATCAGCTCGGCCGGGGTTGCACCCAACGCATTAATCGCCTGTACTATGTCATCCAGTGAGCTGCCCTCTGGCCACAGCATCATATTGGCGGTGCGCTCATCAACACTGACCTGGCTGTTTTGCACCGGTGTGGTAGTGCCATTGCTAAACGGCAGCGGCTGGCTGACCCCCTGCTGCTCGCTGATGGTAATGGTCAGGCTGCCGTGGCTGACAGCCGCCCGTTTTACCCGCACCAGATCGTTCATCACTACCGTGCCGGTACGGCTGTTAAACACCACCCGTGGCCTTATTTTGCCTTCGCGCACGTCAATATCCTGCAACATCGACATAAAGGTAATGCGGCTATTGGCATCTTGCGGCGCACTGAGCACCAGCCTGCCCTGATGTTCCGCCTGTGCCACGTCCGGGCCAAACACGTCGTTGACAGCATTTACAATATTGCGTGCGGTTTGGTAGTTTGGCTGCTTCAGGTTTAGCACCACCTGGGCGTTGTGTTGATACAACTGCTGAACACTGCGCTCGACAATAGCGCCACCGGGAATAATGCCTGCAGTCGGTACATTTACCGTCACCGATGAGCCATTCTGGCCGCTGGCATTTATGCCGCCGACCACCAGATTACCCTGCGCCAGCGCATACACCTTGCCATCTACACCGCGTAGCGGCGTTAACATCAGACTGCCACCATGCAGGCTTTTGGCATCGCCCAGCGACATTATCGTCACATCCAGCGTTTGCCCCGGGCTGATATTGGCCGGTAAGGTGGCCGTTACGGCTACTGCAGCGACGTTTTTAGATTTTGGCAGGCTGTTTTCATCCAGCTGCACGCCAAACTGCTTTAGCATGTTGTTCAGCGACTGGGCGGCAAATTTAATCTGTGCCTTATCGCCGGAGCCGGGCAAGCCCACCACCAGGCCATAGCCGACTAACTGGTTATCGCGCACCCCCTGAATATCAACCAAATCCAGCAAGGGCCGGCTATTGGCGGTGCCGCTGCACAGTAACAGCAACAGAGTGAACATTCGCTTCATGCGTGCACCTTCGCTTAGTTAAAACGGGTTAATTAAATTAAATAACCGGGTAAACCAGCCAGCCTGACTGGCGCGGGCCATTTCACCTTTGCCGGAATAGCTGATACGGGCATCGGCAATGCGCTGCGATGACACCCGGTTGGTTACATCTATATCTTCCGGCCTTACCAGGCCCTGCAGGCGGATGTATTCATCGCCCTGATTCAGCTTGATCCATTTTTCACCGCGTATTGCCAAAGCACCGTTGGCCAGTACTTCAGTTACCCGTACCGTAATAGAGCCGCGCAAAAAGTTTTGCTGACTGGCACTGCTTTCGCCGTCAAAACGCGAGCGCGAGTTCAGCTCCATCGCCGCTTCAGCCGTATTCAGGTTGCCCAGCAGCGGCACGCCAACATTGATGCCGGTGGCTTTATCTACGCTGGCATCGGCGCTTTTACCCGACTGGGTACGCTCATTTAATTCCACGGTCAGAATATCGCCCACGCGGTAAGCGCGTTTATCCTCGTACAGCGTAAACATATAGCGGTCGCTATACAGGCTGCCGTGCTGCTGCTCAGCAGCCGTGTTGTCGTGGCTGCGCCCGGCCACCACCTGCTGCCAGTCTTTGTCGGTTACCGGCTCTGACGGGCTGGCGCAGGCGGTTAGCAGCACCAGCAGTGGCAACAAAATTAAGGCTTTCATCGGTTACAGGCTCTGGTTAATAAAGCGCAGCATTTCATCCGCCGCCGAGACGACTTTGGCGTTCATCTCGTACGCACGTTGCACCGCTATCATGCTGACCATTTCATCCACTACGCTGACGTTTGAGCCTTCAATGGTGAACTGCTGCAATGCACCCAGCGCCTCGTCGCCCGGCACGCCTTCTACCGCTTCGCCGGAGGCGGCGGTGGCACGAAATACATTACCGCCCAGGGCTTCTAAGCCGGCCGGGTTAACAAAATTTACCGTCAGAATTTGCCCCAGCTCGACCGGCTCAATCTGGCCGGCGATCACCGCGGTGACGGTACCGTCGCGGCCCACCGTGACACTGGTGGCATTGTCCGGCACGGCGATATTTTGCAGTAAAGGCAAGCCATTGCTGTTAACGATCAGCGATTCAGCATTCAGCTGAAACTGGCCGTTGCGGCTATACAAAATTTCGCCATCCGGGTTTTCAATCTGAAAAAAGCCCTGACCGGCTATCGCCAGATCCAGCGGGTTGTTGCTGGTTTCAAAACTGCCTTCGGTAAAAATTTTCTGCGTACCGTTAACACGCACACCGGTACCGACCTGAATGCCAGACGGCACCTGATTCAGCTCATCGGCCTGGGCACCGGGCTGGCGCTGCACCTGATAAAACAAGTCTTCAAACACCACCCGGTCTTTCTTGAAACCGGCGGTACTGACGTTGGCCAGGTTATTTGAAATGGTGGTCATGCGCATGTCCTGCGCGGCTAAACCGGTTTTACTGACCCATAAAGCAGAATTCATTGCGGTGCTCCTGTTAACTGTTGCCGCTTATCAGCTTGTTACCGGCCACGGCCAGCTCATCTGCGGTTTTCATCATGCGGATATTCATTTCAAACTTGCGGCTGATATTCATGGTATTAACCATTTCTTCTACCGCGTTAACGTTGGCGCCTTCCAGCGCACCAGTACGCAGTGTCACGGTCAGATCCTCGGCCAGCGCGTCCTGGCCCTGCGGCCGCAGTAAACCATCCAGCCCTTTTAGCAGAGGCTCACCGCCTGCTGTTACCAGCTTTAAGCGGCCTTCCTGGGCTATCACCCCGCCACCGACCGGCAACAGGTTGATACTGCCATCAGCGCCGATATCAATATCGCCAAATTCGGGTAAAACAATGTCGCCCTGCTCGCCCTGCACGGCATAGCCATTCAGCAGCAACCGGCCATCAGCGGCGACCTGTAAATTACCGGCGCGGGTGTAGGCTTCATTGCCGTTGGCATCGGCCACGGCTAAAAAGCCGCCATCGCTGAGCACAATATCCAGATCGCGACCGGTTTGCTGTACCGGGCCATTAGCCAGGTTGGTGTACACCGGCAACAACTGGGCATGATAGCGGGTGCGGTAGCCATCGCCGGCCAGCATCATCGACTGCGCCTGTTCAATGTCGGCTTTAAAGCCCGGCGTATTAACATTAGCCAGGTTATTTGCACTGACGCGCAGTGCCGTCTGGTTTAGCTCAGCACCGGAAACCGCGGTATAAATCAGCTTTTCCATCGCCAGTTACCTTAGGTTGCGCTAAACAGGATCTGCATCATTTCATCAGCGTTGCTGATGGTTTTTGCATTGGCCTGATAGTTTTGCTGAAACGCCATTAAATCGACCAGTTGCTCGCTGATATCAACGTTAGAGCCGATATAGGCACCTGACAGCAGGGCGCCAAGGTTGCCCGAATCCGGCGTGCCATACAGTGGCGCACCCGACTCATTGGTGGCATACCACACCGTTTTATTGCCGGTTTCCAGGCCGTTAACATTGGCAAAATTAGCCAACACCACCTGGCCCTGCAATTTGGTTTCGCCATTGGTAAAGGTGGCAAACACCTGACCGGTTTCGGCGATCGACACACCGGCAAACTCACCGGCGGTATAGCCGTTGGCATCATTGCTATAGATATTAAAACCACTGCCAAACTGGGTGCTGGCGGTCATATTCACATTGAAGCTCATCAATGCCGCGCCGGCCGGGGCAAATTCCAGCGCAATATTGGCCGGTGCCGCTGGTACGGTAAGCTGGCCGTTGACGTCAAAACTCAAGGCCGCTGTGTCAAAAGGCGCCGGCAGCGCGGTACCGTTAACATAGTAATGCGCATCCCAGTTACCGCCGCCGTTATGAACAAAATACTGCGTCAAGGTGTGGCTATTGCCCAAAGAGTCAAACATCTCGGTCGATTGCGAATAGTTGTAGCTGCTGCCATCGAGCGGATCAAAAGGCACTGCTATCACATCGCTGGCCGAACTTAAATTAAGGGCAAAGCCGATTTCCGTGGTGGCTTCAGCCGGAATATTAGCCGCTTCCACTTTCAGGTCGGTAAGTACACCGGGGATCAGGTTGCCGTTCGCGTCGATGCCATACCCCTGCAGGCGGTTTCCACTGGCGTTGACAATATGCTGCTCTTTATCCAGACCAAACTGGCCGGCCTGGGTGTAAGCCATACGGCCGTTTTCTGATACCACAAAAAAGCCCTTACCGGTAATGGCTAAATCCAGTGCTGAACCGGTGTTAACGACATTACCTTCGCGGGCGAAGTTTTCTTTAATATCGCTAACGCCGACACCGCCGCGCTGGCCGCCGTTGTACACTGCAGCAAATTCAGCGCTGCCGCTTTTAAAACCGGCTGTAGCCGAGTTGGCGATATTATTACTGGTGACTTCCAGTGCTTTTTGTGTGGTTTTCAGCCCGCTCAGGCCAATGTTAAACATAGACATACCAGAGTTCCTTAACTATTGCCGCTAAACGCGAGCTGATTTGTATCTGTCAGGGCATGGTTACCCAGCCCATTGACCTGCAGAATAATGTCGTCTTTATTGTTACCCACCGACACCCGCTCTACTTCACCGCTAAGCAAGGTCGTTAGTGGTTGAGGCTGACCGTTGATATAGGCATCGGCCTGTACGTAGTAACCGCCGGCATCCTGCTCAGCAAAGGCAAACCGCACAGTGCCGACACCGCTGTAAGGCAGGTTCTGTTGCTGCATTAACTGGCCAAGGGCGTTGTACAGCCGCAATTGCACGCTGTCGGCCTCAACACCCAGGTTTACCGCACCTTTAATCTGGCCGCTTTGCTCCAGCATAATGCTGTCGGCGGCCACATCGACTTCAGTGCCAATCAGCGCAGTGGCCTGCAGCGCCTGCTGACTGGCTTGCAGCGCCAGATTTTTACCGGAATCTATTTTCAGGCTTTGCAGGCTTTCAACATTGGCAAACTCGGCCAGCTGACTGACATACTGGGTGCCATCCATCGGGTCTAACGGGTTCTGATGGCTGATTTGCGCCACCAGCAACTCGAGAAACATAGAGGACAAACCCTCAGCGTTTGTTGCACCGTTGCTACTGATGGCTGGTGTATTATTGTTTTGATTAACGGCGCCCAGGCCGCTGATTGCACTCATTATTTCGCCCCTTTACTGGCCAAGCCGCAGTACACTTTGCTGCATACTGGATACCCGGCCCATTACTTCCACCGAGGTTTGATAACTGCGCGATGCCGACATCATGTCGGCCATTTCTTCCAGCACGTTGACGTTGGAGTAGTACACATAGCCGTCCTGATTTGCCAAAGGGTTATTTGGCTCATAGCGCATATCAACCGGTTTATCCGAGCTGGTAATGCCCAGCATCTGCACTTCAGCCGACAGGCTCTGGCTGTCGGCGGTTTGTTTGTATAAGGCAGCAAACACCGGCTTTAATGCCTTGTAAGCACCAGCTTCGGTTGATGCGGCGGTGTCGGCATTGGCCAGGTTAGAGGCGATAGTGTCCAGCCGCATAACCTGAGCGCGCATGGCACTGCCGCTGGTTTCGTAAATGCTGTTAAACGACATGCTTTAGTCTCCTTTGATTGCTGCGCGCAGGCCGCTGATTTTCATATTCAGAAAGGTCAGGCTGGTTTGAAAATCCATGCTGTTGGCAGCAAAATTGGCCTGTTCAATGTTCAGCTCGCTGGTATTACCATCGGCCGATACCTGATAAGGCGTGCGGTACAACAGCTGATGGCCGGTTTCTGCAGCGGCAAAAGGCTGGCTCTGGCCCTGCTGGATGTTGTAAGCCAAATCCTGCATGATCTGTTTGTAGTTGATGTCGCGGGCCTTAAAACCGGGCGTGTCGACATTGGCCAGATTGCCTGCAATAATCTCAGCCCTGTCGGTACGCAGTTGTAACGAAAACGGGTGGACACCAAGCGCTTTATCAAACATAGTCAGGTTACTCTTATCAAAGCTCTGTAGCTGTCACCGGTTATTACAAGCTCTGTGCCACAATGAAAAGCAAAGTTAAAACAATGCATTATATTAAACCCATGCCAAATTTGCCGCTAAAAGCGGAAGCTATACTTCCGCAGCGGAAGCGCCTGGGTTTCCTGCTTACCCTTGCCATGCTGCTGTTCGCCGGTAATGTCGCGGCGACAGAGCTCAGCTCAGCCTTGCAGCAACATATCGCAGCAGAACTGCAACAGTATTTAAAACAGCTGCAGCTAAACAGCACTGCCCAACCGGATATTTCACTGACGCTGCCAGCGGCTATTACAAACGCCAGCTGCAGCCAGCTTAGTGTCAGCCGGCGGCAGCAACATACACCGCCACTGGGCCGGATCAATTACACCTTAAAGTGCACCGCGCCGCAGCGCTGGCAAAGCCGGGCAGTAGCGCAAATCCGGCTATACTTACCGCTGGTGGTGGCCAGCCGCACGCTGCAACGTGATGAAATTATCAGTGCCGATATGCTGAGCCTGGCTGATATTGAACTCAGCACACTGCGGCACGACCCGGAGTTACAGCCAGAGCCGCTGCTTGGTATGACAGTAAAGCGGCGGATAAACGCCGGTGAGCCGCTGCACCGTGCAATGCTGCAGCTGGTATACCTGGTAGAAAAAGGCAGCCGGGTCAAACTGTTAGTGCAGGGTCAGGGCTTTGAGGTTTCTACCGAGGCCACCGCCCTGGCCGATGGCCAGCTTGGTGAACGCATCCGGGTAGAAAACCTGACATCCGGCAAGATCGTTGAAGCCGTGGTGAGCGGCAAAAATACTGTCGTTACCGGCCATAAATAAATTAAAGTTTTCTCTGTTCGCTGTCGCTTTAATTTCACAGAGCTAAATAGCAGGAATTTTTTATGCAAATTGACCCGAAAAACAGCTTGCAGGTTGAGCCGGCCAGCCGGTTGCAACAAAAGCAGCACAGCAGCACAGCGCAGCCACACAGCGACACCTCAAGCCAACCGGCGCCGGCTGCCAGCCAGGTTAGCAGCATCAGTCAATCGCTACAGCAAAGCTATGACTCGCTGGCCCAGCACGACGGCGTTGATATGAACAAAGTGCGCCAGTTGCAACAGGCTATTGCCAATGGCGAGCTGAAACTGGACGAAGAAGCGCTGATTAACGCTATGCTGGATATGCATAAGAAATGAGTGCCGAGCTACTGAAAAGCTTTATCAGTAGCCTGCAGCAGGATGTGCAGCGGCTGGATCAGCTAAGCCAGTTATTGGATCAGCAATATGAACTGATGAGCCAGCGCCACAGCGTTGCGTTGCAGCAGCTGAATCAGCAGGTATTGCAGCTGATGGCAGCGGTTGAACACAGCCACAGCAGCCGTGACCAGCTGCTGGCACAGCTGGGCCTGCAAAACCGCCGCAATGATCTGCAGCAATTGGTCAGCCGGCTGCCGGCGCCAATACAGCATGGCACCCGGCAGTTACTGCAAGAGCTGACGCTGAAATCACGTCTGTGTCAGGCAAAAAATGAAAAAAATGGTAAGCTGTTGGCTGCTCAACGTCAGTTAATGCAAAAACTCACTGGCATGCAAAACCGTACCAGCTATCCGGGCATGCCGTTATAGCCATTATTTGCAAAAGGTTGTTTATGTTTTCAGCTAAAAACTCTGTCAGTAAAAACGATCCGTCAAACTGCACCCTGCTATCAGCCGGCAGTGTGCTGCAGGGCGAACTGTCTTTACCCTCTGACTGCCGCATAGATGGCGCTATTTGCGGTAAGGTGCAATGTAACCAAACCTTGCTGGTAGGCCAGTCAGCTGTGGTGCAGGGCGAAATCAGAGCAGGCAAAATTCTGGTGTATGGCACCGTAAAGGGCCTGCTGTACGCCACTGAAATTGAGATTTTGGCGTCAGGTTGTGTCGATGGAGATATCTATGCTGACAGCCTGTGTATTGAGCCGGGCGGCCGTTTTACCGGCGAATCACATACGCTGCCTGCCACATCCCGCCAAGCGCATTCCGCCGCTGAGAACAGCAAGCCTTTGCCACAAAAGCCTAATACTCTGGCCATAGACATTAATTCCTAACCGGCCTTATTCATGCAACCGCTATTTACCAGCCTGCCACTGGCACTGATTATGCTGCTGATGTGGCAATGGCCGGCGCAGGC
>NZ_JALAAR010000040.1:0-3122 GCF_036984005.1 Rheinheimera muenzenbergensis
GAAGTGAAACGCAGCTGCGACGATGGTAGTGTAGCATTCGCTATGCGAGAGTAGTTCACCGCCAGGCACCCAAATAAACAAGCCCGTCTCGAAAGAGGCGGGCTTTTTGCTTTGCGCTTCACCAACCACATCATTACAATACTGCTATCTGTGTAAACTGGCTTGATCATGCGCACTTTAACTAATATATCTGCAGTTCCTTATTCTACTTTTCGTTTTGATGCCACCTTAAGCTCTGTGCACGAATTGAATTCTGTCAGTGAGCTACATAGCTTTGATGTTGACACGGCACCTATATTGTTGGGTGAGGGTAGTAACACTATTTTTTTGCAAGATCTAACCGTTCCTGTCTGTCGCTTTGTGGCTGATAGCAAAATGGTTACAGAGCTGGGTGCAGATCATGTTTTAGTGCATGTAGAGGCCGGCCATAACTGGCATCAGTTGGTAACTTGGACAGTTGAACAGCAGTTATGGGGCATAGAAAATCTGGCGCTTATCCCTGGCTCAGTAGGCGCCGCGCCGGTGCAAAATATAGGCGCTTATGGGGTAGAACTGGCAGATAGCTGTTTATACGTTGATTTTTACCACTGGCAACAGCGTAAAATACAGCGTATCGCGGCCGGACGTTGTCAGTTTGGCTATCGGGATAGTGTGTTTAAGCATTCTCTGGCTGGTAAAGGTATCATAGTCGCGGTCGGTTTGCGCCTCAGTAAGCGCCCTGCAGCTGTGCTAGCGTATAAAGGTTTGGATCATCTGCCGGCTGACGCGACTATCAACGCTATCTTTGAACAGGTTATTGCTGTGCGTAGCAGTAAGTTACCAGACCCTGCGGTATTGGCTAATTGCGGTAGCTTCTTTAAAAACCCGGTTATAACCAAGCAACAATACTCAGTATTAAGAAAAAAATATACCGATATCCCCGGTTTTAATCAGGCAGACGATAGCGTTAAGGTGCCCGCAGCCTGGCTGATTGAGCAGCAAGGCTTTAAAGGCAAAAACTATGGCGATGTCGGTTGCTACAACTTGCAGCCGCTAGTGGTGGTTAATCACGGCACAGGTACGCCACAACAACTGCTGACTTTAATAGCGGATGTGCAGCACAAGATAGAACAGGCTTACGGTATTCAGTTGGAACCCGAGGTACGGATGTTGAGCAACAGCGGACAGTTACATGACTAAAGCGAGTTTAGTTAGCCAGCGGCAATTATTGAACGCTTTAGCTGCCGGTGAGTTTCAGTCTGGTCAAATATTGGCTGATATGCTGGGTCTAAGTCGCACTGCCGTAGCAAATCATATAAAGCAATTACAGCAACTTGGCTTGGATATTTACAAAGTTAAAGGCCGTGGCTACTGTTTGTCAGAACCTTTAACTTTACTTGATGCTGCGAAGATCAATCAGCTACGTCCAGCGGGCTGTGCCGATATTCTGGTGCAGCACATCACCGATTCTACTAATAGTCAGTTGATGCAAAAAGTTCAGGATGGTGTAGTAACGCAGCCCGGTTATACCATAGTGGCTGAAGCGCAAACTGCAGGAAGAGGGCGGCGTGGCCGAACCTGGTATTCACCCTTTGCCGCCAGTTTATATTTTTCTATGTACTGGCGGTTAGAGCAGGGGATCCAGGCTGCGATGGGTTTGAGCCTGGTGGTAGCCATTGCCATCGCTAGAATGCTGAAACAGCAGTATCAGGTTGAGGCAAAAGTTAAATGGCCAAATGACGTTTACGTTGATGGCAAAAAGCTGTGCGGTATCCTGGTAGAGCTTGCCGGGCAGGCACACGCAGGCTGTGATGTGATCATTGGCATTGGTATGAATATACGCTTGCCACAACAAGCGCTGGACAATATTGATCAGCAATACGTTGATTTAGCCGGGGCCTGTGAAGCTGTAATAGACCGTAATTTATTGGTTGCCATGTTACAACAGCAACTGAGCGGTTTGCTCACAGAGTTTAGCAGTAAAGGTTTTTCTGGCTTTGTTGAAGAGTTTGGTCAATATAATCAGTATCATAATCAAGAGGTCAAACTTATTGGTAGCAATGAGATCAAAGGTATTTGTCTTGGCGTTGACCAACAAGGTGCGTTATTGATTAAAACTACCGAGGGTGTACAAGCTTATTTTGGCGGTGAACTGAGTCTACGGGCGGGAGATTAGCATGTATTTGCTGCTGGACATTGGCAATACGAGGGAAAAGGCCGCTCTAGTGAAACAGGGTAAAGTTAGTGCCTTGCCACAGATGGCGGCGGATAATTTAGCAAAATTGCCGATAAAAGCAGTTTACTTTGCCAGTGTAGCATCGCAGGAGAAGGTAGCTGTAATTAAGCAACTGTTGGGTCTGGATCATTTGCCCTGGCGTCAGGTACATTCTGATGCCCAGGCTTATGGCGTACGCAGTAGTTATCAGCAACCGCAGACACTGGGTGTCGATCGATGGCTGGCGATGTTAGGTGCACAGTTGCTATTTCCGGCTGCACAGGTACTGATCGTAGATGCGGGCACTGCGGTTACTGTAGATTGGTTAGCTAAAGATGGCGCGCATAGCGGTGGCTGGATTATGCCCGGTCTGAAGATGCAACAGCAGGCTGTAGTTAAAAACACGGCCAAAGTGTTTAACGCCGAGTTATTTAACGGCCGGTTAGAACCCGGAGTCGATACGGTAACTGGTTTGCAAAACGGTTGTTTAGCAACCATTTTAGGTGCAATACGATTGGCATGGCAACAAACACCCTGTGACAAGCTGCTGCTAACCGGAGGCGACAGTAAATTCCTTAAACCTTATCTGACTGATTTACCTTTAGTGGTTGAGCCTTTACTGATTTTCCATGGATTAGCGCGCTATATAGACATGTAAGCGACGAATTGTGCACTTTGTGAACGCTTAGGCGGGAATTTCATGCTTTTTTGCTTTTTTCTGTTGCACGCTCCGAACCATTCCACTAGAATTCGCACCCACTGACGTAGTGCCGCTTTAGCTCAGTTGGTAGAGCAACTGACTTGTAATCAGTAGGTCATCCGTTCGACTCGGATAAGCGGCACCATTAGTAGTGGAGGGGTTCCCGAGTGGCCAAAGGGATCAGACTGTAAATCTGCCGGCACTGCCTTCGAAGGTTCGAATCCTTCC
>NZ_JALAAR010000041.1:0-2298 GCF_036984005.1 Rheinheimera muenzenbergensis
GTTGAACTAAGCCGCTGCGCGGAGCTCTCAGCCACTACCTGTTATTGAACCACACTTACTCCGGGAATGTTCCCAACAGAACCGGAGAATCATCATGACCCCGTTACGCCAGGCAATGATCGACGAATGTCGGTTGCGCGGTCTTGCCCAAAGAACCGAAGACACCTATCTGTATGCGGTTGAGCAGTTAAGCCGCCACTATCACCAACGCCCTGACACCATTACTGAAGCGCAACTTGAGCAGTACTTCAGGTATCTGACGCTGGAGAAGCAGCTGGCGCGCAGCACTATCCATATACAACTCAATGGCATTTGTTTCTTCTTTAAAACCGTACTGCACAAAGAAATTACAATCACCAAACCGTTATCGCGTAAGCCGGTTAAGGCGCCGGTGATATTAAAGCCTGCCGAAGTACAGCTTGTTATTTCACTGTGCCCTGACAGAAAACTGCGTTTTATGTTGATGACCTACTATGGCGCAGGCTTGAGGTTGATGGAGCTTATTCACACCAAAGTCGCTGACATTGATGGCCAGAGAAGCACACTAAAAGTGGTGGCAGGTAAAGGCAATAAAGACCGGTACGTTTTGCTGACCCCGGCCGTGCTTAACTTACTTCGTGAATACTGGCAGTTGTACCGCCCCCGGGATTATCTGTTCTACTCGGGTCGGGGCATGGATAAGCCGATGTCCAGCAGTTGTATTACCAAGCCGTTTAAGGATGCAGTTCGTGCAGCAAACGTACTCAGTGGGTGTAGCCTTCACAGTTTACGCCATGCTTACGCCACGCATCAGTTAATGGCGGGAATGCCACTGAATGAGCTGCAAAACCAGCTCGGTCACACGGACATTAGAACGACTCAGCGCTATTTGCACTGGCTACCGGAGATGGGCAGTGGTGCCAGAGATTTACTGTCTGGTTGGACGACACCGTGAGCTTACATCTGAGTGATGTGCTAGCGAAGTTTTTACCGTACTACCAGCAACAGCATGCGATGAACTGGCAGCAACAAGCCGCCTGTAAGCATATCCTGCAATGCCGAACCGCCGCGCTCGGGCAGCAGTTGTGGCAGTGTGATAATTGCCAACAGCAACAGATGGTGTATTGCTCATGCCGTGACAGACACTGCCCACGGTGTCAGGGGCAACGTACCCGTGACTGGATAGCAGCGCAGGTTGCCAATCTGGTACAGGTGAAGTACTTCCACCTGGTGTTTACCTTGCCGCACGAACTGAATGTTATCAGTCAGTATGCACCGGAAAAGCTCTATAAAAGCCTGTTTAATGCGGTGTGGCAAACACTGAGTAAGTTCGCCCGACAGCACCGTAAAACGGCGGGAGAGTTAGGCATGACGGCCGTACTGCATACCTGGGGCCAAACACTGAGCCAGCATATACACCTGCACTGTTTAATCCCCGGCGGAATGTTAAGTACAGCAGAGCGCTGGCAGGTCATTGATAAAGGCTATTTGTTCCCGGTAAAAGCATTGTCCACCGTGTTCCGGGCGAAGATGCTGCAACAGCTGCGGGATGAGCAGCTGAGTATCCCTGACAAAGACGCACTGCTGGCAAAGCCCTGGACAGTATTTAGCAAAGCTTGCCTTTGTAAACCGCAGACAGTACTGCGTTATCTCGGGCGCTATACCCGCAAAGGTGTGTTGCATGAAAGCCGTTTGCAACGCATCAGTGCAGAGGGCGTAAGTTTTAATTACCGAGACTATCAGGACGGTAACAAACGCAAAGTGATGACCTTAAACGGCACCGAGTTTATCCGTCGTTATCTGAGCCATGTGTTACCCAAAGGTTTTATGCGGATCCGGCACTATGGCTTGCTGGCAAATCGCTGTAGAAAGCGAAAGCTGACGATAATCCGGCAGCAGGAGAAACAGCCCAAACCTGAAGCGAAGGTAATAAGCACTGAGCAGCAAACACCGTGCTGGCACTGCCCGCATTGTCAGGTTGGGTTACTGCATCTGGCATCATTGTTAGTTATGCGGCCACAAGGTCATCCTGACGGTTGAGTGGTGCAGTAGTAGAGGGTAAAAGACAGGCTTGGTGGCCTGCGGGAAAGTATTGCCAGTTAGTTGGTAAATCATGAAAATCAATGATGAATAGCATGATGACAGACAACAAAAATGCATCAATACGGATAACCACAGCTATAAAGGCCTGTAAATTAATTGTTCCCTAAAAAAACAAATTCCATTAGCATCAGTCATACCAAAAAATAAGCGAACCGGGCCGTTCAACAGGCGTTTAGCCGTCACTGAACAACGTGCCGGATAAAACGCTAAAGCGTT
>NZ_JALAAR010000042.1:0-1849 GCF_036984005.1 Rheinheimera muenzenbergensis
ATACAGTATGGCTCTGGCTGCAAAGCTAACCCACGAAGCAGGAGGTCAGCACCTCGTGGGGAGTCATTATGTCTATGCGTAGTGGAGAATCATGCCAAGACAGATAGCTAAAGTCGGCGATACTTTTTGGGTGCCAATTGAAGATAATTCTTCGGTCCTCGGACAGATTGTTGAAATACAAAAAGAAGTTTTGAATTCGATAACATGCGCATTCTTTACCGTGCGGAATACAGATGAAAACTGTGATATCGAACATCTCTTCAGTCCTATTTCTGTTCAGTTTGTGACCAAAGATCTTTTTAATAATGGGACATGGAGTCGTATCGCAAATACGCCAGTACAAATATCAAGTTGCAAACTTCCATATCGGGAAGCAGAGACAGATGGGTGGATTGGAGCTACGGTTATTGGTTCGGGTAACATCCAAATGTTTTTATCGGCTTTCTTTGGTTTGCGTGCATGGGATGAAATGCATGACTCAAATTATTATCAAAAGCTGTTATTACCTGGGGTGCAGCGGCATGGCTACGCATAACAATACGCAGCACTCGCTCCCGCTGGTCGCTGGGACGCCAACCCGCTGCGCGGCCTGTCGCCCGTGTGCTTTGCGTTAGGCAATAAGGACTGTAGATGGATTTTCTTAATCGTCACGTTTGGTTAAAAAGAGCATTGATGCTTCTGGCAATTTTAATAGCAACACCATTTGCCGGTTACCTGCTGTTGTTCGTTGAGGTAGCGGGCTTAGAGGTGGCATTTGCGTGTTTACTTATCGCGCTCAAGCCTTTTCTTACCTGGGCACAGTTCCAAATCGACATAATAAAAGCCACATTCAAAACAATATCAAACAACTTTCATAAACACCTAGCCAGTCGCCCAACGGTATATTTTTCGCACGCTGCTGGTAGTGCTGCATTTTTTGCCATCACCGGTGTTATGTTTGTATCGGTTGCCGTTTGGTTGCCTTTATTCATGGTTGGTGCGCAGTATGCCTAACAAGGCGCATCACTCGTGGCCTGCGGCCACTGGGACGTCAAACGCTGTCGCGTTTTTCCGCCCGTGTGCTTTGCGTTAACTTCTAATCATGAAAAGGAGATCATCATGTTCCCAAAGGAATTTTTTATTGTCCCAGAAGAGCTTTTCAGGCTCGGCAATTCCACAAGTCCAAAACTATCGAATGTTCGACCAAGGGACGTTGATACAATGGAGGTTAATGGAATTCGAGTAATTATTGCCAATGGCAAGGGTATAAGTGTCTTTGATAAAGAAGGGATAAATGAATCCCCGATGACTGGTTGGGTTTGGAGATTCCCACCAAATACTAAACCGCCAGTTGGTCTGAAAATGGTGCAGGATAAACCTCACCACTATTGCATATCTCCTATACAAAATATGCCGATTGACAAATTTAAAGGTCTGCTCGAAGAAATGGCGCTTAGAGCAACAAGAGTCTTTAAGAAAGAAGGTAAAGTGGTATGAGTGATTTTCAGCTAAATCTAGTAGAGTCAGAGCTCAAAATAATTCTTGAGGCTCTGACGGAAATGGAGAAAAAGATGTCAAATATTTGCGAATCATCGAATGACGAAGATGAAATCGCAGATATCGGCAATGACCTAATTGAGGTTAGGCTCCTTTTAAAGCCGCTTAAAGAGAAGGCGGTAGAAAGATACGGTGTAAATATAATTAATTTTTCACGCGAACAACTATGAAGTTAACAAGCCAAGGCACCCGACCCAAAACGCTTACTTCGTTCGCGTTTTGGCCGGGTGCTTGGGGCGTTGAACTAAGCCGCTGCGCGGAGCTCTCAGCCACTACCTGTTATTGAACCACACTTACTCCGGGAATGTTCCCA
>NZ_JALAAR010000043.1:0-1561 GCF_036984005.1 Rheinheimera muenzenbergensis
GCGTTGGTATGACTCCCCACGTCAAGCAGGTTGAGCTTATTTCTGTTCAGTTAAGAACCTTCTTTTGCTGTTAAAGCGAGTTAATGCACCAGATGAAGCAGGTAATGTTCGTCGGTTGTCATGCTGGTATTCGTGGATTATCAGCTTTCGCTAACAGAGCCTACCTTACTTGTTCCGCCGTGGCACCTGTCTTCAGTCTATGTTCGAGGTTCAACAGCCCTAAGGCTGATGCCATCCTAACGCCGTCGGTGGTTGTGCCACACCCGATGCTTGATCCAATGCATTAACTCTAACCTGTTACTCATGCCGGCACCCTGGCTAACCGTTTCGCCGGATTAACCGGTGTCAGCACCACTTCACGTGCTATCGCCCAGATATAGGCAATCATCTCCCTGGCAATTGCGGTAACCACTAAGTTGTAGTGCTTACCGCGTTTCATTAAGCGCTGGTAGCGCCTGCATAGCCTAAGCTGCGCCTGCCAGGCGATGTCTATGATTTCTTTGCTCAGGCTTTCCTGGCGTTTTTGCAGCTCAGTCGATACATTGGCGGCGTAACGGTAGGTATGCGCGCCTTCGACCAGTAAGCGCCTGGCTCGGGTGTTTCCGGTGCGGGTTATGCCACCTAGCTTTCGTTTACCCCCACTGGAATGCTCTGAAGGCACTAACCCGAGATAACTCATCAGTTTTCTGGGATGGTCAAAACGGGATAAGTCGCCTAATTCTGCAATGACGCCAACAGCCACCAGCAGACGTACGCCGCGCATGGCCTGAATGGCCTTTACTACAGGGTAGTAACGCCAGTTTTTAACATGGTAACTGAGTTCATTATCCAGCCGCTCTAAACGGCGTATACGCTCGGTAATGGTTTGAATAGCTTCCTGCAACACAATTTGCTGTGAAGGGTGCGGCAAGATAAGTTCAGTTAGCCAGCGCAGGTGTTTGGCCGACCAATTGTCCTGCACCTCACAGCGGATGTTATTACGCAGCAGCATAGCTTTAAGCTGATACTTTGCGTCTTTTAAATCCTTCATCGCTGTCTCTCGGGCGCGGGATAAATCGCGCATCGCTTCATCTTCCGGCTCGGGCACGTAAATAGGCTCAATGTCGCCAGAGCGCAGCAGCAAGGCTAACTTCAGCGCATCACGCTTATCAGTTTTAACTCGTTCACCGGCTTTCTTCGGAATGAGTGAGGGGGCGACCACATAACAACAATGCCCCAAGCTGGTCAGAAAGCGATAAATCCAGTAACCACAAGGGCCAGCTTCATAGACAAAGTGTAATGTGGAACCCGGGTATTTCGATTCAAATTGACGCACCAGTTTTTGTAATGCCGGTTTGGTACCGTTAATACGACCCAAGCTGACCGGTTTTGCATCACGGCTATCTTGCAGATACGCCACTTCAAAGAACTCTTTGTGCGTATCTAAGCCAATAAAAGTTATGCTATTGTTAACCACGCTGACCTCCAGTATTGTATCTTCATCAAATACAGTATGGCTCTGGCTGCAAAGCTAACCCACGAAGCAGGAGGTCAGCACCTCGTGGGGAGTCATTATGTCTAT